>JALXEW010000260.1 GCA_027069285.1 Ardenticatenia bacterium | reverse complement strand
GTTCATAACCGCGATCCGGTCGGCCAGGGCCATTGCCTCGGCCTGGTCATGTGTCACGTAGACCGTGGTTATGCCCATCTCGCTTTGCAGGTGCTTGAGGAATGCGCGGGCCTCCACCCGGAGCTTGGCGTCCAGGTTGCTGAGTGGCTCATC
This sequence comes from Ardenticatenia bacterium, assembly GCA_027069285.1. Lineage (GTDB taxonomy): Bacteria > Chloroflexota > Anaerolineae > Aggregatilineales > JALXEW01 > JALXEW01. Next base: position 11,726 of record JALXEW010000260.1, on the reverse strand, counting down.
GAACAGGAACGCCTGGGCCTGGTGTACCACCGCCCTGGCGACCGAGGCCCTTTGTTGCTGGCCGCCGGAAAGTTGGGCGGGGCGTCGCTCCAGCAACTCGGCTATCTGAAGCCTTTCGGCCACCTCGGCCACCCGTCGTCTCAACTCCTGTCGTGGCACCCCCCTTACCTTCAGCGGATAACCGATGTTATCCAGGATCGTCATATGCGGATAGAGGGCATAGTCCTGGAAGACCATTGCCACATCGCGCTCGCGTGGGCGCAACCGGGTCACATCCCGATCCCCGATGCGGATCGTGCCCTCATCTGCCAGCTCAAGGCCGGCGATCAGGCGCAAAGTAGTAGTCTTGCCGCATCCAGAAGGCCCCAGCAGCGCGAAAAACTCCCCGTCGGCGATGTCCAGGCTGATCCCGTCCACCGCCGTGACCGAGCCGAACCTCTTGGTGACCTGTTCCAGCTGTATTCGTGCCATCGTTTACACATCACCTCTTAATGCCGCCGAAGAAGCGGAAGCCGAACTTCCAATTGACCAGAAGGTAGAGCAGAAGCACCGGTATGGTATAGAGGAATGCATATGCCGATACGAGCGTCAGTAGCGGCGTCCCGGCCTCGGTATAGAACGAGTAAAACGCCACCGACGCGGGCATATTTTCCGGGCTGCGCAACAGCACCACCGGGATCAGGAAGGCGCCCCAGGCGTTGACAAACGTCCAGACCGCCACCACCATCACACCGGGGCGTACCAGCGGCACCGCTATATCCATGAAAATGCGCAAAGGCGATGCCCCGCAGACCAGGGCCGCTTCCTCGTATGAACGGGGTATCGAATCCACGAAATCGCGCATAATGAATATAGCCGAAGGCAGATACCCCCCGGTCATCACCAGGATCACGCCTGTGAGCGTATCCACCAGGCCCAGATTGTATGCCAGCAAGAAGATGGGGACCATAGCCGCCGTCCCGCTGACCACCGACGAGAACAGGATCAGCACGTATATCAAAAGGTCGCGGCCAGGGATGCGTGTGCGCGAAAGCCCGTACGAAGTCAGGGTGGCTATCACCGCCACCAACACCATCGTACCGCCTGCGATGATCAGATTGTTCACAAATAGCGCCCGAACCGCGAAACTATTGCCGAACACCGTCTCGAAGTTGGAAAGCGACGGCTCCGACGGTAACTCGACCGCCAGCGTAGTCCTGGGGTTAAAAGGCGCCGTGATCAACCAGAGCAGGGGCAAGGCGAAAAACCCGGCCACGGCCAGGGCGAACACAGTCAGGCCGATCCTGGCCACAGGCGATTCGTAAACCCTCATGCCGTCACCCTCCGGCGGCGCAACATAGTCAGATAGCCCATTGCCAGGGCCAGATTGATGAGCATCATCACCACCGCTATGGCACTGCCCTTGCCGAACTCAAAGAATTTGAACGCAGTCCGGTAGGTATATATCGAGACAAGCTGTGTGCGGAATACCGGCCCGCCTCCGGTCAGCAGGAACGGCGTGAAGACGTTGAAAGTCCAGAGCGTGATCAGGATCAGATCGGTCAAAACGTGGCCGCGCAGCATTGGCAACAGAATATCGCGGAACTTCTGCCAGGCCGACGCCCCGACCACATCCGCCGTCTCGATGTACGAAGGCGGTATAGTCTCCAGCGCCGACGAAAAAAGCAGGATCGAAAAGGCGGCCCCGCGCCAGGTATTGAAAATTATGATCGAAAGCAACGGGTGGTCGAAAAGCCAATCCGGCTGCCCAAGTCCCAGGGAACCCAATATATGGTTCAGGGTGCCCGATCTCCAATCCAGGAATGCCCACCAGCAGAACGCGACCACCACCTCCGGGATGATCCAGGCCAGGACGGCCAGCGTATAGACCATCTCGCGCAAAAACCCCCTGCGGCGGTAGAACGCCAGCGCCACCGACATACCCAGACCTGCCTGCCCGATCAGGGCCGAGCCGAGCACGAACCTGGTTGTGATCCACAGTGAGCTGCCGAATTCACCGGCTCGCATCCACCTTTCGAAATCGAACAGCCGGGCGTAGTTGGCCAGCCCCACGAACTGCGGATTTGCGGCGGCAGCGCCGGTCAGAGTCTGATTGGTGAAACTGAGGTAAAAAATCCACACAAACGGGAAGATCAGAAAGACGACGATGAAAAACAAGGCCGGGATCAGGAACGCGGCCCCCACCTTACCGGAAAACACACCTGCGGAGCGTTCTTCCATCCTCTTTCCCCTGACGCGAATAAAGGGCCGGGCTGTACCCGTAGCCCGGCCCCATGCTATACAGGCACTGATTACTCGACCGGGATGACGATCACATTCTCCTCGCCGACCAGCTCGGTGACGGCCTCGGCGTAAGCGGCCATAGCCTCCTCGGGCGTCATCTCGCCGGAGACCACACGCTCGGTCATCAACTGCGCCTCGTAGGAGATCTGCGCATACTCAGGCAGCATTGGGCGAACCGTAGTCAGGGGCAGCAGAGCCTCGGCCATAGCCGTCATCACCGGGTCGCCGGCCACCGGCACATCGTCGCGGAAGTTGATACGCGGCTGGATCAGCTCCCAGGCGCGCTGCGAGTCGCGGCTGGACATATAAGCGAGCAACTCCCATGCCTCCTGCGGATGCTCGGTATTGGGGTTGAGCACCCAGCCGGTGCCGCCGGAGATAGTCACGAAATCCTGGCCGCGATAGCCCGCACCGGGTTCCCTGGCGGGCATCATAGCCCAGTCGACCAGCGCGTTCCTATCCTCGACGCCCATCTCCCGCACCAGCACCGAGCGCCAGAACCAGTCGCCCTCGACCAGCATGGCGATGCGGCCATCGCGGAACGCCTCGAACGAGCGATTGCGGCCATCCTCCACCAGCTGCATCCGGGCGTCGCCCAGCCCCTCCTCCACGTAGACGGTGTAATAGAAGTTGAGCGCATCCAGGATGGCCGGGCTGCTGACGATCCACTTGCCCTCGTCGAAGTCGTACATATGATCGCCCGCGCCCAGCAGCACCATGAAGTAGCCCTGCATAGTAGTTGCCTCGCCCATCGAGGTACCGGCATTGATCTGGAGCGGTATCTCGATCCCGGCGTCCTTCAGCTGGCGGGCGGTATCCAGGAGCTCGTCCCAGCTGGTGGGCTGCCAGGGCATCTCGATCCCGGCCTGCTCGAACAGGTCGCGGCGGTAGAAAATCTCGCGCACATCGGTGCCTGCCGGGATGCCGTAGACCTCGCCCCGATAGCTCATGATCGCCTGGATGCCGGGCGGGATATGCTCCCATCCTTCCCACTCGTCAACCGCCTCGCCGGCGATCTGGTTTAGCGGCTGGAGCAGCCCTGCCTCGACGAATTCCGGGATCCAGAAGCCGTCGAAGGCGAACACATCATATCCCCCGCCGACGCCCAGGTCGAGCGCGTACTGCTCCTTGAGCTGCTCGTCGCTGCCGCCGAACTCGACCAGCTCCACGGTGACATTCTTCCCCTGCTCGGCCATCATCTCCTCGAAGGTTGGGATCACATAAGTCGTGAGCCACACGACCAGGTTATTGTTCACCCCACCCGCGACGCACCGGCAGGTCATGGTCAGCGTGATCTCCTCCTGCGCCATGACCGAGCCGCCGAGTGTGCCGAGCACCATCGCTACCACGAAAAGCGACGTCAGAAGCGGCTTCACCTTGAACATAGTCCTCCCTCCTCGTTAGGGCCTTAGCGATCCTCGCGATCAACCGAAACAGACCTGCGTTTTATCAGGGGCGTTTGTTCTCGCTCACCTCCTTTCCGGTGCCTATTCGGGTGGCGGTGCGGTTGAAGCCCGCACCACCAGGCGTGTAGGGATCAATGTCATAACATCGCCGACCGATTCGCCGTTGATCAGCGCCACCAGGCGTCGGGCGGCCTCGGCTCCTATCATCATCGGATCCTGGGCCACCGTAGTTAACGGTGGGTCCAGATGCTCCGCCAGCTCCAGATTATCGAATCCCACCAACGAGAGGTCATCCGGCACCCTGAGTCCCACCCGTTCCGCCGCGTGTAGTGCCTTCAGGGCCATCCAATCGTTCATGGCGAAAATGGCGGTTGGCCTATCGGGCCGTTTCAGTATCTCGGCGATCCTGGAGATCTCATCGGTATTGATCTGGGTATAGGCCTCATATGCGCTCAACTCCCTTGGGGCGCCGATGAGTAATGGTGGTAGCGGCTCCACCCCGGCCTCCCGCATCGCATCCTGATAAGCCCGCAGCCTTTCGGCCACCGGCCACAGCTCCAGATGTGGCCTGGCCAGGAACGCGATCCGCCGATGTCCCAACTCCAGCAGATGCTCCACGGCCAATCTCCCGCCCATATAGTTTCGGCTGCTGACGCATGGCAATGCCAGGCCCGGTATTGGCCTATCCATCAGCACTGCCGGGACGGAGCAATTTTGCGGTTCGGCCAGGAATCTACCTTTTGCGTCCCCCATTGCGGGCCAGATCAGGAAGCCGACCGCGCCCTCAGAGCACATCTCGGCCAGGAGTCGGTTTTCCTCGGAGACTTTACGGTCGGTATGGGCGAACAGCAGGCGGTATCCATGCTTGCGCAGCACCCCTTCGGCGCCGGAAAGCAAATGGCTATCGAACGTACTGCGGAACTCCGGGATCAAGAAGCCGACCACCATCATAGTGGACTGGGTGGGTTGTGGTTCCGAGACGTAAGTGCCCTTTCCGGGCACCTTATAGATCAGGTCTTCCTCCTGGGCGGATTGCCAGGCCCGGCGGACGGTTTCCCTGCTGATGCCCAACTGCTCGGCCAGTTCGATCTCCCCTGGCAGACGCTCGTGCGGCTTGAGCTTCCCGCTGAGGATTGCGTGTCGCAGCTCGTTGAGTAGCTGCCTATGGAGGGGGAGAGAGCTGTCCTTTGAGACCCGGAAGTTCATTTCGTCTCCCGCATGTTATACGTACCTGTCCGTACATGCAGGTACATCTATGATAACCGATATTGCCCCCCAAGTCAAGAGGCATCGCCGTCTGGACTACCGACTCCGTTGGGGCTATAATTCTCTCAAAAGACCCGGTTATTCCCTCTGGAGAGCAAGTCATGTCAGGTCATAGCAAATGGTCCACCATCAAGCGTAAGAAGGCAGCCGAGGACGCCAAGCGAGGCAAACTATTCACCCGGCTGGCCCGTGAGATAACCATAGCGGCACGAGATGGTGGCGGCGATCCGGAGTCGAACGTCCGGCTGCGGCTGGCGATAGAGCGGGCCAAAGCTGCCAACATGCCCAAAGACAACATCGAAAGGGCGATCCAGCGCGGCACCGGCGGAGGTGACGAGGCAACCGCCCTTGAAGAGATAACCTACGAAGGATACGGGCCGCACGGCGTAGCCATGCTCGTCATCGCCCTGACCGATAACCGCAACCGCACCATCTCCGAGATCAAGCGTATCTTCAACCGCAGCGGCGGGAGCCTGGCCTCGCCGGGGGCGGTCATGTGGCAATTTGAGCAGAAAGGTTACATCACCGTCCCGGCCCAGGGCGTGGATTACGAAGAGCTATTCCTTGTAGCGGCAGACGCCGGTGCGGACGATGTGGAAGACGGGGGCGAATTTTACGAGATATACACCCCGCGAGATTCGCTGGCAGCGGTGCGGGACGCACTGGTCAGTGCCGGCTTCAAAGTGGAAGAGGCCCGGCTGGACTGGATGGCGAAGAACGAAGTATCGCTGGCCCCAGAGCAGGCCCTCCAGGTGATGGGGATGATCGAGCGACTGGAGGAACTGGATGACGTTCAGCAAGTGGCCTCGAACCTTAACATCACAGACGAATTGATGACCACATACGAGGCCAATGCCGCCTGATAGTCCCGGATGCCTGGTACTGGGCCTCGATCCGGGCACCGCCATCACCGGATACGGGCTGGTTCGCCTGGACGAGGATGGAGCGCTGATCGCCGTGGGGTATGGGGTGATCACCACCCCGGCAGGCCAACCGCTCCAACGGCGGCTACAAACGATATTTCATCGGATCGGCGACCTGGTGGATAAATACCGGCCAACCGAAGCGGCAGTGGAGAAACTATTCTTCAGCCGCAACGTCACAACGGCCATCAGCGTCAGCCATGCGCGGGGCGTAGCGCTCCTGGCGCTGGCCGAAGCCGGCCTGCGGCTATACGAGTACACGCCAAACGAAGTAAAACAAACCGTGGCCGGGTATGGCGGCGCCGACAAAGTTCAAATGCAAGAGATGGTGCGATTGCTACTGGGTCTGGACGAATTGCCCAGGCCGGATGATGCCGCAGATGCCCTGGCCGTGGCCGTATGTCACCTGCAACACGTGGGATTCGACCGGGTTGCGGCGGGTGGCGAGGTGATATGATAGCTTCCGTCAGCGGGAAAGTGGTGGCCATCGGCGAACGCCATCTGATAATCGAAGTCGGCGGGATCGGGCTACAGATCGAAGTGCCGACGCGGGTGCGGGATCAGGCGGAGATCGGACGTCCGATCCGGCTGCTGACGCATCTATCGGTGCGGGATGACGGCCTGGCGCTTTACGGATTCCCGGATGATGAAAGTAAGGCCGTCTTTGAAGTACTGATCGGGCTTTCGGGGATCGGCCCACGGTCGGCGATGGCGATCTTATCGGCCCTATCGCCAGACCTGTTGCGTCAGGCGGTGATAGACGAGCGCCCGGACGTACTGGCCGGAGTGCCCGGAATCGGCAGGAAGACCGCTGCCAAGATCATTTTCGAATTAAAAGACAAATTCGGGAAAGCCGAGATGCCAGAACTGGAGAGGCTGAGCGCCCTGGATGCCGATGTGATAGACGCGCTGACGGCATTGGGCTACAGCATCGCAGAGGCGCAGGCTGCCGTACAATCGCTTGGGCCTGATGCTCCAGAGTCGGTCGAGGAGCGGGTGCGCCTGGCGCTCCAATACTTTGGCTGAGTTTTCAGGAGGGATGCCGTGAAATCCTCCATGCTGGATCGTTACCCACGGCGCGACGCGGCCTACCGGGTGATCGAAGGGGAAGTGACGGTGTTCGACCGTTACCGGCGGCGCATGGTTACCCTGGACGACCTGGGTCGCCGGATATGGCTCCGCATCAACGGGATGACCACCGTGCGGGAGATAGCGGCGGATATAGCACGTGAGACCGGGCGCCCGCTGGAAGAAGTGGAAACCTACACCATCGCCATGACCGGGATCATGCTCGGAGAGGGATTGCTATTCCTTTCGGATAAAGCCGAGCCTCTGCCTTACCACGTATCGATCCCCAGCGACGAGCAAGACCCGGAAAAGGCGAGAGAGAGCATGTTGGCCGCCGGATGGATCGAAGAATAAAGTGGCCCTCATCGCTGCTCACCTCACTACTGGCATGGCTGGGCCTGACCCGGTTACGCTCGCAGAGGCATTACTCGCGTGCCCTGCAATTTTACCGCAATGGCCAACTGGAGCTGGCCGCCGCCGATCTCACCGAGGCCATCAAATACAACCCGCGTAACCCGGAACTTTACTGCGCCCGTGGCATCTTTTACGCCGTGGCAGGCTATCACGAACTGGCCGCAGCCGACTTCGAAAAAGCCCTGAGCAGAGCGCCCAGGCAATGGCTGGCCCTTTACGGGCAGGGAATGCTGGCCTTTTACGAAAAAGACTTCGAGACGGCGGTGGAACGTTTCTCTCGTGCAGCCGAATTGGCGCCCAAACGCCCGGAGATTTATTATTTCCGGGCGGTGGCACGCTACAAAAACGGTGAGCGGGAAACAGCACTGGCGGATATGGATTTTGCCAGGCAACTAATGTCCGCCGATGACCCGCGTCAGATGGACGCGGCGCGTTGGCAGTGGGCCTTTGAGAGGCCAAAGCGTAAACGCAAAAAGAGGAAAGCGAGATAACCGATGTGTGGTAACCGTACCTGCCAATTCCTGTGGGGGACACTTGTCGTCACATTGCTGATGGCGGCGGTCGCTATGGCGCCCGCCGTTTCATCTGCCGATGGGCATCCGCAAGATGAGCCAACCCCGTTCCCCACGGCCCAAATGTCCCCGGCACTGGCATCACAAGTGCGGGCAATTGAGGAAACGGTATCCGAAATACGCGATCTGAGGCCGGTAGCGCCGATAAACCGCGTATTCATCACGCGCAGAGAACTGGAAGCCTACGTTCGAGACCGCATCACCGGGGAATACCCCCCAGAGGCGGCTCGTGACGACGCCATAGTATATCACGCCTTTGGCTTCATGTCGGCGGATACCGACCTTTTAGCATTGCAAATAGCGCTGATGACCGAACAGATCGCCGGATTCTACGAGCCGGAATCCGAGACTATGTTCGTCCTCACCGATTCCGAGACCCTCTCGCCGATGGAAGAATTAGTGTACGCCCACGAATTCACCCACCTGCTGCAAGACCAGCACTTCGACCTGACCGGCATAGGCCTGACCGACGAGGCGGCCAGGGAAGACCCGGACGGGAGCCTGGCATTAATGGCCCTGGTAGAGGGTGACGCGACCTTATTGATGCAGCTTTACCTTGCGGCCCGCGTCAGCAACGACCCGGGGTTCGGATTGGCCTACTTTGCCGATACAGTCACCATAGATACCGAGGTACTGAACTCCGCGCCCGGTATAGTACAATCCGAGCTGATGTTCCCATACGTCGCCGGCCTGCGCTTTGTGAGCGAACTTTACAATCGCGGCGGATGGCCGCTGGTTGACGCGGCATTCGAGCACAGGCCCGCCTCCACCGAGCAAATAATTCACCCGGAGCGTTACTTCTCCCGCGACGAGCCGGATGAAGTAACCCTGGCAAGCACCGAACCGCCTGGTGATGGATGGCGACTCGTACGCGAGTCCACGTTGGGCGAATTTTACCTGCTTCGCTTCCTCGAATTGGAGCTATCTCAGAGCGATGCCGGGGCGGCGGCCACCGGTTGGGGTGGGGATAGATTCGCCGTCTTCTACAACGAGGGAACAGGACAGACCGCCTTCGTCCTGATGATCACATGGGATCTGAGGGACGAAGCCGATGAATTCGCCGGGATATTCCAACAGTTCGGCATTGCCCGCTACGGTGCCGAACCGACCAGGCGCATGGCCGAATCCAGGCTATGTTGGAGCGGGGCGGATGTGTTATGCTTCTCCACCCGCGAGGCCACCACATTAATCGTGAACGGACCCGGTATGGAGACCATAGATGCCCTGATGGCCCCATACGGGGAGTTCAGATAACCGGCTGACATACTCTGCCGATCCGGTTTGTGCACATCTCTGAGATGGGGAGCAAACTCATGGAAAAACTGCGTGTGATCATCATGGGCGCCGCCGGGCGCGATTTCCACAACTTCAACGTCTACTACCGGGATAACGAGCGCTATCAGGTAGTCGCCTTCACCGCCACTCAAATCCCGGAGATAGAGAATCGCACCTATCCGCCGGAGCTTGCCGGAAAACTCTATCCGAATGGAATCCCGATCTACCCGGAAGAGGAACTTTCCGACCTGATCCGGCGGTACGAAATAGATGAAGTCGTTTTCGCGTACTCGGACGTATCGCACGAGTACGTGATGCACAAGGCCAGCCAGGTGATCGCAGCCGGGGCCGATTACCGGCTGATGGGGCCGCGCCACACCATGCTCAAGAGCAGCAAACCGGTGGTGAGCATCGGTGCGGTCAGAACGGGCGCGGGAAAGAGCCAAACCACCCGTCACGTGAGCCAGGTGCTGCGTGACCTGGGCTACAAAGTGGTTGTGGTGCGGCACCCGATGCCCTACGGCGACCTGCGCCGGCAGGTCGTGCAGCGATTCGCCGACTACGGCGACCTGGACAAATACGATGTGACCATCGAAGAGCGCGAAGAGTACGAGCCGCACCTGGATAGGGGCGTGGTAGTCTACGCCGGGGTGGATTACGAGAAGATACTGCGGCAGGCAGAAGAGGAAGCCGACATCGTCATCTGGGATGGCGGCAACAACGACGTGCCGTTCTTCCAGAGCGACTTCCACATCGTGGTCGCCGATCCCCACCGGGCGGGCCACGAAGTCACCTATCACCCAGGCGAGGCAAACCTGCGCATGGCCGACGTGGTAGTGATCAACAAAATAGATACCGCCGACCTGGCAAACGTAGCAGCCGTACGCGAAAACGTGCACAAGGTGAACCCGGACGCACTATTAGTTGAGGCCGCATCGCCCATATTCGTCGAAGACCACATGGCCATACGCGGCAGAAAAGTGCTGGTCGTTGAGGACGGCCCGACCCTGACACATGGCGGAATGGCATACGGGGCCGGCACCGTGGCTGCCCGTCGCTTTGGCGCCGCCGAGATAATAGACCCGCGCCCGTATGCCGTCGGGAGCATCGTCGAGACCTATGAAAAATATCCCAACACCGGGCCGGTGCTCCCTGCTATGGGCTATAGCCACCACCAGTGCGAGGAACTCGGCGAAACGATCCGCAACACCCCTGCGGATATGGTGATAGTGGGCACACCGATCGACCTGGCCCGCGTGGTGGATATAGATAAGCCGTACCAGCGGGTGCGTTACGAACTTCAAGTGATCGGCGCCCCGACCCTGGCAGAGCTTTTGGAGCAGAAGTTTGGCCGCAACGGATAGCCGACCCCCGGCAGACCGTGGTGACATATCCGGGGGCGGAGTTCGCTCCGCCCCCGTTGCCGATATTCGGGTGCACAGGCGGGCCGCCGCCCCGTTGCCGACCTGGGCGCGTGGTTTGGTGATCGCCGTATCGCTGGGCGTTTTTGGCGCCTGGTTAGCGTTCACCCCACCAGGCCTGCTGGATAAATTCGATGCGATCGGCTACGCGATCTGTCACAGGATCGCATCCCACTCGTTTTTCGCCTATGGGCGTCAGCTACCCCTTTGCGTGCGCTGTACCGGGACATATCTGGGCGTCCTGCTCGGATTCGTGACACCGTGGTTTTGGGGCAGGGGCCGCGCGGTCAAATTCCCGCCGCCCGCAGTGATGATCACCCTCCTCGGCTTCACGGCGCTGATGGCCGTGGATGGGATCAATTCATACCTCTCCTTCTTCGAGTACGCGCCTCACCTTTACCGCCCACAACATTGGCTCCGATTGGTGACCGGCACACTCAACGGCCTGATGCTTTCCAACATCATCCTCCCGGTCCTGAACGGCACGATATGGCTCAACTGGGAACCCAGGCCGGTGATCGCCAACATGTGGGAACTGGGGCGCCTGGTGTTGATCGCATTGGCGGCTGACGTGCTGGTCCTGACGCAATGGGAGCCGGTGCTATTCGTAGTCGGCATTTTGAGCATCCTGGCGGTGATCGCGGCGCTGATGAGCATACACATGGTAGTACTGCTATCGGCCTCATTTGGGCTATGGCGGATACGCTCGCAGGCGGACATGATTTGGCCGGCGATACTTGCGTTCGCGATGGCGATCGCCCAGATCGGCGTCATAGACGCGATCCGCTACGCGGCCACCGGGACATGGGCCGGATTCCCGATTCCGTGAGCCGACGGTGGCAACCCGCGCCAGGTGCGGATGAGTCCCGCCGGGGACTTCTCGGCTGTAGCCGGGTGCTTCAGCACGCGGCGGGCCATCCCCGCGCCCGGCGTTGAAACACCGGGCTAATGGGCGAGAAGCCCCACGGGGGCTGCGTCTGGAGTCCCACAGGGACTTCTCGGCTGTAGCCGGGTGCTTTAGCACACGGCGGGCGAGTCCCGCCAGGGCCTTCTCGGCGGTAGCCGGGTGCTTCAGCACGCGGCGGACGAGTCCCGCAG
>JALXEW010000259.1 GCA_027069285.1 Ardenticatenia bacterium | reverse complement strand
GTCAGGATGACACGCAGGCCGGGCCTCAAGGTCTATCGATGGGTCGGCAGGGTCACGGTGTGAATATGGCCTCGTCGGTCAGCTGGCCGTACTCATACAGGTTGATCTGATAGGTGCCATCGCCCAGGTGGTAGAGTCGCCAGACCAGGTTGCCATAAGTCCACTCGCGGAAGGCGGGTTCGCCGGTTGGCTGAGAGCCGTCCAGTTCGGAGATGGGCACGCGCCCAACGAGGACGCCCTGGCCGTTAACCAGGGTGTAGAGGTCGATGTTGCCCGCTGCGGTGCGGAAGAGCACGAAGTTACGGAGGTTATCGTAGAGGCGGTAGCTGCCCATAGCCTCTTCGTAGCCGGTCTGCTCCAGGGTGAAGTAACCGGAGATACGCAGAGTGTAATCGCCGGTCTCCCATGCGGAAAACCACGTCCTGTATATATCCCCAAGCCCCATTGAGGTCCATAGCTCATAGCCTCTGACGGCGTTCCAGGTGGTCACCCTGATGGTGTACCATCCGGTGCTGGGCAGAGTGATTTGGAAGAGTGAGTTGAGTGTGAAAGGGGAAGGACAGCCTTTGCCGGAGGCATCATCGTTCTCTACCAATAGGTTTCCGTCCGGCCCAAACAGCATGACCCACGGATCAATTTCACAAATGTCGTCCACTGTGGAGACTTCGAGTTGTGTTCCGCCCAGGGCGTATATGTGATAATCGTTGACCTGGCCGAATTGGTAGATGGTCCCCGTGACTTCCACCACGTTGTAGCCTATGTTCCCCTGGGCCGAGGCCGGGACGGCTGCGACCCAAAGGGCTACAGTCAATAGTATAGCGACCGCTAATATTGGTCGTTTAGAACGCATTTCGTAACCTCCTGGCTGTGAGCATTTAACTATATTTGTCGCCGGGGTTTTGGATTTTGGTGCGCATACCAGGGATTTTTATGTCGTCACGCGGGCTACAAACGCGAGAATCCCCGATGCACGGGCGTCCCATGTATAGGCCTCAACGTCCCGGCGGGCCTGTGCTGCCAGCCGCTCGGCCAGGGCTGGGTCGTCCCGTAGCGTGCGGATCGCATCGGCAAGGGCATCCGGATTTCCGGGCGGCACGAGGAGTGCGTTTTCGCCGTTCCGCAACACTTCGCGGGTGGCGGGCAGGTCGGTTGCCACTATCGGGCGCCCGGATGCCATGTACTCGAACAGCTTCATCGGGGAGGTATAGTGCGCGAAAAAGTCGTTCCACGGCGACGGCATCACACATACATCCAGGGATGCCAGCGTCATCGGCACCGTTCCGGGCGGGACGTGGCCCAGGTATATCAATGCCTCCGGCTTGTGCATACGATCGCGCAGCGGCGTTACCATCTCGCCCGGCCCGCCGACCAGACACACATATAATTCCGGGTCTGCAAGCCGATTCGCCGCCTCGATCAACACGTCCAGGCCTTTGCCCATCCCCATGGTGTGGAAGCGGCCCACATACCCGACGATGAAGGCATCGCCGGGCAATCCTAGTTCGGCCCTGGCATCTGCCTTTGTGGGCATCTCGTCGAATCGCTCCAGACGCACACCGTCCGGCGCCACGTGGATGTGCTCCTCGGCGATCCCAAGCGAGGCGAATCGCTCTGCCAGCGCCCGCGTGAGCACGATCACGCCGCCGATTCGGCGCAGTGCCGTCCTGTGCAGCCACCTTCCGAGCCGGGAGCCGGGGAATCGGTGCGCCTCGAAATGTACTTTGCGCCCTCTCATCAGGGCCAGCGGCAGCAGCGATACCGAGTCGCGCGTGTAGATAAGGTCTGTGGGCGTGAATAAGAGTCCGATCAGCGCGGAGAGCGTGTATGAGATGGATTCCAGGCCAAATGCTATACGATTGAAAAGTCCCAGGCCGGTTTTCTCGGCCAGCGGGGAAAGCACCGGGAATAGGTCCAGACACGGCAGCGCCCGCATGTCGAAGACCCGCTCAACGTCGTAATAGGCCCACGGGTCGGCGATGGCCCGCATCTGCCGCGTGTTGATCCGGCGTGCGTGCCAGAAGGTGACGTCGGCGCCGGCACGCGCAAATGCCTCGCACATTTGCATGATCTGAGCGCCGTGGGCCTTTTCGGTGGGGATCCTGGCGTTTGTGATGTAGAGCAGGCGCACCTCACATCTCCCGGCGGCCCTCGAAAGCCCGTAACAGGGTCATGGCATCCACGTATTCCAGGTCTCCACCTGTGGGCAATCCACGCGCGAGCCGCGTGATCCGAACCCCCAGGGGGGCCAGTTGGCGCCGGATGTACATGGCGGTGGCATCGCCTTCCAGACCAGGATTGGTGGCGATGATCACCTCGGAGACGCCGCCCCGCTTTACCCGCTCGACAAGCTCACGAATGCGCAAATCGTCCGGGCCGATGCCGTTGACCGGGGATATGGCGCCGTGCAACACGTGATAGCGCCCGTTAAAGCTCTGCGCCCGCTCGATCGCCAGCACGTCAAGAGGGTCTTCGACCACGGCGATCACATCCGCCTGCCGATCCGGATCGGTGCAGATGGGACAGGGGTCTTCTTCGGTGATGTTGAAGCAGACCGAGCAGAATTTCGTCCTGCTCCTAAGCTCCAACAGCGCCCTGGCCAGGGATTCGGCCTGCTCGACGGGTGCGCGTAACAGGTAATACGTCAGGCGCGAGGCGGTCTTAGGCCCGATCCCCGGCAGCCGGGAGAATTCGTCTATGAGACGGGTCACGGATTCCGGGATGGCGCTTTTCATGCCGGATGACTCCCCATCACAGTCCGGCCAACCCGCCCAAGCCGCCCAGGTCAAGCCCGCCGGTCACCGCCTGGATCTTCTCGGCGGCCATAGCGCGACTCTGCTCAAGCGCCTGGTTAACGGCAGCCACGATCAGGTCTTGCAGCATCTCGACGTCTTCGGGGTCGATCACTTCTGGGGCTATGGTGATCGAGCGTATCTCCTGCTGCCCGGTGATCACTACGGTAACAGCCCCGCCCCCGGCGGTGACTTCCAGGGTTGTCTCGGCCAGCTCATCCTGGATTCTGGCCATTTCGGCCTGTAATTCCTGTATCTTTTGGGCCATATCCATAAGGCCGCCGCCCATCGGAAGTCCACCGCCCATGCGGGGCATCTTCGGCTTTCGTCGCTTGCTCATGATCCCTCCTCGGACTCTTCGATCTTGATGATTTCGCCGCCCATCTTTATCGCCTCTTCCAGCAGCCGATCTTGCTCCACTGCCCGCCTGATCTCCGGTGCCTGCTCCCCTGACGTCAGGCGCACGTGTACCTGGGTGCCCAATGCATTTCCGAGGGCGCTTTCGAGCAGGGATGTGTATTCCTTGCTCTCCAGCTTTTTCATCAGGGGCTTGATCAGTACGTTGACAACCACCTTATCGCCTTCGACTCTGGCGGGCAAGCAGTGTTCGAGCATGGCGGCAAGCGGTACGTTGACTTTATGTATGGCCGCCCGCACAGATGCCCATACGTTTTTGACCGCGTCCAGGCTCAGTTCGCCGCCTGTGACGACAGGCTCAGGTCGGGACGGGGGCGGCTCGCGTTGCGGCTCAACCGGCGCGTGGACGGGCCGGGGTTTCGGTTCGGGGCGGGGCGTGTACTCCGGCTGCCGCTCGGCCACGGATTCCTGTTTCGCCGTCGGTTGTGGGG
>JALXEW010000258.1 GCA_027069285.1 Ardenticatenia bacterium | reverse complement strand
GCTGCGGGTGGGCGCGGGGGTGATGTATCCGGCGGTCGGCGCTGCGCGGAGGCGGGCGTGGCTCTCGGTTGTTTTGTTGGCTGCTCTCCTGATCCCCTGGGGGTCTACGTTGTACGCGCATTACTCCACTCCGTCCGACCCGGATGAGGATTGGCGCCCACTGGCGGATGATCTGGCGCGTCTGATCCGGCCTGGGGATTTGCTCATCTATGACTATACGTGGATGGTCGGTTATCTTTATTGTTACATGCCACAGGTCACGGAGATGGATCGGGTCTTGGGATTTTTCAACCGCGAGCGGTTGGATGAGGAGCTTGGGCCGATATTGGATCGGTACGGGCGTGTGTGGATGTTGAATTATCTTGTGGGCCTGGATGATCCTTCAAACCTGGCCGGGAACTGGTTCCGCGAGCGGGCGGGGATCGCGTTGGACAGATGGTATGGTAACGCGCATGTGGCGCTGGCGGTTACCAGGAGCGATTTTGGGCCGGGACGCCGGGTTGCCCGATTCACAGGTGGCATTACGGTGGTGTATCCGGTTCCGCCGCCCCCGGAGTTATCGCCTGGGGATTCTCTGATGGTGCCGCTTGAGTGGGAAGCCGAATCCGCCGTCGATGGGGACTCTTTGGTGGTTTACATGCACTTGTTGGATGTTGGGTCTGGGGAGTTGGTGGCACAGAGTGATGGCGCTCCCATGAACGGGCTTGCGCCGATCCATACGTGGCTTCCGGGCGAGAGGGTGGTGGATTATAGGGCGTTGACGATCCCGATTGATGCCCGGCCTGGGGAGTATGTCTTGCGCGTGGGGATATATGACTGGCGGACCGGGGAGAGGTTGCCCACGGAATCCGGTGATGATGGGGTGGAGATCGGGCGGGTGGTCGTTGTCAGGTAGATGTGTTTTCAGGTTTTGGCGAATTCGCGCTCTCTTGCCAGATACTCGCGCAGGAATTGGCCGGTATAGGAATGTTCCATGCGGCTGACGGCTTCCGGTGTGCCGGTGGCGATCACGTAGCCGCCTTCGTCCCCGCCTTCTGGCCCCAGGTCGATGATGTAATCGGCCACTTTGATGATGTCTGGGTGGTGCTCTATGATGACTACGGTGTTGCCCTGGTCAACCAGGCGCTGAAGTACGTCTATGAGACGTGATACGTCTGCGGCGTGGAGGCCAACGCTCGGCTCATCCAGTACGTAGAGGGTGCGCCCGGTGGCGCGTTTGCTCAGTTCCCTGCTGAGTTTGACTCTTTGGGCTTCGCCACCCGAAAGTGTGGGCGCCGGTTGCCCCAGCCGTATGTAGCCCAGGCCGACCGATTCGAGGGTGCGCAGTTTGTTGACTATGGGCGGGATGTTGGAGAAGAATTCCAGCGCCTCGGTTACGGTCATGTCAAGCACGTCGGCGATGTTTTTGCCTTTGTATCGTATCTGTAACGTCTCCCGGTTGTACCTTTTGCCTTTGCAGACGTCGCATGGGATGAATACGTCGGGCAGGAATTGCATTTCGATCTGTAGCTGGCCCTGGCCCTGACAGGCTTCGCATCTCCCGCCGCGCACGTTGAAGCTGAATCGCCCGGCAGTGTAGCCGCGTATTTTGCTTTCCGGCAGTTCGGCAAAGAGCGACCGGATGGCGTCGAATAGTTTGGTATAGGTGGCCGGATTCGAGCGGGGGGTACGCCCTATGGGCGACTGGTCTATGTTGACTACCTTGTCTATGTGCTCTATCCCTTCGATGGTATCGTGGGCACCCGGTCGTATGCGTGCTCCGTGCAGCACTTGCGCGAGTTTGCGGTATAGCACGTCCACCACCAGTGTGCTTTTGCCGGAGCCGGAGACGCCGGTGACGCAAACCAGCATTCCAAGCGGTATCCGCACGTCTATGTTTTTGAGGTTGTGCTCACGTGCGCCCCGTATGACCAGGGCTTTGCCGTTTCCGGGCCGGCGACGGGATGGCATCGGTATCCTTAGCCTGCGTGAGAGGTAGGCACCGGTGAGCGAATCGGGGTTTTCCATGATCTGCTCCACCGTTCCCTCGGCGACGACTCTGCCGCCCAGTTCGCCTGCCCCAGGCCCCAGGTCGATCACCCAGTCGGCGGCGCGGATAGTGGATTCGTCATGTTCGACGACCAGTAGGGTGTTGCCCAGGTCGCGCATCGCTTCCAGGGTCCGGATCAGGCGGGCGTTGTCACGCTGGTGCAGCCCGATGGACGGTTCGTCCAGGACGTAAAGCACGCCGGTTAGCCTGGAGCCGATCTGGGTGGCCAGACGTATCCTTTGGGCCTCGCCACCACTGAGGGTGCCGGCTAGTCTATCCAGGGTCAGGTAGTCCAGGCCTACGTCGGCCATGAAGTTCACGCGGTCGGAGATTTCTTTCAGTATCTGGTCGGCGATGGTCAGCTCGCGCTCGTTGAGTAGTGGTTTCTCGCCGTTGGTGCCTCGGAGTTTATCCACCCACTCTTTGAGGCGGGAGACCGGCATTTTGGAGACTTCGTATATGTTCAGGCCGCCGACGGTGACCGCCAGTGCCTCTGGCTTGAGCCTGGCGCCTTTGCAATCCGGACATGGCCGATGTGTCATGTAGCTCTCGATGCGGGCACGCATCGCTTCGGATGTGGTTTCTTCGTAGCGGCGCTGGAGATTTGGTATCACGCCCTCGAATTTGTATGTGAATTCTCGGTAGTTGCCGTCGCGGTCTACATATCGCACCCGGATTCGCTCTCCGCCGGTGCCGTAAAGTATTATCCGCCGGTGCTCTTCCGAAAGTTTTCCCCAGGGGACGTGCAGGGGTATCCCGTACCGATCGGAAAGCGCTTGAAATATTTGCCATCGGGTGCTGGTTTTGTCGTCAACTCCCCACATTTCGATGGCGCCATCTGCGATGCTGCGGTTTTTATCCGGGATCAGCAGGTCGGGGTCTATCTCCAGTTTGAAGCCCAGTCCCTGACAGGTCGGGCAGGCGCCGTGCGGGCTGTTGAAGCTGAATGAGCGTGGCTCGAATTCCGGCAGGCTCATGTGGCCGTGGACGCAGGCCAGATGCTCGCTGAAGATCATGTCCTGTGGTGGGTTGGCGCTGACG
This sequence comes from Ardenticatenia bacterium, assembly GCA_027069285.1. GTDB lineage: Bacteria > Chloroflexota > Anaerolineae > Aggregatilineales > JALXEW01 > JALXEW01. The sequence goes on along the minus strand of JALXEW010000258.1, from coordinate 37,753 downwards.
TTGTTGATCACGACCACGCCCTCGCCCATTTCCAACGCGGTCTCGACGCTATCGGTCAGCCTGGAACGGGCCGATTCGGCGTCCTCGCTTTCCCGATCGTCGTATCTGCGCACGATTATTCGGTCTACGACTACCTCTATAGTGTGCTTTTTGTAGCGATCGAGTTCGATCCCCTCGTCAACGTCGTAGACCTGGCCGTCAACCCGCACGCGGACGAAACCGGCTTTGCGTACTTCTTCGAATACGCGGCTGTGGTGACCCTTCCGGTCGCGGACGAGCGGCGCCAATATCTGGATGCGAGTCCCATCCGGCAGGGCTTCGATCTTTTCCACGATCTGTTGGGCACTCTGACGTTGTACCACTTCGCCGCAGACGGGACAGTGGGGGATTCCGATTCGAGCGTAAAGCAGGCGCAGGTAGTCGTATATCTCGGTGACCGTGCCAACGGTCGAGCGCGGGTTGCGGCTGACGCCTTTTTGGTCGATGCTTACCGCAGGGGAGAGGCCTTCGATCTGTTCGACATCCGGTTTTTCCACGCGGCCCAGGAATTGCCTGGCATATGCCGATAGGCTCTCGATGTAGCGCCGTTGTCCCTCGGCGAATATGGTGTCGAACGCCAGGGATGATTTGCCGCTGCCGGAGATGCCGGTGATGACCACCAGTTTCCCGCGCGGTATCTCCACGTTTATGTTTTTGAGATTATGTTCGCGCGCGCCGCGCACTATGATTTTATCTTGAGCCATGATGGCGACTCTTAGAACTTATGTTCTAATAATATCCCCATCTCCCTGCCCTGTCAAGGGGCGCCGGATGCGGTAGGGCCGGTTTCCGCGCCGATAGTCGGTTGCCGTGTCTCATCGGCGCATCTATTTAGCTTACCAGGGTTGCGGATGTGTCGCAAAGCCCGGTGCCGGGTGTGGGAATTGTCCCTTTTGGCTATTGGCCGGCGATGCGTCGGGGTCTACAATATTAGAAACGACGCCAGATGAGGGTGAGGACGTGATAGAGACCGAGGGGCTAACTAAGGATTTTGGGGATTTCAGGGCGGTGGACGGGCTGACTATTAAGGTGGAGCCGGGTACCGTGCTGGCACTTTTGGGGCCAAACGGTGCCGGTAAGACGACTACCGTCCGAATGCTCACTTCTATTTTGAGGCCGACCGCCGGACGGGCTACCGTGGCCGGGTATGATGTGACGACTCAGCCGGTGGAGGTGAGGGCACATGTGGGGGTTCTGACCGAACATCATGGCCTTTACCTGCGGATGCGGGCGTTGGACTATCTGGATTTCTTTGGGCGTATATATCACATCCCCGACGAGCTGAGGCGCCGCCGGGCGGTCGAGTTGATGCACCGGTTCGGGTTAGGCGATTCGGTAAACCGGCGCCTGGGCGAGTATTCCAAAGGTATGCGCCAGAAGCTGGCTTTGGTGAGGGCATTGCTGCACGATCCGCCGGTGTTGCTGTTGGATGAGCCTACTTCGGCGATGGACCCGGGCAGTGCCAGGCAGGTGCGCGATGCCATACAGGAGCTGCGCCGTGACGAGCGCACGATCATCATTACGACGCATAATTTGGTGGAGGCACAGGAGTTGTCCGATGAGATCGCGATAATCAGCCACGGCAGGATAATCGCGCATGGCACTTTCCGTGAGCTTTCGGAGAGGTTGCTAGGCCCGCCGCTGATGGAGTTGCGGGTGCGGGGACAGGTGAATGGGGTCGCCCAGGAGCTTTCCGATCTGGTCGAGGTGGTGAGCGAGGATACCGATAGGATAAGGTATGTGACCGTGGAACCGGAACGGGTTAATCCGCTGGTGATCAGGCGCCTGATCGGGTTGGGTGTGGATGTGGTCACGCTTAGCGAGGTGCCGCAAAGCCTGGAGGATGTGTACCTGCGTGTGGTTGAGGGGGATGAGAAAGGTGAGGTTGCCGGTGAATTTGAACGTGAAGTCGCTTAGGAGTTCGCTCCAATCGGCCCGCGCCAGTTTGGGTAATGCGCTGATAGTGACCAGGCGCGAGGTGAGCGATAGCCTGCGGGATTGGCGTATATTAAGCCCGATCATCATTATGACGCTGATATTCCCTGCTCTGGCTCAGCTCGCGGCGGATAAGTTCATGGCGTTTGTGCAGGGGCATGGGGCCAGGCTGATCGGCGAGCGGACGATACCGTTTTTGCTGATGGTGGTTGGCTTCTTCCCGATCTCGATCTCGATGGTGATAGCGTTGGAGACTTTTGTGGGGGAGAAGGAACGCCGTAGTTTGGAGCCGTTGCTGGCGACGCCGCTGACTAATACCGAGCTTTACATCGGCAAGACGCTGGCGGCGATGATCCCGCCGTTGGTGGCCAGTTATTCCGGCATGGCGGTCTATCTGGTGGGTTTGCGGTTTGGGGAGTTGCGCTGGTGGCCCGGAACCGAGCTGCTGGTTCAGATCGTGTTGCTGACGACTGCTCAGGCGCTTGTGATGGTCTCGGCGGCGGTGGTGATCTCCAGTCAGACCACATCGGTCAGGGCGGCCAACCTTTTGGCGAGCTTTATAGTCGTGCCGGCGGCTCTGTTGGTGCAGCTGGAAAGTGTGATCATGTTCTTCGCCGCTTATGACGCGCTGTGGAGTATTTTCGTGGGGCTGCTGGTTGCGGCGGTGCTGCTTGTGCGCATGGGCGCCCACATTTTCAACCGCGAGGAGTTGCTTGGCCGCGAGTTGGATGTGATCAATGTGGCCTGGGCGTGGGAGATATTCTGGGGCCACTTCCGGGGTGAGGGGCGTTTTGACCTCTGGGGGTGGTGGCGTCGTGAGGTGCTCGGCGCCGCAGGGAAGTTGTGGAAGCCGGCGATCGCCATCGTCCTCTGTTTGATCGCGGGGTTCGGTGTGGGATGGTCATATGCCCAGGACCCGGCGTTCCACATCCCGCTGGACGAGATGGATACCGATACCTGGCTGGATAATTTCGTCATGGTGTACGAGCTGGCCGGGGGCGGCAGTTCGCTGATCCCGCTGATTATATGGCAAAATCTGCGGGTGCTCCTGGTCGGCCTGGTGCTGGCCGTGTTCACGTTCGGGGTCGGCGCGGCGGTGATCGTGATGGCGCCGTTGATGATCTTGGGCTTTATCCTGGCGCAGTTTGTGAATACGGGTGTCTCTCCGGTGATATTCCTGGCGGCGGTGCTGCCACATAGCGTGATCGAGATACCGGCGGCGGTGATTGCCTCGGCGGCGGCCTTACGTTTGGGGGCGGTGCTCATCAGGCCGCCGAGGGGCCAGACTGTGGGGGAGGCCTGGCTGGTGGCTCTGGCCGAGACTTTGCAGGTGTGGATCGGGCTGGTGCTGCCGATGTTGATGGTCAGTGCCATGATCGAGGCGTGGATCACGCCCAGGGTGGTGATGATTGCGCTCGGCGGCTAGGGCATGTAGAGCCTGGCGGCTGTGAATGTCACCTCGCCAAGCCCGCAGGAGTAGATGCCCCATGTCCCGTCGCCGGGTAGATCGTCCACGTGGGCACGGAATGCCCTTTCGGAGTTGATCCAGGCTGTTGCGCCGCTATAATTAACGTCCAGTCGGATGCGATTCGCCATCGGCGGCAGGCGGATGTGTGGGAATTCCCGCCAGTTTACAAGCCATCGGGTTCTCCCGCCGATTCTGTGCCGGAATGAGAAGTACCCTTCCCCATCAATGGCGACGATCAGCGGCCCGTCGGCGTCGGCCCAGAGGCCGATGCAGGCATCTGGCTCGTTTAGCACTATGGCGGCTTCCACTTCGACGGTGAAGGGAAGGCGGGCACGAACCGGCGCGGTCGCAAGGGTTTCATCCCCACTGCCGAGGAGCATTTGGGCGTTGTCCATCGGTGCGTGCTGCGGCTCGATCCGCCAGACGTCGGGGGAATCGCCGGTTTGCCATCGCAGTGGGCCTGCCGGCTGTGGGTTGCCCAGTCCGAACGCGAGTGCTACGGCGCCCACGCAGATCACACATCCGATGGATGCCGAGGCCAGCCGGATCGCGTTCCATAACTCTCGCGGTATGCATTGATCGGCCAGGGACATGTCACGGATTACCTCTGTGGCGACGGGGAAGTGGTTCCCCGGCGCCGTGGCGCTTGTATTGCTGGCGATAGTTTACCTGAGCACGGCGGAGACGCATATTAACGGCTCCGATAGCCCCTATGCTATAGATACCGGCGAGATTCAGATCGTTTTGAATGTCGGCGGGGTGATGCATTATACGGGTTATCCGCTGTATACGTTTTTGGGGTGGCTGTTCACGCTGGCGATGCGAGGCCTGGTCGGCGCGGCGATGGCTCCGTCGCTTTTTAGCTCGGCGGCGACTTTGATCGCCGGGGCGGTGCTATATGCTCTGATGTTGCGGATGGGCGTTGATGGGTGGTGTGCCGGCGCGGGGCTGCTGGCCTGGGGTGGGTTGGAGTCGGTGTGGGTGCACGCGACGGTGGCCGAGGTGTATGCCATGAGTATGGCTTTTTGGGCCGGGATCGTGTTTGTGGCGCTTACTGCGCCCCGTCCCTGGCGGGTGCGGGATTATTTGGCGTTGGCGGTGCTTTTTGGCTTCGGCGTGGCCCATCACCGGTTGCTGCTGCTGACCGTTCCCTTTGTATTGGCGCTTTGGGCGCCCCAGATGCGTGATCCGGATGCGAGGGGGGCTTTCGTGCGGGCACTGCCCGGTTCGATCGCGCTGTTTGCTGCCGGGTTCCTGCCGTATGTTTATCTGCCTGTGAGGGCGGCTCATGGCGCCCCGTTCCTTTACGATCGGACCGATACGTGGGATGGGTTCCGGCGCGTTTTCTTCGGCGCGGAGGTGGCCGATCTGATGATCCCGGCGCTCGATCCGATGGTTGTGCCGGGTAATTTTCTCAAGGCCGTGCGGGTGTTGCTCGATCAGGTTACGGTTGTGGGCGTGTTGTTGCTGGCCGTTTCGCTTATCCGGTTGGCGTTTAGCTCTGATAGGTGTGGCCGGGTCACGTGTCGCGGGTTCGGTGTTGTGATGGCCCTTCTGGTCGGATCGTATCTGGCGTTTGTGACGGTTTTCCCGGAAACGGTGCTACCGGAGGCTACTTTGATGCCTTTGGGGGCTGCTCTGATCCTGGTATCCGCTGTGGCGTTTGGCCGCAGGGTCGGACGGGGTTGGGAGCGTGGCGGTATCTCGGTGGGATTTCTGCTGTTTGCGGTTTTCCTGTTCGCCGTTAATTTGCGGTTTGTGACCGGTATCACCCGTGATCCGGCGTCTGAGGAGTTGATCTCGCTGCTGGGGGAGGTTGGCCCGCTGCCGCCGGATTCGCGATCCCTGGTGGTGGTGGAGCCGTGGGGTCGCTCGTACTTCGCGGCCTGGTGGGGTTTGCATGTCGATGGGCGATTGGATGGCTTTGCCGTGGTGGATCACCGGGCCGACCTGGGGGCTATGCTCGATGCCGGGCTGCGAATCTGTACGACGGATCAGATGCTGTATATATTCCCGCCCGAATGGTTCGAGGAGCGACTTGGGAGGTTACATCTGAGGGCCTGTGGGCCTCCGGGCCTGGTGGAGCTATCGCGGGAGCCGTGGCGTGGCGATGCGATGACCCCGCTGGCTACGCTTGATAATGGGGTGCAGGTGGTCGGGGTGGAGACGGGGCTGGATGAGGAAAGCCTGACGTTGGACGTGCTGGTCTTTTGGCGGGCGGTTGAGCCGGTCGGCGCCGATTATAGCGTGATGGTGCACGTCGGCAGAACCGGCCCGGTAACCGATCCGGCGGATTTGCTGGCCCAGGCTGATAGCTCTGCGCCGGTGAGCGGATGGTATCCCACGTCGCGATGGGAACCTGGGGAGTTGGTCGCGGATGCCCATAGGGCCTTGTTGCCGCCTGAGGCGATTGATGGGCCTTTGTTTTTGACTGTGGGCATGTACCGTGTCCTGCCGGATGGTTCTGTGGATGGTGCGGGGCATGTGTCGATCCCGTTGCGGTGAACGTGCGTTGTTTCCCCTGTGATGTGTTTTGGTCAGCGGTATTCGCCGGTGCTGTAGACGTAGACGTATGCGTTCGGCGCTCCCTCTTCCGTCCATTCGTAGAGCCACCTGGCATCGGTGAATGAGAGGTTCACGCATCCGTGGCTGTGGCGGTATCCGAAGCCGTCGTGCCAGTATGTGCCGTGCAGGCTTATGTCCTGGTCGAAGTACATCGTCCAGGGCACGTCCTGGAGGTAGTAGAAGTCCGGCTGGCCGGCTGCTCCGCTCATCACCGTCAGCTCCACGCGGCGGTATATGCGGAACAGGCCCTCGTTGGTGGGCCAATCGGGCAGTCCGGTGGATACCAGGGTCGCGAATATCATCCGATCGCCATCGTAAGCGGCCAGGGTCTGTTCGTAGAGGTCAACTGCTATCCAGCGACCGCTTACCGGCCAGGGACGGGGAACCGAGCGCACTATTGCCATCCTGGTCTGATGTATCCACTGACCCGGCCCGACCAGGTACCATATCCAGTCGCCGACCCGCGCCGATGCGAAGATGTTGACCAGGGTGTATCTGGGTATCACCGGGGTGTCGTCCGGCGGATTGATGTTGGGCCAGGGGCTGGGGCGCACGTCGCCCAGAACCCATCCGAAGGGTAAGGTCACCGGCTCCGGCAGTAGCACACCGGCGAACGATGATGGCTCTACTCTGCGCAGGACTTCTGCCCGAACCCATTTGCGGATGTCTATCTGGAGCCAGTCACCTATGCGGTCTTCGACCGAGACGAAGTTGAAGCCCACGTCCAATGTCTCGACCGGTTGGCCGTCGGGTGAGTCGTAAATGGTCACGGGTTCCTCTGCGATCACGCGGGCGTAGTTCCGCTCGGTGAGGCCGGCCTCATCGGGGAGCAGTCGGATGACGTTGGGGGTCGGGTATTGCTCCAGGGTGCTCATAATGACGCGGACTACGGGCGGGGAGATGCCCAGGGTCGCCCAACAGGCGTCCGGCAGGGTGCCTGTTATCGCCGCGCACTCTTCCGGCGAGGGGCCGCTATCGGCGCCGACGGGTAATGCTCTGCCGGATGTGATCACCAGTAGGAGTAGCAAGGGTGCGATCACTGCCAGAATCCGGTCGCGCATGTGGTTCACTCCATGTATCCCAGCGCCCTCAGTCTTTCCGCCACTTTCTTATCCCCCTCGACGTCAAGATGGGGGGTGCTTTCGGGGCTTGCCTTGGCTTCTGCCTGACCGATGAATTCTGCCAGTTTCTGTTTTAGCTCGGCAACCAGGGCCGGTTTTTCGGCGGAGAGGTCGTTGATCTCTCCGGGGTCGTTTAGCACGTCGAACAATCCCTCAACGCGACCTCCCACCTGTGCCAGTTTCATCCTGTCACGATAGACTGCCCGACGTGGCTCGCGGAGGCTCAGGCGGTCTATCAGGGACGGGTTTTTGTGTTCGAGTACGTGTATGAATGTAACCGGCGGGATCGCTTCGGCAAATAGGTGTTTCTCCGGGTCGTGACCGGCTGCTGTGGCGGCCAGGCTCATTTCCCGCACGTCTTCTCTATCGGGCGGCTCTATGCCGGCGGCATCCAATACGGTGTGGAAAAGCCTTCTGGTGGAGACAAATGTTTTGATCCTGGTGCCGACCGGGTATTCCGCCGGGTATTTGATGATGAGCGGGACGTTCATCAACTCCCCGTATACCACGAATCCGTGGCCGAAGAATCCGTGTTCGCCCAACCCTTCGCCGTGATCGGATGTGATTATGACCATCGAGTTTTCCGGTGCCCCGCTCCGATGTAGCTCATCCAGCAGGCGTCCCAGTTCCGCGTCTTGACCGGCGATCTCGGCATCGTAGAAGTCGGTGAGCACGCGGTGTTCGAGTTCGCTCATGGGCCGATCCAGGGGACTGGGCCATCGGGAGGCGTCGGCGTTGAATGAGCGGATTATGCGTCGTGCCTCCCGGTCGTGCGCCAGGTAGGGGGCGAATTTCTCGCGGAATTGCCTGGGCGGTGTGTAGGGAGGATGTGCGCTCATCAGGTTGATGAACATGAAGTAAGGCTCCGGCGGGCCGGCCCGCAGGTAGCGTATCGCGTCGTCTATGGAACGGGCGGTGTCGCCTTTGAAGCGTGCCAGACGAGACCAGATCGGCACGAAAAGCGGGTTCAGCGAGAGACGGAACAGGAAGTCCGATCGGGCAAACATGTTTTGTATGGGGATCGAGATGGCGAGTAGCCGACGGTTCACTGCCTCGCGTAGCTTATCGAGGGTTCCTTTGCCGAATCTGGGGCGTACGGGTATGGCGCCGCCGTAGCTGAAGAATTCGGTGAATCCGCGCCGCAGTCCGTTTTCCAGCACGCCGACGAGCGGGTTGTTGCAGAAGCCGACGGTGTGATAGCCGTGCAGCCGGAGGAGTTCTGCCAGGGTCACGTGTGACCGGGGCAGGACCGAGTAGCCTTGTGTGGTGCGGTGCGAGGTGGGATATAGGCCGGTGAACATCGAGGCGTGGGATGGGATCGTCCATTGTGCGGCGGAGATGGCGTTTTGGAATGTTGTGGCGTCCGCTGCGAATTCGTCCAGGCGCGGTGAGGTTTCCCGCTCATAGCCGTAGAGTGATAGGTGATCGCGGCGCACTGTATCCAGGACGATGAGGATGATGTTCGGTCGGCTGCCCCTCATGGCACGCTGCCCTCCACGGTTTTATGGCCTGTGGACTAAGATACCCAATATGTATGGTGGGTGCCAACCTTGCCGTATCCCGATGGAGTGGCAGGTTCTGTGCCTATCCCGGCCAGCTCACGCTACGTCGAGGACGTCGGATAGCGGTTTGTCCTCGCCTGGGGCCGAGTAGGAGTTGTGCCATATCCCGGTGTATCGCTCCACTTCCTGTTGCCAGCGGCGTTTGTCCCATCCGGTTCCGGCGCGGATGAGTGGCTCCAGGCGGTCTAGCAGGCCCAGGCCGCCTTCGGGACATAGCAGGCCCAGGCGGACGCGCCGCAGGAGGAGGTCGTCAAGGTGTACCACTCCCTCGGCCAGCGCTGCCCATCGCACTTCTGCCCATAGCGCCTGGGTGCCGGGGATGTGCTTCAGTTCTCCCTTGCCCGCCGCCCTGATGACGTGTGCCGCTTCGGCCCCGTAGCGACCGTAAAGCCTGAGCCGGTCGGTGGGCGGCAGGGCTTCCAGTTCCGGTGCCAGATCGCCCACCGGGTCCAGGATCGGGTGGTCGGGTCGGATGGGCGGTATGGGCGATAGGTAGGCCGAGGCTGCCTTTAACGTATCCAATGCCATCAGGCGGAATGTGGTCAGCTTGCCGCCGGTGACGGTGATCAGCCCGCGTTCGTCCCAGATCGCGTGCTCGCGCGATTCTTTGGATGGGTCATCTTTGCCGGTGCCTATGACCGGTCGCACGCCGGAGAATGTTGCGATGGCGTCGCATGGGCGGAGGTGCAGGGCGGGGAAGTGCGCTTCCAACGCCCGCATCAGGTAGCGTACTTCGTCCGGCGAGATGGATGGTTCGCGGTCGAGCGGCTCGCGATGGTCGCAATCGGTGGTGCCGAGGAGCGTGGCGCCTTCCCAGGGGATGACGAATACCGGTCGACCATCGTCCGGATGGGGGAATGTGATCGCCTGGGCGACTGGCAGCTTGTAGGCGGGGAATATCAGGTGGCTGCCCCGTAACGGGCGTAGTCTGGGCCTGGCTCCGATCTGTGCGCGTAGCTCATCTGCCCAGGCGCCGGTAGCGTTGATCACGACTTTTGCGGTGATGTTGGTGGTCTGCCCGGTTTCACGGTCGCGCGCGATGACGCCGCCGACTTGTCCATCGCGCCGGAAGGTCAGGCCCACGACTTGTGCGTAGTTGAGTGCTGTGGCGCCTTTGCGGACTGCCTCGCGGATCACGCGGAGGGTGAGCCTGGCGTCGTCGGTTTTGGCGTCGTAGTAGCTGAATCCGCCCCGCAGGCCTATGGCGGTCAGATCGGGCGCCAGCTCCCGGAATGAGTCGGCATCAAGGTATTTGTGATCCCATCGTAATGCCAGGATGTCGTAAACGGTCAGGCCGGTGGCGATCATCCAGGCCGGGGGTCTGGTTCCCTCGTAGGCCGCGTAAAGGAATCCAAGCCGCTCGATCAGCCCGGCGCCTACTTCAAGCAGGTGTTCCCGCTCGCGGACTGAGGCTCTGGTGAGGCGCCATTGAAATTGGCGGAGGTAGCGCAGCCCACCGTGTACCAGTTTGGACGAACGGCTTGATGTGCCGGATGCGAAGTCGTTTTGCTCCAGCATTAGCGCCCGCAGGCCGAGTCTTGCGGCTTCTTTCAGGATACCGGCGCCTGTGATCCCCCCACCGATCACGATCAAGTCCCAGATGCTGTCGCTCAGGCCGGCCCAAATTTCCTGACGCCAGTTTTTGCCCCACATGATGTCCCTCCGATTTTCTCAGGCGGCGCCAAGACCACGCTCACCAGGGTAGCATCTTGCCGGGGTTCATAATGCCTGCCGGGTCGAGGGCAGAGGCCACCGCGCGGAGTGCTTCCATGCCCGGTTTGCCCTTTTCCGCTTCCATGTACGGGAGGTGGTATGTTCCCACGCCGTGGTGATGTGAGATGGTGCCACCGTGGGACGTTATGACGCGACAGGCGGTGGTTTTTAGTTTTTCCCAGCGGGCCAGTGCGGTATCTGCATCCCGGCCCAGACGGAATATGAAGGTGGTGTATACCGCCGCGCCGTCGTTGTAGCTATGCGATAGGTGTGTGAATGGGTATACCCGTTCCCCCTCGTCATTTAGTGCGTCGCGCAGGGCTGTTTCTAATGCTTTCATCAGCCGGGTCACGCGCGACCAGGGGACGGCGGTTTCAGCTGTCTCGACGCCCCATCCCCGCTCCAGCAGCGAGCGGCGCATGTAAGGGGTGCGGAATCGGTCTTTGCGCCATCGCTCCCCTATCGAACGCCCGATGCTGAGGCCTTTGTGACGTCGGATCGCGGCCTGGGTCGCGATCCGCCCGGCCCGGACTTTGCGCCTGGTGCCGCCGATCGCGAAGAGGAACAGGCACATCTCATCACCACCCAGTAGTTTTTTGATCGCTTTCATCGGCCCTGGGAAGCGCTCCTCGATGCCGGAGATGGCGATGAAGGCGCGGGTTTCCGCGCCGTTGCTCAGACGCATCATGCTCAGCGGTAGCCGTTCCTGGGCTATTTCGCGCATTGCCGCCAGCCCGGAATCCCAATTTGGGAATAGGGCAGCGAAGAAGCTTTCGTGCCTGGGAACCGGCCTTATACGCACGGTCGCCTGGGTGATCACTCCCAGTCTGCCTTCGGAGCCGAGAATCAGTTGTCGCAGATCCGGCCCGGCGGCGGAATCCGGGAACGGGGGCAGTTCCAGCAGTCCGACAGGGGTGATGACTCTGCCGCCTGCGAAAAGGTCTTCAATGTGGCCGTAGCCCAGTGATTGTTGCCCGCTCGATCTGGTCGCTATCCACCCGCCCAGGGTGGAGAATTCGAACGATTGCGGGAAATGGCCTAATGTGAAGCCGTGGGCACGTAGTTGTGCTTCCAATCGGGGGCCGGTGACTCCGGCGCCGAAGGTCGCCAGATGGCTTTCGGCGTCCAGGGCTTCAAGTGTCATCATGCGGCTCATGTCTACTGTGAGGATCGGCTTTCGGTCGGGTGGTGGGTTGATCCCGCCGACCACGCTAGTCCCACCGCCATATGGGATCAGGGCGGAATCGGTTTCGAGCGCGAAGCGGATCAGGGTCTCGACGTCCTCATCGGCGAGGGGATATGCTACTCCGTCTGGGAAGGCGGGTATTGCACCGCTCCAAAGCCGGATCACGTCGGCCAGGCTCTGCCCCAGGGCGTGGCGTATGCGGGATTCGTCATCGGTTGCGACCAGCGGGTGCGATGGTAGCGCCGATGGCGGTGGTTTTACGGATTCCATTGGGACGGGTGTCCAGGGATGCCCTGGCCCGATTTCGCGTTCGAGGAATGAGATGAGGCCTTGCTTTAGGGGGTATGTTACGCCTTCTGCCCCCCACTCATTCCATCTTCTCATCGCCTTTCTCCATCCGCCCATCCGTCGCCAGGCGCCAAAAGTGTATGCTGGCGAGCATCACCCGCCTGGTGATCTCTTCTGCGGCGTCTTGATCGCCTCGCTCGAAGGCGTCCAGCAGGTCACGGTAGAAGGCGCGGGAGAAGTTGCGTGCCTGTGGGGATGAGAAGTAGGTGAGGGCCATTTTCTCGTAAAAGCTCTGGAATCCGTTGAGCAGCAGCACGTAAACCGGGTTGCCGGCGCTGAGGGTGAGTTGCCTGTGTAGCGACCAATCCCCTTCGGCGAATGCTTCCGGGGTGTCGTCCAGGCGGATCAGGTTTTCCAGCAGGGCGATCACTTCGCGCGGGCCGTGTTTGACTGCGCTACGGGTGTAGGCCGGCGCCAGTACTGCTCGCACTTCCAGCAGGTTCGTCACAAAGTCCGGCGGCAGGGTGTGGTTGACCCGCACCATTGCGCTGAGCACGTTCAGGTTGCCGTCACGCCAGTAGTCCCGGACTCTGGTGGGGCGGCCTTGATGTATCTCCAGCCAGCCGTCGCGTGCCAGGCGTTGTAATGCTTCTCGCAAGGTTGGCCTGGTTACGCCCAGTCGGCGGGCCAGTTCCCTTTCGCCCGGTAGGGTCGAGCCGGGGGGGAATACGCCGTCGAGTATCGCTCTGAGCAGGCGATGTTCGGTTAGTTCGGCGGGCTTTGACGGCGGGTCCCAATCCATATGTATCTCCGCATGTGGTAAGTGGTCTGACCAGTTTGGGGGTATCGTAGGATAAAACGGCCCCGATGTCAAGGGGTAGGAGGATGTGGGAAGCCCATAAGTGGCCTTCCCGGCGACTCTCTTATCAGGGTGCCGGTGATCTGAGCCGGCTTATTGTGCATCCGCGCTTTGCGTGATGTGGCCGATATGCCAAAATAACCGGCAGGCCGGAATCGGCCTGATGCCGCGTGACTGGGAAAGGAGGATATGGGCATGATGACACCGGTCCGCATTATGGCAGTTGTGATGGCGTTGGCGGCGGTGCTCACGGCGGTAGGTGTGAGCGCCCAGGGGTATATCGAGCCGGTGGATGTGCTCCAGCTGGTGCTGGATGAGATCGCGCAGGATGTGGAATCACCGCCACCACCTGCGGTTGAGTGGGAGGCCCAGGATTGGACTCCTATGGGGCTGGTGGGCTTTGGTACGACCGGCTTCGTTTACGATAGCTGGCGGGCCAGAGTCGGTGCCCCGGTGGTGCCTTCCCCGGAGTACGAGGTGGCGTTGACCGATATTTCCCGCCCGGGCATCTGGGTTGGCCGGGTGTCGCCGGAAGGCGAGGTCTCCGGCGAGTGGGTCAATGTTGAGGAGAATCTGATCCCGGCGCTGGAGGCTTACCTGGCGGAGCAGGGATTCGATGTGGAGGAAGGGGCCACGTGGGAGAGGGTGCCGCTTGACTTCGATACCGGGGAGGCGGCGCGTGCCGGGTATTTCCCGTCGCTGGTGACCGCAGTGTATTTGAGTGCGGAGCTGCCGGTGGTGGCCGTCGTATGGTACGATGTTGAACCCCCGTATAATGTGATCCTTCAGGCCGATCCGATCGGCGTTGCCTGGCTCAGGTTCTCGGATTATGAGGAGCCGGACCTGACTTTGTTCGGCAATACGGTGGAAACTGATGAGCTGGTAAGGGTTGAGGCGGTTCAGACGGCGCGGTTGGATGACCTGGAGCCGGATGAGGCTATCGCGCTGAGGATTTTCGCCGATTTTTCCAATTCCTGTGCCCTGCCCGGCCCGTTTACCCTTTCGGAAGACGGCACCGAGGCCATGATCGGGCTGATCGTCCAGGAGGGTGATGATTGTTTCGAGCAGCGCCGGTACTTCGAGATGGTGATCGGGGCGCCGGGCACGCTTGGCTCGATCAACGGTACGCCGTTGGACGATCTGCTCCTGGGCGGGGAGGCGCCTATGATGGGTAAGTAGGGCGGTCTGGCGGCTTATTCGACGGGGCCTACCGCCACGTCATCCACCCATACTTCCCCGACGGTAGGCCCCCTGAAGCCGACTACTCCCTCCGGCGGCGCTGCGGGGTCTATCGAGTCTATGTATAGCCTGCCGTCGACCAGGATTTGCACTGTCTGCCCTACGACTATTATGTCCAGGGTGAACCATGTGTCGCGTGGCACCGGTTCTCCGGCGGATAGGAGCGATGGGGTGCTGTCCTCGATGTGCAGTAGTTGTGTGCTATTTTCACTGAGGTATAGGACGTATCTGTTCTCCGGGGCGCCCCTGAATATAACGAGCGGTTCGCCATCTCTGATGTTGAGCCGGCACTGCATCTCAAAGTCGACCCAGGCCATTTCGGAAAGCAGGGACAGGTCCGGCCCGAACCCGACCAGGATGTAGTTCCCGCCTTGTTCCTGCAATATGAACCAGGTCGGCCCCAAAGTCCAGCCATCGGCTACGTTGTCCTGAAAGTCCTCAAAGTAATCGGTTCCCGGCACCGGCGCCACGGTCGGGGGACGGGTGGGCGGCTCTGTGAGGGTAACGGTGAACGGCTCCGGTGTCGGGGTGAGCGGTTCCGGCGTCGGGGGGAGCGCTCCCTCGGCCTCGCCTTCCGGGCGAAATACTTGAATCCGGTGATTCCACTCGTCAACCACGTAGACGAATCCATCGGTGTCAATCGCGACGCCGTGCGGCAGGTAGAACTGGCCCGGGCCGTCGCCTTCGCTGCCCCACATCGTCACGAAGCCACCATCTGGGGTGAATTTCTGTATCCTGTGGTTCCACTCGTCCACTACGTAGATGTAACCATCCGGGCCAGCCGAGATGCTATATGGCCGTGAGAATTGGCCGGGGCCGCTCCCTTCTTCTCCCCATGTTGTGACGGGGATGCCGTCCGGGGTGAACTTTTGGATTCGCTGGTTGTCGGCGTCGCAGACGTATACAAAACCCTCGGAGTCGACTGTGACTCCGGTGGCGTAGTTGAATCTGCCGGGCTCGGTGCCCCGCCCGCCCCAGGTGATCACGAGTCTCCCGTCCGGGTCGAATACCTGGATGCGATGGTTCCAGCTATCGGCTACATAGATGTTCCCACCGGGACCGACTGCCAGGTTGCGCGGCTCGATGAATTGCCCAGCCCCGATGCCCTCGCTGCCCCACATTGTGACGAATTCCCCGTCGGTGGTGAATTTTTGGATGCGGTTGTTGTTCCTGTCGCTCACGTAAACGAATCCCCAGGCGTCAACTGCTATGCCTTGTGGCACGTCAAACTGCCCGGCCTCTGATCCGTAGCTTCCCCACGCCCGGATGAATGAGCCGTCGGTGCCGAAGACTTGAATGCGGTGATTCTCGCTATCTGCCACGTATAGGTTCCCGTCCGGACCGATGGCTATGGCGCGAGGGAAGTTGAATTGCCCTTCGGCAGTTCCCTCGCCACCCCATTGGCGTACGAAGGCGTATCCGCCCTCTTGCGCCGCTGCCGGTTGCGCGACCAGTATCGCTATCAACGCCCCGGCCAGGAGAGTTGCCCTGTATTTCACTTCTCACCCCCGATCACTATGCCTGCTGCACGTATTTACTGTACTATGAAGGTGGCGTTGCGATATTTCGGTGATAGCGGATCCCGGATCACGCCCAGACGGATGGCGTCGTGGACTTCACGTATGCCCTCTTCCACCGTGATCCGCGCCCGGAAGCCCAGTACCCGCCTGATCTTGTCGAATCGCACGCGGATGTCACGCATATCCCCGCCAAAGGTCAGGTCTTTATAGCGTACTTTGAGGCCAGGCACGACTTCGGCGACCAGCTCGACGATCTCGTCCTTGCTTTTGTTCCCACGCTCGTCGCCCAGGTTGAATATCTCGCCGGCCACTTTCTCCCGGTCTGCCGAGAGTGCCAGTACGATCCCCTCAACGGTGTCCCGCACATGCACGAATGAGCGATGGTAGCCGCGCTGGTATATTATCAGCTCTCCTTTCGTCATCGCCTCCAGGACGAACTGGTTGACGATCAGGTCGAATCTGGTGCGCGGGGAGATGCCAAATAGCGTGGCAAAGCGTAATATGACCGGAGCGCAGTTTGCGTGCTTCCCCTGCTCTAACAGGAAGCGCTCGGCCTCGATCTTGGTCTCGGCGTAGAGGGATTGGGGGTTGAGGGGGGAATCCTCGTCCACCGGTGAGCCATCCGGCGAGATGCCGTAATTGCTGTATGTGGAGGCGAAGATGAAGCGTTCCGCGCCGGCCTGGTCGGCCAGGTCGAAGACGTATCTGGTGGCCTCGACGTTGTAGAGTCTTGCCACCTGTGGGCCAACTTGCTGACATGCCGGGAAGCCCACTATGGCGGCCAGGTGAATAACTGCGTCAACGCTGTCAAAGTATGGGCGTGCCATATCCGGCTCGGTGACGTTCACTTTGGCGAAACGGAAGTTCGGGTGGGGGAAGTAGGCCAGTAGCGACTCGCCGCCCCATAGCAGTTCGTCCAGCACGGTGACGCGATGCCCGGCGCGAAGCAGTCTGCCGGTCAGCATCGAGCCGATGTAGCCCGCGCCGCCGGTGATCAGGATGTGTTTGCTTTCGCTTTCCACTATCACCCCTCCGGTTGTGCCGGCACTCTGGGATGTCTTTTGGATTGTAGCATGGTGTCACCCGATATAGGAAGCCGATCTGCAATTTGTTGCGCGGGGTATAATGGGATTGTGCGGCATGGTCTGGAGCGAAAGGAGTCGAGGCTGTGTACATCGGTGATGTCGCCGGACGCCGGGCGATCTACTCGCCGGATAGGCTCGCGGTGGTGGATGAGGGGAAAAGCCCGGCGGTGAGTTTCACCTATGCGCAGATGAATGATCGGGCGAATCGGCTCGCTAATTGGTTGAGTGGCGAGGCGGGCATTTCCAAAGGCGACCGGGTGGGGATCGTCGCTTATGATGGGGTCGAGTACCTGGATGCGTTTTTCGCCTGCGGGAAGCTCGGCGCGATCCTGACGCCTTATAACCGGCGGTTGCATTGGCGTGAGCTGGCCGCGCTTATGCGGGATACCTCGCCAAAGGCGGTGATCTATTCGTCGGAGTTCGCCCGGACTGTCGGCGACGCGGTTCGGGAGGCCGGGATCGAGCCGCGCCTGCTGCACGTCGAATCCGATGGGCTTCCGGGGAGTATCCTGTTCGAGCGGGCGCTGGATTCGGCGCCGAATACGCCGGTCGAGTGCGAGTCGCTGACCGAGGAGGATATAGCGTGCCTGTTGTTCACCGGCGGCACTACGGGACTCCCAAAAGGCGCTCAGATCAGCCATCGCATGATCGCGTGGAATACGCTTAATACCGTGATCCATGATCTGATGCCGGGCGACGTTACCGTCAACGTCTTCCCGCTTTTCCATACGGGCGGTTTGCTGGTCTACACTATGCCGCTGATGATCTTGGGCGGAACGGTGGTGCTGATTCGCCAGTTCGATCCGGCGCTGGTGCTTGACCTGATCCAAAAGTACAGGGCGACGGTTTTCGCCGGGGTGCCGACGATGTACCAGATGATGACCCAGGCGCCGAATTGGCCGGAGGCCGATCTCAGTTCGCTGCGCTTTTGTACTTCGGGCGGTGCGCCGCTGCCTGTCCCGCTGATCCGGCAGTTTATGCGGGAAAAGGGGGTACGGTTCAAGCAGGGGTTTGGGATGACTGAGTTCGGGCCTGGCATCTTCGCCCTGGCACCGGAGGATGCGGAACGTAAGGCCGGCTCAATAGGGCGCCCTAATTTCTACGTGGACGCCCGGATCGTCGATGATCAAAACCGTCCGCTGGGGCCGAATCAGGTGGGCGAGTTGGTGCTTAAGGGGCCGTCGTTCTGCTCCGGCTATTTCAATAATCCCCAGGCCACGGAGGAGGCGGTTGACGATGAGGGGTGGTTCCACACCGGCGACCTGGCTTATTATGATGAGGAGTGGTATTTCTTCATTGTAGACCGTAAGAAGGATATGTTTATCTCCGGCGGGGAGAATGTGTACCCGGTCGAGATCGAGCAGGTGCTTTACCGCCATCCGGCAGTGGCACAGTGCGCGGTGGTCGGCGTGCCGGATGATAAGTGGGGAGAGGTGGGCTGGGCGTTCGTGGTGCTCAGGCCGGGCATTGAGGCCTCGGAACGGGAGTTGCTGGATTTCCTTTACGATAACCTGGCGCGGTATAAGGTGCCAAAGCGCGTGATCTTCACGGATGGGTTGCCGATCTCGGCGGCGGGGAAGGTGTTGAAACGGGAGTTGCGCCAAAAGGCCCGCGAGATGTTATCCGGCGGGGAATAACGTCAGCTGCCGATCGGGGCGCCGCCCGCCGAAGAGGATGAAGGGGGCGGCCCTTCTGACGTTTCGTATTCCGATGGCTCGCAGGTCTTCCAGGCTGCGCAATGGGCCGAGTTTCCGCGCTTTGATTATGGCGTCGGCGCCTTTGGGGCCGATGCCTGGAACATGTAGGAGTTCCCGGCGCGAGGCTTTCATCACGTCCACCGGCGCCTCGGCCAGGTTTTCCAGCGCCCACGCTAATTTGGGGTCGACATCGGTGCGGAGGTTACCATCTGGCGCAAAAGGCAGTTCTTCCACGTCCCAACCGTAGTCGCGCAGGAGAAATCCGGCCTGGTATAGCCGCCGCTCCCGGATCGGTGGGGTCGGCGATCGGCCCTCGAGCGGGGTGTTGGGGATCGGCTCGAAGGCCGAGAAGTAGACTCTGCGGAGGCCCAGTTGGCGGTAGAGCCTGGCGCTGAGTTCTAAGAGTTCCAGGTCTGTCTCGTCTGCCGCTCCGACGACGAATTGGGTCACTGTCCCGGCACGCAGGCCCTCGCGGGCGCGTATCTCATATGTCCAGGCCAGCCGCTTTGTTAGTTCGGAGTGGAAGTTTTTTTGGGGAGCCAGCTTTTGTAGGTGTTTTGCCGATGGCGCTTCGAGGTTGACGGAGACCCGATCTCCAAGTTGCATGGCGCGGCGGACCTGATCGTATTCGGCACCGGGCATTATCTTGATGTGCATGTAGCCGGCGTATTTGTGTTTGTGACGGATGATGTCGGCGGTCGCCAGGATTTTGTCCTGTATGGCTACGCCGCCGTTCAGGATGCCGGATGAGATGAATATGCCCTGTACTAATCCGGCGCGGTGCATGGCATCGAAGGCCGCCGCCAGCTCATCCGGGGTGAAGCTCACGCGCCGCATGGGACGTCCGGCCCGGAATGGGCAGTAGTGGCAACTGCGCTCGCAGTGGGACGTGAGTAGTGCTTTCAGTATCGGCTTGCGGCCCTGGGGCGTGGCGACGTATGCGATGCAGTGCATGGCTTTGTCGAGTTGCTCATCCGGCGCATCGCCAGCCGGTTCATGTCTGGCCGCGTTGCCCATGAGCGCCAGTTTTTCGGAAAGTTCGGGCTGTGCTTTGATGAGCATTTGTCTCCTCGCCGTCATCCCCTGTTGGGATTATACCGAACTTATGTTCTAGGCGTCAACTGCTCGGTGATGCGTAGCCAAAAGGGCGGTTCTGTGCTATACTATTGGCAGCTGGCCGGAGTGGCGGAACAGGCAGACGCACGCGACTCAAAATCGCGCGGGGCAACCCGTGTGGGTTCGAATCCCACCTCCGGCATGGCTCAGCCGGGTCTGACCCCGGCTTTTTTATCGCCCGGTACGGCGGGGGCCGGTTCCATGAGGGGTTTTTGGCGGTTTGCGTTCTCGTTCTTGCTCGGCGGCTCGGTCGGGGTGGCGATCGGGCTGACGATAGGCTGGGTGATCGCGCCGGTCGAGTATGTGCATAGCCCGCTGCGGGACCTGGACGAGGTGTACCGCGCTGACTACACCGTGATGGTGGCAACGGCCTTCCGTCAGCATCGCGATCCGAGTGTCGCCATAGAGCAGTTGCGGTGGCTGGGCGAGACCAACATACCCCAGTACGTCCAGGAGCTGACCGAGACTTATATCTCCACCGGGCGTAGTATGACCGACATCATCAACCTGGTGGCGCTCTCGGAGGCGCTGGGGCGGCTCACCCCGCCGATGGAGCCATACCGTTTGCCTGCCACGCAGACGCCGGAGTTCCGGGGGCAATGAAGGCTAAGCATAAGGGCGGGGCCGTCTCGTGGATCGGGGTGCTGATGGGTCTGGCGGTCGGCGTGGGGCTGTCGCTCTACTATGCCTGGAATGTGGACCCTCTGGTACAGTACGATACCGCTCCCTGGCAGCTCGATCCCGAAAGTAAGGCGCAGTATGTGGCGATGATCGCCGCAGCTTACGGGCAGGATCGCGATCTGGAGCGGGCGCTGTCGAGGCTGGCGGCGTTCGGCTCTGACGATCCGCTCCAGTTGGTGGCGGATATGGCGTGTGAGCTTGTGGTCGGCGGATGGCCGCGCTCTAATGCCGAGTCACGCATTCTGACGGATATGGTGCGGCTTTATCGGCTGCAGGGTAAGGCCGGGTGCGCGGATGTGATTATAGGGAATCCGGATGCCACCGTCCCGCCGACTCCTACGCCGGTGACGCCGACGCCAACCCCGACTATTGTGCTGAGTTTCCCCACCCGTACTCCGTCCCCAACGCCGACTTTGGGCACTCTCACCCCTTCGCCAAGCCCGACCGATACCCCTACCGGGGATTTCGAGTTGGTGTTTGTGCAGGAGTTTTGTAACCCGGCTTATTCGGGGGTATTGGAGGTTTATGTGGAGGATGCGGACGGCGAGGGGGTGCCGGGGGTCGAGGTGAGGGTGAGCTGGCAGGGCGGTGAGGATCGCTTTTTCACCGGGTTGAAACCGGAGGAAGGCCCGGCGTATGCCGATTTTCGTATGGAACCGGATGTGGCATATAGGGTTGATCTGCCGGGGCTTAGCGAGCGGTCCGACGAGTTGATCACCGGCCCGTGTACGCCGGAGACGGAGGATGAGGATGCCACGCCTGCCGGGGGTGAGGTGCTGACCGGGTTCGCCCTTTATTTCCGACGCTGAGGTTCAGGGTAGCTCCCCGGCCTCGATGGCCGCCAGGGCGGCGCGTGCGGCTTCTTGCGATGCGGCTTGTTTGCTCCTGCCGGTGCCGATCCCAAAACGCCTGCCGTTTATCAGTACTTCGACGGTGAAGGTTTTGGCGTGATCCGGCCCGCTGGTCTTCACGGTGTTGTAGACCGGGGTCAGGCCGAGTGTGCCCTGGCTCCATTCCTGGAGTTTGCTCTTTGGGTCTTTATCCACCTCTCCCTCGAAGGAGTCTTCGAGGACGGCCAGTAGCTCCGGCTCGATCACTTCTCTGACTGCATCCAGGCCCTGATCCAGGTATAGGGCGCCGACGAATGCCTCGAATACTGCGCAGAGGTTGCCGGGACGTTCCCTGCCGCCGCTTTCTTCCTCGCCGTGACCCAGGTAGAGGGCCTGGTTCAGGCCCATTTTCCTGGCGATTTTGGCCAGGGTTTCCATGCGTACCAGTCTGGCGCGGAGGCGGGTCATTTCCCCTTCGCGCATTTCCGGGAAGCGGTGGTATAGCATGGCGGCTACCATGAAGTCCAGCACCGCGTCGCCCAGGAATTCCAGGCGCTCGTTATCCTCCAGCACCTCGTCTTCGTGCTCGTGGAGGTATGAGCTATGGGTCAGGGCGCGCTGGAGAAGGGAGAGATCGGAAAATTGTATGCCGATTTTCTTTTGTAAGGATTCCAGGTCCATCATAGCGAACGCTGCCGTGGGGTTCGCGAGTTTATACTATGTCGGCAAAGGTTTTTTCCATACGACGGAAGTAGAAGGCGCCTCCGACCAGGAGCGTGACCGCGACGAAGGTGGACGCGGCTATCATGGGGCCTGGTGCGGTCTCGGCGCCTAGAAGTGCCCATCTGAAACCTTCGACTACGCCTGCCATCGGGTTCAGGCCGTAGATAGTCCGCCAGGGTTCGGGTAGCAGGCTGCTTGGATATGCGATCGGTGTGGCGAAGAGCCATAGCTGGATCAGGAACGGGACGGTGTAGCGCACGTCTCGAAATTGCACGTTCATGGCCGAAAGCCATAGTCCTACTCCCAGGGCGGTGATCAGGGCCAGCAGTAGGAGCGGTGGCAGCCAGATCACCCGTTCCAGGCTGGGTACTATGCCGTATGCCAGCATCATGCCCAGCAGCACCAGGAATGCCAGGCCGAAGTCCACTACGCCGGAGAGCACGGATGCGATCGGGATGACCAGGCGCGGGAAGTAGACTTTGCGTATGAGGTTGGCGCTGAGCACCAGGCTATCGGATGCCTGGCGCAGGCCGTTGGCGAAGAAGTTCCAGGGGACCAGGGCCGCGTAGCTGAAGATGGGGTACGGTATTGCGTCCGACGGCATGTTGGCCCACATGCCGAAGAACAGGCTGAATACTAACATGGTGAAGAGCGGCTGTATGATCGCCCATGCCACGCCGATGATCGTTTGTTTGTAGCGTACTTTGACGTCGCGCCAGGCCAGGAAGTACAGCAGTTCTCTGTATTCCCATAGTTCGCCCAGGTTGAGCGAGGCCCATCCGCGAGATGGTTTTATGATCGTGACGCGCTCGTCGGTGGGGCGCGGAGGGGCGATTGTTTGGTCTTGTGGTGCCTGTTCCCGAACTGCCATGTCATCTCCCATTCCGATCTTGCTGGGGGAATATACCATAGTGCGGGGCCGGACGGCAACTGCTCCCACCACTCCGGCGATGCGTAAAAATCGCACATAGGCTATACTGTTTCTGGGTTCGTGCACCGAAAAGCAGGCCGGGCAAGGAGGGTGGAAGCCTATGAGAAGATCGATTTTGTTGGCAGTCGTCATCTCCCTGTTTGTCGTGGTGGGGACGGTATGGGCGGCCCCTGTCGGCCCGGTGGGGGACGCTGCGGCCCAGGGGGGCGGCCCGGTGGCCGTCGTCAATGTGGATAACCTCAATGTGCGCGAGGGGCCTGGGACGGCTTTTGTCATACTCGGCGTGGTGCATCGCGGAGACCAGTTGCCGATCGTCGGGCGTGACGCGAATCGGCTTTGGTGGCAGGTCGAATCGCCGTTCGGCACCGGCTGGGTGATGGCCCGCTATATAGTCGTAGCCGGTGATGTCGGCGGCGTGGAGGTCACGACCGATATTCAGGTCAGCTCTTACGCGCAGCCGATTGCCGTTATCTTCGCCCCGAATTTGAACGTGCGCACCGGGCCGGGTCTGGATTATCCGGTTATCGGGGTGGTGCACACCGGCATGGAGCTGATCATTGTGGGCCGCAATACCGATTGGAGCTGGTATCAAGTCTCCTCGCCATACGGCATCGGATGGGTGAAGGCCAGCTATGTGGCACTGCGCGGTGATGCGTCCGGAACGCCGGATGTTTCCCCCTATGTCCCGCCGCCGCCACCACCGACTCCGTATGCCGTGGTCTTCACCGCTTATCTCAACGTCCGGGCGGGGCCGGGAACTGAGTACGCGATACTCGGCGCGGTTCGCAGCAGCACGGAGATGGAGATCGTGGGCCGGAATCTGGACTGGAGCTGGTATCAGGTGGTCTCCCCGTTCGGGGTTGGCTGGGTGCGCAGCAGATATGTGGTGCTGCGTGGCGATGCCAGCCAGGTGCCGATTGCGGCGGGCGAGGGTTGATTACCGGGCGTACCACTTCCACGGGCGGCCCCTTTCGTCCACGGCTACGATGGCGCCGTTGATGCTGCGGGTGCGTATCCTGCCCGGAGCGTATGGGTTGTTGAGCAGTTGTGGCGCGTCCATCAGGCCTTCTTTGACTGCGCGGGCCAGTGTGGCCGGGTCGGATAGCGGGTCTTCCAAGTTGGGCGCGAGGGCGCGGATGGCGTCCAGCAGCTCGTGAGTCTCGGCAAGCAGCTCCTCTTTGCGGGCCTGCACCACCGGATCGCAGGTCATATCCGGGGTGCCGCGTATGGCCGTTTCTATCACTTGCTGGGCCATCACGGCGCTCTCGATCACTTCGTCTGCCGTGGCTGCGTGATCTGCCTCGGTGTAGCCCACTATGTGTACGATGTGCGGTTTCACGGCCATCTGTAGCATGATGCTTTGGGCCAGGTGCGCGCGTGCACGCCTTTGGTCGACCGGGTAGCTCAGGAGTCCGGTGCGGGTCTGCCGCCAGACCCGGAAGTTTGCGTCGGCAAAGGACTCTGCGATCTCGATCTGGGCCAGGCATTTGGCCAGGTCCATCCGGTTGGATAGGTGGGGCGGGCTTTCGAACATGTAGGTGGCGATGTAGTCCCGCACGCCCATTTTCTTGGCGTTGTGGGCGTATATGTACGAGGCCGCGCAGACTACTACGTCCGGCGCGTCGCGCATACCCCAGTGGTATGGCTCGTTGCCCTCAACCGGGATGCCTCGCTCGCCGTGCCAGCGCATCAGTTCCTGGTGCTCGCGGATCGATTGCTCCAGTGGGGATGGGCCGCGCCCGTCCATCGCGTTGAACCAGAACAGTGAGGTGGCACACCAGGCGTTGTTTATCGTGCGTACCAGCATCTCGGCGTATTTGATGTGATCGGCGGTGCCGGAGTAGGAACGCATGAGGGGATAGTTGCCGCGTCTGCTGGCCCGGTAAAGCCGTTTTAGGTCATCTTCTGTGCGGAATGGGACGCCACCTGCGCCCTTGCTCCGTGGGTCTTGCAGGTGCGGGCGGAAGAAGTTTTCCTGTGCGTCCTGGTCGGCGCCCAGCGATATTACGTCCAGCACATGGGCCTCGGCTATTTTGGCGATCCCTTCAACGGTGGGCTCGATGGTGGGGGCGGGGATGCCGAAGTGATGGCGCAGGATCGGGTAGGGAGCTTTCCACTTTATGCGTTCTATTGCCGTCTGCGGGTATGAGGATTCGTCGGGCTTATCCACGCGCTCGCCGCGCAGCGCGGCCTGCACCCGGTGCGGGGGTTCGTCGCCGCTGAATATCACGTCAAAGTAGCCCAGTTCGCGGGCGACTTCGGCGACCGGTGGGGTGCCGCCGAACATCAGTGTTTTATCGGTTAGGCCGGCTGCTTCCAGCATCCCTTTCAGTTCTGTCAGGAGTGTCCGGGCGTTCTCCGGGGTCAGCCGGTAGCTGACGCCGATCACGTCCGGCTGTATTTCGACTGCCCGTTCGACAAAGGTTTCCAGGTCGGTCGCGGGGCCGGTGAAGTGGGTTTCGTAGCCCAGGTCTTCGGCTATGTTCAGGAATCTGGTTACTCCTGCCACGTGTACGCAATCACCGATGGCGCCGGCGAGCACTTTTTTGGCCATTTTCACCCCATCTCCGCTATGTCCCGTTCGTCACGTGCGTTGCCGGTTTCGACCAGGCGTGTGATCTCCATCACGGAGAGGCCCACCAGGCCCATGCGCTCCAGTGTGCGGCCCCGATGCCAGTAGTCGGTGCCGTGGATCACGGATGCCAGGCGGATCATCGCGTCCATTGCCCAAACGTCAACGCCGAAACGACGCCCCAGTTCGGCGATCGGCACCAGGCTGTAGGGCACGTCCTCGAAGATGTAGCGATGGCGTAAGGTCGCCGGTGCCATGATGCCCTTGTAGCCGGGGTTACGGTGCATGGCCTCGTAGAGGGTGTCGCCGTAGGCGGAGTATGCGCCGGCGAGCCATTCCATACTGGTCTGCACGCGCACGCCCATTGCAGCGGCCACGGTCACCCGTTCCCTATCCAGGCGCTCCAGCACTCTTGATGTGGATGGTGTCACGCCTTCCATGTAGAACTGGAAGGCGCCGCCTGTGCTTTCGATCCAGCCGGCGTTCAGTATGCTCAGGGCCGGATGGAAGATAGCGCCCAGGTTGTTCGTGCTGGTGTGGAGCACGTTCGGGGCCGGGATGAATTGCGGGTATACGTCTTTCAGGACTTCGAGCACTTTTGGTGTTTGCGTGGCCGGTAGCGCCGCCAGCGGGACAGTGTTCTTACGGCGGAATATCCGGGCTTCTGCCGGGCCGGTGCTGCGGCTGGCGAATAGCAGGGTTGCGGCCTCGGCCACGATCACGTCGGCTGTGCAGCCGGATTCTTGTAGTACTTTGCGGAATTCCAATGCGCCGCCCGTCCTGCCGGGGTTCAGGACTATGATCTGGCCGTCTTTCAGGTGTGGGGCACACATCCTGGCCACATCCCGGTGGCCGGATGCGGGGACTACGACCATGATCAGTTCGGTGTCTTCGAGTGCTTCTTCCATCTCGCTGGTCACTTTGCGCAGGTTTCCGAAACCCTGGGTGCCGTCCTCGAATTTGATCTCGATTCCACCTCGCGCGGCGATGGTGTCTATATGGTGCCAGCTGCGGTTGAAGAGGTTGACCTCATGCCCCTGGTAGGCCAGGTCTGCAGCCATCGCTTTGCCGCCGTGACCTGCCCCAACCACGGTTATTTGTCGTTTCTCGCCCATCGTCCTCCTCCACAGGATAAAGGTTTCTCGATGCTGCGGTTACACGAGATGTGGGTGCCTTTGTGAGTGCGTGATGTGCACCTAAGGCGGCCCAGAACCGTCTTTGAGCGCTCTCTGTAGGTTCGTTGCCCTGCTACTTAGAGATACAAGGGGGCACAGAAGACGGCGGGGAATTGCGGGCTATGATATTGCCTTTCCCCATCACCGGTATATGAGTATACCGCACAGGGCTGTGCAACTCAAGTAGTCAATATGGTAATAAAACCGAGCCTGTCCAGATGATGTGGCCGGCAGGGTCGGTGTCGGTAGGCGTCCCGGCGGCGGATCAGCGCCCGTGGGTGGAGCGGTATGCTGTTTCCAGCGCCCAGATCGATAGCGGGCGCAGGTAGATGGTGGCGCGGAAGTTCAGGTCGGCGTCCCATGCCTCTGGGGTGCGGAACCAGAAGGCGCCGGTTTCATATGTGACAAGGTAGGCACCGTGTGCGGTGGCCCAGGCCTGCTCGGCCATGCCACGGTACATCATCAGGGACGATAGGGCGTATGTGGTGCCGCTCCATACTTCAACCGATTGCTGGCTGGAATCGTCAACTTCGCCATCGGGTCTCATGCCGTTTACCGCGCCCAGCCGACCGTTCCCGTAGCGCATTACGTTCATTTCGTATATGCGTTCCAGGGCGGATCGGATGTGATCGTCAGGCAGCAGCGGTAATCCCACCACGTCCATGTACCACTGCCCGGCGAGCTGATCGGCCATGATGCTATCGTGGTAAGGTGAGTCGCTGTTGTCGTAGTTGTAGTAGCTGCCGTTCCATAGCGCGTCCTCGTAGGTCTGGAGCGCGGTATCCAGCATCGCGCCGAAACGCTCGGCGGATTCGGGGTCACCGGCCAGCAACGCAAGCTCGCGGGCCGCACGCAGGGCCGCCAACCATAGCCCGCCGCTGTAGGCGCTGACCCCGCTGACCGACCAGGTGTCATAGGTTTGATCCGGGAACCCCTCGTTTTCCGGTATCCCGTCGCCATCGCGATCCATCTCGGCCAGGTAGTCCATTGCCATCAGCGCGTCGGCCCATAGTTCGCTGGCAAGGTCGTCTCGGCCCAAGAGCACTACGTCGCGGTAGAGGCGGAGGACGAATTTGGCGTTGAGGTCTTTCCAGCGGTTCACGTCCTGGTAGTCGTAGGCGTTGGGCATCAGCCAGGGGTCTTCATGGGGGGCGCCCAGGTCGTGTGGCACGGCGCCGGCCAGCAGACGGGGTGCCGTCTCGCCGGTCGCGATGATCTGGCGCTCGGTCAGGTCCTCCATCGGCACTGTGGCGGCGAAATCTCGCATCAGCCGTACCTCAAGCTCCGGCCATAGCTGGAGCAGTGCGAATGAGGCGTAAAAATCCACGTCAAAGGTGGCGTAGAATGGGTAGTCGAAGCATTCGATGTAGAGGAATCCGCCGATGTAGTCGTCCGGCGGCTCCGGTTCGCCCACGCGACCGTGTTCCCAGGCGGTTGCGCCGTCGGCCAGGAAGTAGAGTTCGTTGAATAGTGCCGTCTTGTACCAGTCCGGCCTGCCGGGATCGTTGAGGATCGGCTGCTGCCATTCGATTATCCTGCGGCGCCAGTTTTCCCATTCGGAAAGGCCCTCGCGGGCGATCTCCCATGCGTGGTGGCCGTCCCGTCCGAAGAAGGCGGTGTAGCGCTTGTACCAGCCTGTCCCGTTGCCGAATGTCATCACCGGCATGTCCCAGGCCACCGCGAACGGCACCCGGATGGTTTCGCCAGGCCCGATCTCGAATGTGGCGGCAATGCCTGCGCCCAGTACCTCCCCCATCCGGGAGGGCGTCCGGTCGTCAATGTTTTCTAATGCTCCATCGGCGGCGAAGTCCCCCCATATTTCGGCGCCGTCCCCGTTGACGCGGAATCGGCTCCTATATGAGAGCCGCACTCCCGGCGATCCGATGGCCGCGATGGCCCACGAGCCGTCCCACTCCTCGCCGGTGAAGTCGTCGGAACGGGTCATTACCACTCCTACTGTGTCGCCATCGCGTTCGGCGTGGTGGGCCTGGCCGCCGATGAAGTCACGATCCCAGCCGTGACCCAGCAGGTTCTGCCATGTGAGCATGATCCCGACGGTGATCGTCTCGTCGGTCGGGTTGTGGGCTTCCCAGATGAAGAGGGCGATCGGGTAGCTGCTGACGCGATAGTCGCCGGGTATCACCGGGGAGAATTGCTCCACGCTGAGTTCAACCGGGAATCGTTCCCAGTCGTAAACGAACCAGGATCGTGGGTATAGGGCGTAGTAGGTGCCGCCGCCGATCGGGTAGTTCCAGTTCCAGCTTTGGAGCACGCCGTTCGGGGCGCCGGTCCATAGCGCCTGCGCGATCGTCTCATCGCCCCGCCGCATGTAGACGCTGAACATGTTGGCCGGGAGCGTCTCGTAGCGGTGGACTCCGATGTCAAGGTGCCACCGTGCGAAGTCCCCCCGGAATGTGCGTCCGAACGTCCCCGCCCCCAGGCCGCCAAGCGGCGCCCCCTGGTACGGGCCGTCGTCAACGATGTGGTACTCTGTGCGTGGGTGGCCGACACGCTCAACCGGTAAACCGATCGGCCTGGCCCACGCGGCAGCAGGGATAAAGTCAGGTCTTGGTCTGGTGCTCTCAAGTGGCATAGGCGTATCCGTTGCGAACATGGCCGGGACACATGCCCCGGCAAGGATAGAAACGATGGAAAGACCGGCTATAACTCTCACCTGGCGTCCCCTCCGTGACGCACGGGAACCGATAACGGGATGGGGCGAGTCCCGTCACTCCTGCGCTCCGGTCGGGGCGGAATCCAGATACGGCCCGCCGAGCAGTCGGTCGCGGAACGTGGCCAGCGACTCTGGATCGGCCTCGACACGCCAGTCCGCTTCCTTATCTATGTTGAACCAGATGAACGCCCGGACGTTGGGCCTGGCCTCGATCGCGTCGAAAAGGGCGTTTATCCATTCGGCGCGTGTCATGCCGTATGCCGGGTCGGAATGGGTCGAATCGGCTGCTGCGGTCTCCGCGATCATGATCGGCTTACGGTCGCCGTAAAGCCGGTATACCCGGTCTATCGCCGGCCCTGGATCGTTGCGCCCCCATCCGGCCATGAGGCCGTAAAAGTCAACGCCGACCCAATCAACATACTCATCGCCGGGGTAGTAATTCTCCAGGGCGTTCCACGGCTCGTTGGGCACGCTCCATGCGTTCGGCGCCCATACCCATATGACGTTATCGGCGCCAACCTCGTTGAAGATGTCGTGCACGTGGCGCCAGGCCGTGATGTAACGCTCCGGCTCGCGCCCGTTCCAGGCTCCCGACCAGGGATACCAATCCCCGTTCATCTCGTGGCCGAACCGTAAGAAGATCGGCTCCCCGTAGTCACGGGCGCCCTCGGCAAAGTAGCGGATTATGCGGTCCTGCGAGCCGCTTGCTATGTCATTGAGCACGTTGCTATTTGGGAAGACGCGCGGCTCCCACGTCACCACGTATGTCATGTCCGGCGCACCCGCCTCTATCTGGCGCTCCACCTCATCCCATGTCCGGTACGTCCAGTCGAAGAACAGCAATTGTATGGCCGGGCGAAGCCCAACCATGTCGGCGTACTCGTCAACATCCTCCGGCGTGACGAGCGGATGGCCCGGCAGGAACACCCCGTGCAGCACACCGGATTCCGGCAGCAGGATGTCGGCGTCTCCGGGCAGAACGTCCGGGCCGGGTGTCGGCGTGGGTGATGGCGTTCCCGCCACGGCTGCCGTGGCGGCCATCAGGCCGACGGTTATGGCGCCGATGACAGGTACCCTCATCACTCACCCCTTGACCGCTCCTGCCGTCAGGCCGCTGATCATGTGTTTTTGCAGCAGGAAGAATACGATCAGTACCGGTAGTGTGACCACGACTGCTGCCGCCATCATCAGGTCGAATCGGTTGGCGTACTGGCCCACGTAGAGCCGGATGCCAACCGGGATGGTCTGCACGTCCATCACCCAGGCGAAGAATAGCTCATCCCACGCCGTCAGGAAGACGTAGATGGCCGTCGCCACTATCCCCGGTCGTGCCAGGGGGAGCGCGATCCGCCAGAATGCGCCGAATCTGGTTGCCCCGTCGATCAGGGCCGCCTCTTCCAGGTCGGGCGGGATGGCGGCGAAGAACCCGCGCACGATCCAGAGGCTCAGCGGGATGTAGAAGCCGGTGTATAGCAGGATCAGCCCGCCCTGGGTGCCGATTATCTGTATGCCGGTGATGCGCGTGACCTCGCGGAAGGTCAGGTAAAGCGGCAACATCATCATAATGCCGGGTATCAGTTGCGTGCCGACCACGGCCACGCTGAAGATGTTCGAGCCGGGGAACCGGAACCGGGCCAGGGCGTAACCTGCCAGGGTGGCGAATAATGTCGCTATCACCGTGGTGGTCGAGCAGATGATCAGGCTGTTCCTATAGTAGAGGCCGAAGTTGACCGTATCCCACAGGTCGATGTAGTTTCGGAGTTGTAGCTCCGATGGCCATAGTACGTTTGAGGTGATCTCGGCGTTGGTTTTGAACGAGGTGACCACCATCCAGAATATGGGGAAGAGCATCAGGATTATCAGGGTTATGAGGAGCAGGTCGGCCAATCGCTCCAGTGCCCAGCGCCTGAGCTGATATAGGGTTATGGCGGAAAGCCGATTTTGCACCGTCTCCAGGCCGGATGTTGTGGCGGCCATCACAGACTCCCCTCCTGGGTCAGGACGTTGCGGAAGACTCGGAGCCAGATGGCAACGAATATCATCATAAAGAGCATCATCAGGATCGAGGCCGCAGCGCCCAACCCGAATTGCCATAGCCCGAACGATTGGCGGGTGATGGCCGGCATCAAAAGGTCGGCGTATTCGCCTGGGAATCCGCCGCCGTTGCCGAACATCATGATCACGATGTTGTAGCCAAACGCGGTGAAGATCACGCCCCAAAGCAGCATGATCGCCAATACGGGCATCAGCAGCGGTACGGTGATATAACGGAATCGCTGGAAGGCCGACGCGCCGTCGATCGAGGCGGCCTCATAAAGTTCATCGGGGATCACTTGCAGGCCGGCGAGGATCATGATGGTGTTGAACGGCAGGAAGCGCCATATGGTGGGGATGACGACGGCCCAGAACGCATTCGGGCCGATGAGCCAGAAGGGCCGTTCTCTGAGGAGGTGTAGCCAGTCGACCAGGATCATGTTGATGACGCCGGATTCCCGGAGCCACATCGCGCCCCAGAGCAGGCCAACGGCATAGGTGGGCACCACCCACGGCAGAAGCACTAATGTCCTTGCCAGGCGTCGGCCCGGAAACCGCCGGTTAAGTAGTAGTGCGAGTACCAGTCCAAGCCCGAGGGTTCCGATGTTGACCACGATGGTGTAAAATAGGGTATTGCGGGCCGCTCCGGTGATGCCCGCCACAACCGGGTTGCCCGGATCGGTGAGGATGGAGCGGTAATTTTCCAGCCCGATGAACGGCGCTCGCAGGAAGTACCGGAGTGTGAATTGATTCAGCTTGAGCATCGACATGATGAAGCCCTCGATGCTGGGCATGAAGTGGACGGTCAGCATCAGGAGTGCAGTGGGCAGGATCATGAGATATGCCAGGCGGTACCGGTAAACCCGCCTGAAGAACGGACGAAGGCCGACTACGCTCATCCCTCGCCTCCTGGGTTGGCCGTGCCGGCAGGGGTTTGCCCCACCGGCACGACCTTATGCGAATGGCCCTTACTGCTGGGCCAGGACGTTGTTGACTTCCTCCACGGCGGCATCCAGCCGGGCGGGGATCATGGTTTCTGGGTCAAACGGGCCGTTGACGCCGGCTACATCGTCCCATAGGGCGCCGAGGTTGGTGACCATGACGGTCTCGATCGGCCCCCAGGCGGGGATGGTCGGGTAGCTGCGCCCGTTATCCATCGCTTCGATGAAGACGCTATAGGCCGGGTCTTCGGCGAAGTACGGGTCTTCCAGTGCCTCGACTACGGCGGGCAGCATACTGATGTTGGAGCAGTAGCGGACCTGGCTCTCGGCGGAGACCAGGTACTGCACCAGCTCGACCGCCAGGTCCTGGTGCTCGCTGGAGTTCCAAACGGTCAGGTCGGAGCCGCCAACGAAGGTGTAGCGCCCGGCGGGGCCTGCGGGGATCTGTGCCACGGCCAGGTTTTCGGCTGCGGGCGATCCGGCAAAGCCGCCGTTTTCGGGGTCGGTTCGGGAGTTGAGGACGATCCACGGCCCGGAGACTACCATGGCGACGCGGCCCTCGGCGTAAAGCCCCTCGATCTGGGCGCTGTTCAGCTCGAGGGCGTCGGGTGGGGTGTAGCCTTTGGTATAGAGGCTGGTGTAGAATTCAACCCCTTCCATTGCCGCCGGGGAGTTGAAGACGGCTTCGGTATAGGTGGCGTTCAGGATGTCGCCGCCGGCGCCCCAGACCCAGGGGGCGAAGTTGTGGAGCACGTTCCAGTCGTTCTTGCCGGGGAAGGCGAATGCGTAAATGGGGACCTCCTCGCCGTCGGCGGTTGTGGTGGTCAGGCCGGCGTCCATGATCTGGGCGAGTGTGGCGTCGAAGCTATCCCAATCGGCAAAGGCTTCATCTGGGTCTATTCCCAGCTCCTCGAAGATGTCGGCGCGGTAGATCATGGCCCGCACGTCCACGAACCAGGGCACGGCGACCGGGCTGATTTTGCCGACCGGGATGGTGGTGGCCCAGGACGGCGGGACGAAGTTGGAAGGCCCGCCCATGGCCGCGATCTCTTCCTCGGTGAAGGGTCGCAATGCGCCAAATGCGTCGATCGCGGCGACCCAGGTGGTGCCCAGCTGGCTCACGTCCGGGCCTTCACCGGAGACGGCGGCGGTGGTGATTCGCGTCCAGGCCGAACCCCAGTCCAGAACTTCGGCTTCGACGTTCACGCCGGGGTGATCTGCCTCGAAGGCCTCGATCTCTTGGGTGATCGCGCCCATCGGGTCGGGGCCGTTGGGCATGATCCAGATGGTGAGGGTGATCTCGTCCTGGGCCAGGGCTGCGCCGCTTCCTGCGGCAAGTATCCCCGTCACGACCAGGACGGCTACTGCTGACCAAAAGTTGCGCTTCATCTTAATCCCTCCGAAACGCATTAAAGAAGGCAGGCACTTTTATCTGCGGCAAGGCGCCGAATTTGAAAAACTCGCGTGTAGGGGCCGTTTGGCTTCGGCCCGGGTTCTTATTGGCTGCTCATCACCTCCTTGTTATCGGTGTTATCTTCCCGTGCGGGTGACCGCACCGCACGAGTCGCGTATGACCAGTTGCGTCGGCAGGATCGCCTGGTAGGGGGTTGAGAGTTGGCCTTCGATCAGTCTGATCAGTGCCTCGGTTGCCATTTCGCCCAGCCGGGATATGGGCTGCCGGACGGTGGTGAGCGCGGGTGTGACGGCAGATGCCATCGGCAGGTCGTCGAATCCGACCAGGGCGATGTCACCCGGTATGCTCAGGCCGTGCTCGCGGATGGCCCGCATGGCGCTGATGGCCATCACGTCGTTGGCGGCGAAGACGCCGTCAACGCCCCGTTCCAGGAGCGCTTTCATGCCGACGTAACCCGATGCCTCGCTGAAGTCTCCTTCTGCTATTAGCTCTGGCTCGACCGGTAGGCCGGATGCGAGTAGGGCGTCTTTGTAGCCGTTCAGCCTGTCCTGACCGGCAACCATATCCAGTCTGCCGGTGATGGTGCCGATTCTGCGCCGGCCCAGCCGGATCAGGTGCTCGACGGCGATTCTGGCCGCACGGCGGTTATCCACGTCCACGTAGTTGAGGTTGTCGAAGGTGGGCCGCCCGACTACCACGAAGTTGAAGTCCCGCTCTATGAGCTGTGGGATTAATGGGTCGCCGTCAACTACCGAGGCCACTACCACCCCGTCCATCAGCCGGCTTCCGAGTATCCGCCGGTAGAGCGGGTCGGCATCCTCGCCGGTGTTGGCCAGCCAGAGCATGACGGCATAGTCGTGTTGGTTTGCCACGCGGGTGACGCCTTGTATCAGGGTGGGGAAGTACGGGTCTGTGAAGATGCTGGTGGCGGCCTGGGGTGTGATGATGCCCAGTACCTGGGTTCTGCTGGTGACGAGGGTGCGAGCTGCGGGGTTTGGCTGGAAGTTCTCGCGGGCGATCACGTCGAGGACGCGGCGGCGGGTTTCGGGGCTGACGTTTGGGTGGCCGTTGATGACGCGGGAGACGGTGGAGCGTGAGACGCCGGCCAGTTTTGCTATATCTTCCAGGTTTAGTTTGCGGCCCATTGTGGGAGCGCTCTCAAAATCACCGTCAAAAAGGCTAAAAAGCGCCGTTTTGGCCCGTTTTCTCTGAGGGCGCCGTGGGAGCGCTCTCAAACTACGACCAGTATACACCCGCTCACGCCCCTTGTCAAGCACTTCCCCAAGATGCCCACCGCGCGCGGGCCACCCGCCCCTACCGCGCCGGGGCCTTTCGCCCTATCTGTGTTGCCGGACACGGTGCTGTGCGTTATAGTTTAGTTGGAAAAGGCCAGAGGACGGAAGACAGCCCATCTCATGTCCACCGCCGGAGCGTCTCGTGCCCGTGTTCGGCCTCTGGAGGCGATCCACGAGGCCGCGTTGGCTCTGACATCGGAGCTTTCGCTTTCTCGCGTGCTGCAAAAAACAGTCCACCTGGCACGCGATCTGGCCGGCGCTCGCTATGCTGCGCTCATCATCCCCGGCCCCACCGGCGAGGTAGAGCAGTTCCTGGTCTCCGGGTTGACCGATGATGAGGTGGCCGCTATCGGCACTCGTCCGGAAGGTAAGGGGCTGCTGGGCGCACTCCTGGAAAGTAAGCAGCCGATAAGGTTGCGAGATCTGCGCCAACATCCACGCTCTGCTGGGTTTTGCGAAAATCACCCGGTGATGACGTCTCTGCTTAGCGTCCCTATATTGGCACGCGGGGAGTTGCTGGGAAGGCTCTACATCACTAATAAGATCGGCGGCGATGAGTTCGATGATATAGACCAGCATATGATCGAGATGCTGGCGGCTCATGCCGCTGTGGCTATCGAGAACGCCCGGTTGTATCAACAGGTCCAGCGCATGGCGATCCTGGAGGAGAGGGAACGGATCGGGATGGATTTGCACGATGGGATCATCCAGTCCATTTACGCCGTCGGCCTGACTTTGGAACACGGACGCCGGCTTATGGACGATGATCCGGATAAGGCCCGTGAGTATATCTCGATGGGCATTGACGGGCTGAACCATATTATCCAGGATATACGCACGTATATACTTGACCTGCGCCCTCAAAGGCTCCGTGCGGATGATCTGGTTGGGAGCCTGGAGCAGTTGGTCGAGGAGTTCCGCGCCAATACGCTCGCCGATATACGCCTGGAGGTCGCTCCGGGCGTAGATCGTTATTT
Organism: Ardenticatenia bacterium; assembly: GCA_027069285.1. Lineage (GTDB taxonomy): Bacteria > Chloroflexota > Anaerolineae > Aggregatilineales > JALXEW01 > JALXEW01. Next base: position 2,113 of record JALXEW010000258.1, on the reverse strand, counting down.
GAGCGCCGATGCCGCCACCGCGTTATTCCATATAGCTCAGGAGGCACTGGCGAATGCCGCCCGCCATGCGATGGCATCTCACCTGGAGGTGAGCCTCAGGCGCAAGGGACGCCATATCATCCTCACCGTTCGCGATGATGGGGTCGGTTTCGACGCCGATGTGCAGGAGCCTGTGGTCGGCCACGGGCTTTCCAATATGGCCCTGAGGGCCAGTGCCATCGGCGGCAGGTTGGGGGTGCGCTCGGTGCCTAATCAGGGCACTACTGTCACCGCCACTGTCCCCGTGGATGCGGAGAAGAGGTAGTCCTTCAGGGACGGTGGCCCAGTTGCACTACGTGAGGGGTCGGTTCCCCGCCTATGTGGCCGATCACTATCCAGGTGTAGCTTGTCCCGCCCTCCACCCGGAGCTCGCCCAGTTCGGTCACCAGTGAGCCATCTGCGGCGCTCACGACGTCCAGGAATCTGTAGTCGGCTGCCCGCAGGTATAGCGGTTCGGATGGTTGGCCGTATGGCACGTTCTCTATCAGGAATCGGGAGTTACGCCTATCGCGCAGGCTCACTGCTTCCACTTCCGGCACCAGTGAGATCAGGGTTACCGAGGCCATCTGGCCCGATGGTGGCTCGGGCGAATCGTGTGTCACTATCGCGTCGGTTCCCTCGACGGTATCCAGCAGGTAGACTGTGATCGCTTCGTTTTCGGCCAGTGGGAGTTCGCTTTCCCACACGGCTTCCGCATCCGGTTCGCCGCCGGAGTTGATCGCTCGCAGCTGTAACGAATCCAGCGATACTGTGATGTATTCGGTGCCCTGGCCGTATTCCAGCCGGTATACCAGTCTGCGGTCTCCCAGGTAGAAGTCCACCGGCGGCACGCCGTATGCGGCGTGCATCAGCCGGATCATGGCCCTATGGGGGCCTAGGGGTTCTCGCCCGACTTCGGAGTCTACGATCACCGGATGCATTTGCGGTTCGTTATCCCAGTCTCCGGTCACCAGTACCAGGTAGCTCCGCCCGGCGACCAGGTTGAAGGCGGGCATGTCGGCCATTATTGTTTGTGCATCCGGTTGGATCGCCTGCAGGTTATGGACTCCGGCATCCAGCTCGACTGTGGGGCCTTCTCGCCGAAATGGGATCAGGGTCATGTCATCGACCACCTGGCCGTCTTCCAGGACGTTGAATGCCGGTGCGTCGGGCACTGTGTTGACGAATGTGAGCCTGGCTTTATCCCTGCCGGTCGGCGAGAGGTCGTCTTCAAAGGTCAGGATGTCCACTCCGTCAAGTGTGTCAACTGCTACCAGTGTCACGGCCTGATCGTCGGCCAGGCCCAGGGAGCTTTCCATCAGTACGGGCGCTTCTTCCGGGCGAGCGTCGCGGGCGTATCCCTGAATCCGGTGTGGCCCCGGTTCGACCGGTATGTATTCGGTGGCTCCCTGATAGTCCAGTTGGGCGCTTAGTTCGCCATCCAGGTAAAAGTCCAGAGCGGGGACGGTATCGGCCACGTGTGCGATTCTTATATATGCCATCGGTTCGGATGGGGATTCCAGGCGTACCAGTTGCAGGTCTCTTTCGGAGCCGGCCAGGATGAATGTGTAGACGCGGTTGCCGTCCAGTTCCTCGTCTTCCAGCCGGAAGTCGGTCGGTCTATCGCCGTTGAAGAGCCACAGGTCGTATTTGCCGGCCCATATCTCGCGGTTATCCTCTTCCCCCGGACCCGCAGGGCCGACCAGGGGTTCTCCGTCTATCCCGCGCAGGGAAAGGGAGCGCATGTTCGTGGCGTTGATCAGGGAGATGCGTGCCAGGTGCGCCGGTAGCGGCTCGGTTGGATCGGTGAAGAGGGTGATCTGCGGTGTGTCGTCCTGTGACATCAGGGTGGCGGTGATGGTCTGGCCGGGTTCCGGCGAGATGGTGGTCTCGATCAGCGCGTCCGAATCTCGCGGCGCTCCGGCTTCCAGGACGCGCATGGTGTGGTTGCCTGCCGCCACGTCTGCGTACCCGGTGTTGTAGGTATACGGCAATCCCTGTACGAGCAGGGTGCCGTCCAGGTAGATGTCGATCGGCCCGATCCCGGTTCCCAGGTGGATGATGCGCATGGGCACCAGCGGGGCCGGTGTGGGGG
>JALXEW010000257.1 GCA_027069285.1 Ardenticatenia bacterium | reverse complement strand
CCGCCAGGGCGACACTTGCCAAATCCTCGGTGATCAACATCAGCACGGCCAGATAATTGGCACCGATCGCCAGCAACACAGTAGCGGCATACGCGATCCAACCGAGCCATCCTCGCCGCCCGCCATGCAACTCAACCCGCAGCCATATCCAGAGGCCCGCAAGCAGGGCAGCACTCGCGAACACATACCCCTTCGCCTCCTGAGCATAGTAAACCTGCATCGGCGAAAGGGCCACGAGCAACGCCCCCAGCATCCCAACGGCATTCCCCGCAGCCATACGGCCCAACCGGTACGCCAGGGCAACCATCACAACGCCGCACAGGACATTGATCAACCGTGCGGAGAAAACAGACGGCCCAGCCACCAGACTCCACAGGCCGACAGCCCAATGGTAGACCGGCGGATTGATCTCCTCCGTCATAGAAGCCATCCTGACGCTTTCCAGCGGGCCAAGCCTGCTAAAGAACAGCGTCAGCCCCTCATCCCACCACAGGGCATGGAAGTCCAGCCGGAAAGTCCGCAGCGCAAAGGCCAACAGCAATATAGCCGCAAGGGATAAGAACACAGTGAGGTGACTGCTTCTCGTCTTCATCGCAGGGAATTTTATCCCGGCTCCCGTCCGGCGCAAAACAGATCACCGAGGAGCGCTCAGAAAGCCCACCAGCATAGCGTGGATCATAGTCTCAACCGGCGCCCGATCGTCGGTGAAAACCACATCCGATGCCACAGTCGGGACGAGATCATCCAGCGTCCGACCCAGGACATCGCGAAGCAGCGGGTGCACGTCTCCGGGCAACGAAGCCAGATTTGCAGCCAGATTTTCCGGCGCAGTCTGACCGACCGTCGCTATCAGGATAGTATTCATCGAATCCGGCACATCAATCGTATGCACCGTGGGGAAAACGGTCAGGAGCGTGGCCGTAATAGCCTCCACCAGGCGTCTGTCGCCCGGTATCCTGCCCACATTGATCGCCAACGCGCCCCCCTCCGAGAGATGATCGCGTGCCAGGGCAAAAAACTCGCGGGTAGTCAAATGCCAGGGCACATACGGCACCCGATAAGCGTCCACGCCTATCACCGTATAATCCCCGTCAAGCATCCCCAGCGCATAGCGCCCGTCCTCGACCGTGACGTTGAGATTCGGCATAGTCATGCCAAAATAGCGCCTGCCGACCTCGACTATCACCGGGTCGATCTCGATCCCATCGATCGGGATCGGGCCGTAGACCGCCGTATATTGCCGGGCGATAGTGCCGGCGGCCAGGCCGATCAGCGCCAACCTCTCCACCCGCTCCGGGCCGTACACAGGGGCGTTAAAATACGGCGCCGCCAGGAAATAATCCCACGTGCCCGGCGTAGCGAGCCTATCCGGATGGTAGACCGAGTGGACGCCCTGCCCCTCGTTAAGGAGCAACTCCCTCGTCCCATCCGGCAACTCCACCACCTGTACCAGGTTATAGGCACTCTCGCGCTCATAAAGCAGCGTAGCTCCGGGCGGAGGCGGCTTAATCACGCCGCCAGGCCGGGCCAGGGGCACGAGCAACAGAGCCGCCATCCACAACGCGCGTATGGCCCGGTGCCACCCCATACCGGCCATACCCGTCAGGAGAAGCGTCCACGCAACCAACTCGAACGTCAAAGTCGAGCCGAACGCCGGTATGGTTACCAGCGCCGCGCCGAAGGTACCGATCAGCCCCCCCAGCGTACTCAGCGCGTAGACGTACCCGGCGGATTCGCCGGCCCGATCGGCAGCCCGCATCCCCACCCGCACCGCCAGGGTTGGGATGCAACCCAACAACGTCATCGGCACGGCAAAGAGAACCACCACCGCTACCCCCGTCCCGAACATAGCCGCCAGGTCGAACCCAACGAACGCATCCGCCGCCGCCCTGAGTATGATCCGGGTCGGCATCGGTGCCAGACCAACGGCCAAGCCGGCCCATGCCAGCGCAGCGGCGAGCGTCTCACGGCGGGGGGAGCGGTCGGCCCAAAGGCCACCCAGGACATACCCGATCGCCAGATACAGCATCACAGCCCCGATCACGGCAGCCCATACCAGATTCGAAGTGCCGTAAACATTGCCAACCGCACGGGAAAACGCCATCTCGGTGGCCATCGTCGCCATCCCGCCCACAACCGGCGCAACGTACACCAGACGGTACTTCATTCCACATCCCCGTCCCAATCCAGGAGGGCGGCGAAAGTCTCTATCCCGGTATCGCCGTGTATTCGCACGCGCGATAAAGCCAGGAGCCCGTCAGAGCTATGGCGGGTGCCATTGTGCGTGGTCACCGCTCCCCATATCCCGGCCATGCGCAACACCTCGGACACCCGGTCGTCGTACCTTCCCGACGGATAAGCGAAAAAGCGCGGCCTATGGCTCGTATTCGCCTCCACACTCTCGATCGAACCGACGATCTGGTAAACCAGGGCATCATAGTCCAACTCGCTGAGGTCTGGATGGCTCTTTGAGTGCGGCTCTATATCCATGCCGCCCTCCAACATCTCCCGCGCCTGATCCCAGGTGATATAACCGGGCCTGGCGGTATCCAGGAACCCGGTTATAACGAAAAAAGTAGCCGTAAAACCATACTCCCTCAGCACCGGATAAACATTGGTATAGGCGTCGGCATAGCCATCATCGAAAGTCAGCACCACGGCCCGCTCCGGCAGTGGGAGACCACGAGTCAGGGCATAGACCAGATCGTACAGCGAGACCGTGACATACCCATGCGAGTACATATACTCCATCTGCTTGCGAAAAGCCCCCGGATGTACCGACAAATCGCGGCGAAATATATCCGCATCCGGCAGCGGGGCACTGACATAGTGGTACATCAGGATCGGGAGGCGGATACTGCGCGGAGTCCCATCCGGCGTGGGGCCGGGCGCGATGTCGGCATCATGCGAACCCTGATGAGAAGCCACCGTGGCGTCCGCAGACGGCGATGGGAGCCGTGTAGGAGTAACAAACGGCGTGGAAGTGGGCAGCGACACCGTAACGACCGGGCTATGAGTCGGAGACGGCGGGCCAGGCATAACAGTCGCCTCCGGCGCCGACGCCCATCTGCGCCTAAGCGCCACAACGCCCATAGCCGTGATCACGGTCACGTAAAGCACAATTACGGCCATCAACAACTGCCTGGTTCGCCCCAACTCGCGCATCCGGTTCACCGATCACACCGATAACATCGGGCGGGCGGATTTTATGCGCATCCCGTGGGCGACGCAAGGATAACAGCGTTATAGTAGGTCAAGCGTAGATGGCCTCACGGACGGGGACTGGTATAATCGCCTTTACGAATATACTCTCAAAGACCGCGAGGTCTGGATGGGAAAGCCATGAGCGAATCCAATTCAAATGCCAACACCTGCCCGATATGTGGTGCCGAAGTAGAACCCGGTAGCAAACTATGCCCGGTTTGCGGTGCCACCCTGGGCGCGGAAGTGGAACCGGAGAGCAAACCGGCAACACCACCCGCTCCCACAGGCCCGGTGATAGAAGAGCCGCCGATAACCGAGGAGGACACCCGCCCACGCCCGGCGGTCAAGCCAACGCCGCCGCCCGCGCCTGCGCCGGGGCCTCAAGCCCCACCGGTTGGGCAGGCGCCGGCAGCACAAATCCCACCGTCCCAGGCACCCACAGCTCAAGTTCCGGGGGAATACTACGAGGAACTACCCCCGCCACCCTGGAAGTCCATCGCTGCGGGAGCGATCCTGGCCGGGATCGTGCTGGTGGCGCTGGCGGTCATACTG
>JALXEW010000256.1 GCA_027069285.1 Ardenticatenia bacterium | reverse complement strand
GAACTATGGTATCGGCGGCAAGCGGGGTTATGGTGGGGGTCGGGCGAGCAGTCACGAACGGGACTTCTTCCACCTGCCTTTGGGCGATCCGCAGGGGATGTGCTCTGAGTTCCGGGGCTACGACGGTGCTTATCGCCAATACGGCCAGGAATGAGAGTACAAATCCGCCCAGGGCGTTTATGGCACGTGCCCGCCTGGCAAGTAGTATCTCCCTCTCAAGTTCAAAGAGCGCCGCGTCCAGCTCTTGCTGCGCCCTCCGCAGTGATCTGAACGCAAGTAACGCCCCCAGCCCAAGCAGGATGTAAAGGCCGGTGGATATTTGCTCGATGAAGAAGATGAGGGATGTTATGAACATGGCCTCTCTCTATTCATCCGGCCAGCGACGGAGCACTCCTTTGATGAGCCGGGTCAGTTTGGGCACTATGACCTTGCCGGCTTCCAGGACTTCTTCGTGAGTCGGGCGTCCCTGCCGTTCCGGGTCGTCTATGGCGATATTGCTGATGCCGGAAAAGCCCAATACTCTCATCCCACCATGCCGGGCAACGATGACTTCGGGAACGGTGGACATGCCTACCGCATCCCCACCCAGGATGCGCAACATCCTCACTTCGGCGGGGGTCTCGAACGTGGGGCCGGCCAGGCAGATGTAGACGCCTTCACGCAGTTCTATGCCTTCGTCGGCGGCTACGGCCCTGGCTATTCCCATCAGTTCGCGGTCGTATGCACGGGTCATCTCCGGGAATCTGGGGCCAAAGGCATCATCGTTGGGGCCGCGTAATGGGTTGGCTCCGCCAACGCCGACCAGGTTGATCTGGTCGGTGATGAGCATGATGTCCCCCGCCCGGAATTCGGGGTTGAGTCCTCCGGCGGCGTTTGTGACGATCAGGGAGCCGATTCCCATGATCTGCATCACCCGGATCGGGAATGTCACCTGCGCCATTGAGTAGCCTTCGTAGTAGTGTATGCGCCCCTGCATGACCATCACCGGCTTCCCTTCGAGCTGCCCGATCACCAGTCGCCCGCCGTGCCCGACTACTGTGGGACGCGGCCAGTGCGGGACTTCGGAATAGGGGATGACGGCGGGGTCCTCAACGGCGTCGGCCAGTTCGCCGAGGCCGGAGCCAAGTATGAGAGCTATCTGGGGCCTGATCTGTATTCGGGAGCCGATGAGATCGGCTGCTTCCTGATAATGTTCACGGGTGAATGTGATGGTCATGGGACTTGCTCCGTCACAGTTGGTTTTACGGTCAAAGTGCAAGGCGACGATGGGCTAATTCCCACCGTCCCCGCCTTCTCCGGCGGTTTTGCCATCTATCAGGTGGGTATAAACTTGTGTGGTGGATATATTAGCGTGGCCGAGTAATCTCTGCACATCCCGCAAGGAGACGCCACGACTCAGTTGGTGCGCGGCGAATGAGTGACGCAGGGCGTGTGGGGTGACTTTTCTTTCGATCCCGGCTATTCGGGCGTATGACTTGATTATCAGCCACAGGCCCTGGCGGGTCAGCTTGCGGCCACGATGATTGAGGAAGAGGGTGCCGTCATCTTCGCCCTTGAGTAACATCGGGCGACCGGAGGAGATGTATTCGGCGAGTTTCTGCCTGGCGCTGCCGTTGAGCGGTATGACCCGCGAGGCACCCGATGGCCCGCCACATATTATCACCCCGCGCTCCATATCCAGATCGGAAAGGCGGAGTCCTATTATTTCGCTGGCTTTCATGCCGGTGCTGTAAAGCAGCTCCAGTAACGCTCTATCCCTTATGGCTTTCGGCGAGGATGCGGTGCCCGGAGCTTCCAGGAGCCGTTTTATTTCTTCGTCGGTCAGTACTTGCGGCAGGAGTTTACGCACGGGAGGCGCTTCCAGGCCGGAGGCAGGGTTTCCGGTCACTACTCCCGATTCGCTCAGGAATCCAAAGAAGCTTTTAAGCGCGGCTACTTTACGCGCTACCGTCGAGGGGGCATAATCGCTGCCGGAGATGGATTCCAGGTACGCCTGGAGGGTCTCGCTATCCACGTCGTTCCAGTCGGAGACCGGGCGACGGCTCCAGGAGCGGAGGAATTTCTCGAATTGCAGCAGGTCGTTGCGATAGGCGGCTATTGTGTTGTGGGAGTAGTGCTTTTTCTCGAAAAGGTATGCCAGAAAATCGTCAATCCATTGCCTCATGGGCCAGAAGCTCCTAGTCCTAATGCGGGATGGTTCGACGCCACGTCGATAAGTATAGCCAGGCACGGGCGCAGGCAAAAGGGTTTTGTTATTTGAGCTTATCGGGGCCGAAGCTGTGCGGCAACAGGTCCGACAACAGGTGCCGCGACCGGATGTTCCCTTTATCGTCGGCGATGATTACCTCACAGCCCCCGGCGGCGAATTCGGAGATCACCTGGCGACATATGCCACAGGGGGTGGCACAGTTGGCCGTCACTACGGCTACGGCCAGTATCTCTCTTTCGCCTTCGCTGACGGCTTTGAATACGGCTACTCGCTCGGCACAAACCGAGGCACCAAAGGTGGCGTTTTCGACGTTGCAGCCGGTGTATATTTTGCCGGTCGGGGTCATCAGTGCTGCCCCAACAAGGTATTCGGAATAGGGTGCGTAGGCCTTTTCTCTGGCCTCGATCGCCCTGGAGACCAGGGCCTGGACATCTTGTTCGGATAGGGATGTCATGTCAACCTCGTTTCCCATCGGGGTTCCGGAAGGGTTTCCGCCGGTCAGCGTCGGGCACGGGCTGATTTCAGCCCGCAGTGCCGACTCCCTGGCCGGTGTCGAGTACTTCTTTCAGGCGACGTACTTTCGCGTGCCGTATTCTACGGCCAAGTACGTCCAGGACTTCGATCTCCAGGCCGTTCCGACGGATGGTATCGCCTGCCGAAGGGACTCTGCCCAGCTCGCTGAATATCAGGCCTCCGAGGGTATCAGCGTCGTCGCTGGAGATCGTCGCCCCGACTACCTGGCTCAGGTCGTCCAGGCTGATCCTGGCATCCACTACGAATTCCCCGTCGCCGAGCGGTTTTATGAATTCTTCTTCTTTGGCGTCGTATTCGTCTCTGATCTCCCCAACGATTTCCTCAACCAGGTCTTCTATGGTCACCAGGCCGGCGGTACCCCCGTATTCGTCCACTACGATGGCCATGTGCACTCTTCGCCCTTGAAGTTCGGTGAGCAGGTTGGCCGCTCTTTTCGTTTCCGGCACGAAGTAGGCCGGCCTCAGCAATTCCCTGAGCGGTTTGGCCTCGCCATCACGCCATAGGGCCAGCAGGTCTTTAGCATACAACAGGCCTTCTATATGGTCAATCGAGCCACGGTAGACGGGTATTCTGGAATGCCCTTCCTCGATGATGATGTCCAGGGCGCGCTGGAGGGATGTGTTTATCTCCAGCGCTACGATGTCTATCCTGGGCACCATGATCTCTCGCACCAGGGTGTCGCCGAACCGGAAGATGGAGTATATCATTTCTTTTTCGTCGCTTTCGATCACTCCGCCTTCCTCGCCGGCATCCACCATGGTCATGATCTCGTCCTCGGTTATCAGCCGGACATGTTCTCCGCCTTCCTCCGGGTTGAGCCATCTGACCGGTCTACTCACCAAGAAGTAGAGCGGTTGTACCAGCCGGATCGTTATGAGCATCAGGTATGTGGCGGGGCGGATGATGGCGTCGGCATGGGCGGCTCCCAGTGACTCGGGGAGTATCTTTCCGATGAGGAGGATCAGCAACGCCGCCGGGATCACGGTGATCATGACGGCAACCTACTCGGCGCTGGTCAACACAGACAAAAAACACCTG
>JALXEW010000255.1 GCA_027069285.1 Ardenticatenia bacterium | reverse complement strand
GTATGGTGGTGGGGCGCCGTAATTTGGGGGCGTCACCGGTTGGTGAGGTTGGGTCACTTCTGATTTCGGGTTCTCGTTCATGGGGCTTCGTTTTTATAAATCGGCATTGTGAAGTGGAAGGTGCTGCCTTCGCCCAGTCTACTTTCCAGGCCGATCTCACCGCCATGTGCCTCTACCAGCGACTTGACGATGGCCAGGCCCAGCCCGGTTCCCTCTATGCCCTCGGTTGCCTCGCTGCGCACCCGGTAGAACCGGCTGAAGACCAGCGCCTGATCCTCCGGGGCGATGCCTATTCCCTCGTCTCTGATGGCTATCAACACGAAGTCGTCTTTTTGCTCGGCGGTGATGTATACATTTCTGCCATCTGGGGTATATTTTATCGCGTTATCCAGCAGATTGGTCATTATTTGCAGCAGCCTGGCCGGGTCTGCTTTGACGGGGGGCACATCAGGTGGCACGTTTATGTGCACTGCTATGGATTTGGACCTGGCCTTTTCAAAGAGTGCGTCGAACGCTTCCTGTGCCATGCGGCTGACGTAGCAGGGTTTCATATCCAGCTTGACGCCGGATTCTATACGTGCCAGGTCGAGCAGGTCGTCTATCAGCTGGCGCATACGTTGAGCGGCGCGGCGGATCATGTTGAGGTAATGTTGGCCGCTCTCGTCCAGCTCGCATTGCATCTCGATAAGCTCCACGTACCCTCCCAGGACGTTGAGCGGGTTTTTCAGGTCGTGCGATACGGTGGCGACCAGCTCGGATTTAAGCCTATCGGTTTCCTTGAAGTAGGTTATATCCTGCATGACCGCCGCCCACCCCACGCCTTCCACCGGTGTAATGCTGATATGGTACGTTCGGTCTCCGGGCAGCTCCACTTCGCCGGTGGCGGTTTCGCCCAGGGTTATCGCCCGTTTGTAATGTTCCAGGATGGGTGAGTCGGCGAATACTTCCTCTATGGGCAAACCGGTGTAATCGGCGCGTGGGTCGAGCTTGAAGATGGCGCGGGCGGTGGCGTTCACCAGCACCAGCCGCCCCTCATTGTCGACAACGATAACCGCATCGGCTGTGCTGGCGAGGATGGCGGAAAGTTTCTCCCGTTCGCGTCGTGTCTCGTCAAAGAGCCGCGTGTTTTCCAACGCCACGGCGGCCCGGTCGACCAGGCGTTGTGCGAACGTGACTTGTTCCTCGGTGAAGCCGTTCTCGCGGTTGCTTTCCAGTGTCAGTACGCCGATGACTCTCCCTTCCAGCGTGATCGGGAGCGATATTTGTGACCTGGTATCCGCTGCTGCGGCCACGTAGTCGGGGTCTTTTGATACGTCCCCGACGACTGCCGGCTCGCCGGTGCGGGCGACTCTGCCGGTTATGCCGATGGTGTCTGATACTTGCTTGAACCTTTCCTTGAATTCCGGCCCGTAGCCGTATTCGCCCACCAGGCGCAGCATTCCGGAATCGCGGTCGTAGACGGTGAGCGCGCCGGCGGATGCGTTGGTGAACCTGAGTGCCCAATCGAGGGTGAGTGTGGCAACCCGATCCAGCCGGAGTGCGGCGTTTAGCTCCTTATCTATTTGATGCAGTACGCGCAGCTCCTCGACCCTGGCGCTGAGCGCGTCATCGGTCAGGCTATAGAGCCTGGAGTTTTCCATTGCGATGGCCATGTTGGTAGTCAGGTTCAGCAGCAAGCGCTGCTCATCCTCGTCGATCGGGCGGCGTGTGAAGCGATTATCCACGATCAGGACGCCGATCAGTTGGTCTCCGATGTTGAGCGGGACGCTCAGGAATGCATCCACATCCATTGCGCTGAAAACCCATCCCAGGCCGGTCGAGTAGACTCTGGATATGTCATCGACCATCACCGGTTCCCCGCGTATCCATGCCTCGACCAGCAAGTCGCGCCCGGATGTATCCAGCGGCAATCTGATATTTTCCAGCCGGAACTGCAATTCCGGCGAGTCTGCCGGATGGCTCACGGTGCCGTAGACCAATGCCTGGTGTTCCGCGTCCACCACCAACAGCATGGCCCGGTCGAAGCCCAATTCGCCCGTCACGATGTCCATCAGGGCGTCGAGCAGCTCGTCCATATCCAGGATCGTGCCCAGCACCAGGGTGATCTCGCGGAGCATCATCAGGTCGTTGATCTGGCGGCGGAGGTTCTCGTCCGTGGTGGTTTGAGCGGCCTGTGCTGGCTCGTTATCGGTCTCGGCCTCGTATCTGGGGGGCGCTTTGGATTCTGCGCCGGATGCCATGTGGGCCAGCAGGTCGCGTTCCCGGCGCAGCCGGACCAGGGAATGGGCGTACAATCCGATCACCATCGGCAGCAGTGCCACCCATGCCAGCCATTGCGCTGCCGGTTGCCATGCGACTGCGGCGATCACCAGCGCGAGCGATATGACCGCGCCGATGATATGTTCGTAATGTCGGGCATCCAGCGGCGGTGCCCATTCGATCCGCCACTGGCAGTAAGCATCCCCATCCGCTACCGATCGTTCCAGGACGACTTTTGCCGAGGGCCAGCGGTGTACCAATCTCGGCAGCTCTTTGAATATGGTTGTGAAGAAGGTTTGCCCGGCGCGCAGGTAGGGGATGCGGTCTTTTTCAAAGAGTTTGGTCAGTTCCGGTTGTGGGTGCCACTGGGCTATGAACGTGTTGCTGGCCGGCATATCCAGTTTTAGGTTGACATCGGCCTGGCCCTTTATGGCGGCCACGGTCAATCGGTAGAGCCAGCGCATGGGTAGGAAGCTCAGTGCTTTGAGTATTGTCAGCGGTATGCATTTGAGCGCCCATTGGCCGGTAAATCTCGGCGATTCGTCGGCCAGCATCCTGGCGTACTCGTCCGCGCGGAACAGTAGCTCGAACGAGAAGCGACGGCCTTTACGCCGGAAATCATCCAGCGAAAGGCGGCTATCCGGCTCGGCGATCGAGCGGTTGATGGCGCTCAGCCACGCTTCGGTGATGTTTTTGGAAAGTTCGGCCAGTTCGTGAGTGGATATATTTGGGTGTTGCGCTTTTACGCGGTCGGTTATGGTTTTAACCAGGGTACGGTGGAGTGATAGGTAAGCGCTCCCGCTGACGTCACGAATATGCCTGCCGTTTTCGTCCACACCAAACGGGCGCGAACGAAGCGGGCGTATTTCTATATCCGGTGGAGTCCAGAATGTCACCGCCCCTCCGCGAGCAGCCTAACCTCCCGGTTGGTTGGGGTATGCGCTCCCCATGGATGATTATACACAACGGGGCATTTAGCGGAAACCGACGTTATTTCAGTCCTCGTCAATCGCAGGGCGGATGCCGTTATATATCTTTGGGCCGCCGATGACTTTGAGGATGGTTGTGGGTGAGCGCCCGATCTGTTCCCCAAGCTCGACCGGGGTTAGTGGCTTGTTGCCGTTTGCCAGGAAGACCCGGAACACGGCATCCACCAACGGGGTGCTGGGTGTGATGTATGAGGGGTCGCGGCTGGCGACGTGCAAGGCCTGTTGCAGCGCGTCAACCCGTCTGACCTCGGCGGTTTCCGGGTCTATCCAGTCCACTTTTTCGTCGGTTGGGTGGGTGGCGAAGAACTCCCGTTGTTCTGGCAGCAGATGGCTGATCAGGTATACTCGAAGGTCGCGGCCTTCCTTTTCCCACCACGAGTAGTCTATGTGGAACGGTGTATCCAAAGTCGGTTTGACAAGCCGCAATATCGAATGTGTGGGCGTCATCTGCAAACCACACTCCCCTTAAGTTATACTTTTGATATATCCAGGCGCCAATAGTAATCGCCCACGTGTTCAAACTCGTGCCCGGAAAGCAAGGTGGCGAAGATCGGGCCGGGCGGGCACCGGCGGATCACATTGACTGCGCTATAGAGCGTCTTTGAGTGGACGGTACTTTGCGGGCTTAGCTTTGCCAGATCGGCCATCAGTTCTCGAAGGAGTGCCCGCAGATCGCGTTTTTCCCTTTGCACCTGCTCCCAAACCTCGTCTATACCGTCCAGGTCCTCGGCCACCAATACCATTTGCTCGTCGTACTCGGCGCCTATCGAGCGACGTTGCAGCTCGAAAGAGATGGTGTTCCCGCGCGGGATCACCATTCGCAGCCACTCGGTTCGGCGGCGACCGCCGTGCTCGATCATGATCTTGCCGCGCTTTGGGTCCATGATCCTGACGGATAGGTTGGCGCCGACCGGTATCCGGTACTTACGGTAATATTCGGCCAATCCGTAGACGAATCGTTCCTTGCGCACTACCCATCCCGGAAATTCCTCCCCTGTCTGGCCGTCAACCAGGGTGAAGCGGACGCGCGGTGCCTGGTAGGCTGTTGGGAATATCTTGCGCAGCCTGGACGAAAGTGGCAATGTCCCCTCGCGCCAGTGTGGGAATATCAGCGTGATGGTAGCCGAGCGGATTTCGCCTTCCGGTTCGGGCAGGGGCGAGAATTCGTCGTCCAGGTCCTCTTCCAGCACCAGGAAGTCCGGTGTTAGCACCGAGCGGTCATACTCTATTGGCTTGTAGAGCAGTCGTTCCGGCGGGTTTTGGACTGCTTCTGGCTCCATGCGCCGCAGGTACCACAATATCTGTCCGGCGGGGCCAACCTCGTCGAATCGCTTATCTTCCTGGAGTGCGTATTCGAGCGAGAACGCCTGTAGTCTGCGGTTGACCTCCTGTGGCAATTCGATGGTCTTGAGCAAGTCCTCGGTGGAAAGTGGCCCACCGCCTGCCACGTCGAGTGCGGCCTCGGCCAGGTTCAGGTGGCCGATGTTTATCTCGGCAAGCAGCGAGCGAGGGAACCAACGACCGCCTATGCTGACTATATCCTCTTCCGCCCGGAGCCTTTCCTCCACTGCTTTGACGATCTTTTCGCCGAAGCGCTCCAGCACCGTTTCGGGCGTGAATATCGTTTCGTCCACCCAGTTATCGCCTGCATCGCCGTTTCGGTTGAGGACGTGTGGCGTTTTGAGCTGGCTGGCGAATTCACGGCGCCTGCCGTCCTCGAATTCGACCTCGATCACCACGAAGTCCCCGTGTTCGGGGTTAATGCCGGGGCGCTTGCCGACCACTTTGCCCAGTGCGAATCCGAATGCCGGGAACACCAGTGATTCCCCAATCTCGTAAGCGTCCTTCGGCTGGAAGAGTGTGCCGCGAGACATTTTCCGTCGCAGGTCTTCCTCCTCGCGGCGCATACGATAGTCCACCAGCCGCAATGCTATCTCGCGGCCCGAAAGAGGTGTTTCCTCCTCCAGCAGCAGGTTGTAGAGGTATTCCATATCCGCGTCGGTTACGCGGAACGCATTCTGCCAGTAAGATTCCGTCTGAGTCTGACGCCGAAGCACTCCGGTAAGCCTCCGTCACACAACAAGGTGGTATCTGTCCAAAAGGACGGACGGGACGAGGGCATTATACCGCCTTTCAAACGGCCTGCAAACCGGGAGTACCCGATGCGGGGCGTGTGAGGCCGATGGTGGGCGCAGGGATTCCCTCATCTGGCGCGGTGCCGGGCATGTTTCAATCGGTCGCCTACTGCCTCATCTGCCAGTGATGCGATCCAGCTCATTGTGATCAGGCCCCATGGGATCACCAGCAGCGTGCTGAGCGTTATTGCGATTGCGACCCCTGCCAGGAGTGTGAGCGTGAATGCCGGGTTGGTGGCCGTCATGATCAGTGCGTTACGCAGGGCGGTGGTTACCCGTTGGTCTTCCTGTCGGAGGAGTAGTGGCCATGTATAAAGCATCGCGCCGCCCCAGGTTGCTATCGCGACTGCCCATATTGCTCGGAGCGTGCTTATCAGGATGCCGGATTCGTCCCGATACGCCCACCAGTTGTAGAGCGCGATCCCAAGCACGGCTACGCAGCCCAGCCCAAAGGCCGTAGCGCGGCCTAGGTGTCTTTTGAAGGCCGACCAAAGCTCGCCGGCCTCGAACTCCAGGCTGGGGCCGGCCCGTAATGTGTGGATGGTTTCCATTATAGCGGCGGTTGCGGCGGGCATGGTGATCAGGGGGAGACTCAGGATCGCCCAGGCCACGTTGGCCCAGATGCACGCATATCCGCATTGTATCAAGGCGCGGGTGCCGCGCCATAGCACCCGCAGCCCGGCCAACATCGCGTCCTTACCCTTTCAACCCGGCGTAGGCGATGCCTTCCACGAAGTAGCGTTGGAGCACGAAGAAGATTATAGCCATCGGTAGTGTGGTCACAATCGAGCCGGCCAGGAAAGTATCCCATCTGAATTGGCTGCCGGCGAATCCCCGCAGCAGGGCCAACCCCAGCGGTAGGGTGTACAGATTCTTATCGCTTGCGACTACGATCAACGGCGTCATAAAGTCGTTCCATGCGCCCTGGAACCCGAAGATCGCCAGCGCCGTCAGTGCCGGGGTGGACATGGGCATCACCACGCGGGCGAAGATCATGAGCCGGTTGGCACCGTCGACTTTGGCGGCTTCCTCGATTTCCCTGGGGATCGATTCGAAGAATTGCTTCATCATAAAGATGCCGAACGCATCGGCCATCACCGGCAATACCAGTCCGGCGAACGTGTTGATCATTCCCAATTGCTTGAGGATGATGAACCTGGGGATCAGGAGCACGATGCCGGGTATCATCATGGTGCCGATTATCCCCATGAATACGGCGTCCCTGCCAGGAAATCGCAATCGTGCCAGGGCGTATCCGGCCAGCGAGTCCAGTATCAGGTGTGAGATCATGACCGAGAGCGAGTACGCGAAGCTGTTAAACGTCCAGCGCGGGAAGTCGCCTGCCGCCACCTCGCGGTATCCCTGGATGCTGAAATCCGGCCAGCCATCCTCATCCAGATCGGAAGGCAGCAGCCTTTGGGGATTTGCGTTTATATCCGGCAGCGTCTTGAACGAATTGGCGATGGAGAAGATGAACGGCAATATCATCGCCAGCGCGAAGATGACCAGTACCACGAATGACAAAACCGAGATCACCGAGTTCATCACGTGGCTTAACCGATCCCTCAGCGTGAGTGGTTGTGCCCTTTTGAGCGCCGGAGCTTGTTCGGCCACGTTATCCTCCTTTAGATTTGCATCCGTTCGCCGATCAGGCGGCGCTGGAGCAACGTCAGGCTGAATATGATGATGAAGAGCACAAATGCCGTCGCGGCAGCCAGGCCCATATCCGAGTTCATAAAGCCGTTCCGGTAGACCATCCATGCGATCGTCAAAGTAGTCTTGGCCGGGCCGCCGCTTGAGATGACGAATATCTGGTCGAACACCTGGAAGCACCCAATCATGCCGATCGTGACCACGAAGAATATCGTGGGTCGCAGCATAGGCAGCGTGATGCTCCAGAACGCCCGCCAGCCTGTGGCACCGTCAACGTATGCCGCCTCGTAGAGGTGGCGTGGGATGTCTTGGAGGGCGGCCAGGAAGATCACCATCATGGTGCCGGATGTGGTCCAGATGTTCAGCAGCATGATCGAGATCATGGTGGTACTGGGGCCGCTTATCCAGTCCCATATGGTCAGGCCAAGCACCTTAGTTCTCACCCAATCCGGTGCCGAGCGTAATGTGACGCCAAGCAGGCCCAGGATGTTATGTATCAGGCCGGTGGGGTCGTCCAGCCAGTTGACCGGGTTATAGCCTGGGAATATCCTGCCGATCAGGTAGTTGATCAGGCCGCCACGGGTGAAAAGCCACATGAAGATCAGCGAGATGACGACCGATGATGTGATCGAGGGGAAGTAGAACGCGGTGCGGAAGAAGCCTTTAGCCTTAAGCCAGCGCTGATTAACTATCACGGCCAGCAGGAGCGCCAGTGCGGTTTGGGTTGGCACCACGCCGATGACGTAGTAGACGGTGTTTTTCAGCGCTTTGAAGAAATCGCTCTGGCGGATCCCCGGCTGCGTCAGCAGGGCCTCATAGTTGGCAAGGCCGACTCCGTTGGCTTCTGATGGCGGGCTGATGCCATTCCAATCGGTGAAGCTTATGGCGACGGCGAATACTATTGGGATCACCAGGAATATCAGGAAGATCAGGGCAGCCGGTAGGATGAACAACACCCCGGCGATCAGGTCTTCCCTGTCGTATGAGCGGCCAAAGAATTGGATCATAAGGCCCCCTCTCAATGATGGCGGAGCCGGGCGCGAAGGCCCGGCTCCGTAGGGTTAGCGACCGGTGTTACTCCTCGGCCCTTTCGGCCTGGTAGCGCTCCAGTACCTCGTTGCCCACTTCCTCGATCTCGGCCAGGGCGTCCTCTGGGGTTTGGGTGCCGGCGAAGATGCGCTGGATGTTATCGTTGACGGTATCCAGGACGTCCTGGAAGCCGGGGATGAACTGCCACTTGTGAGCGTACTCGGCACCGTTCAGGAACGGCTCCAACTCCGGGAACTGCTCCAGCCACTGATCGCGGAGCGACTGGCGGGTGGGCATTGCCAGGCCCAGGCTGACCCATTGTGCCATCCCCTCCGGGCCGGTCAGCCAGTTGACCAGAGTCCAGGACTCATCGGGGTGGGCGGCCTCGGCGGGCACGGCGTAGCATACCGTGAAGGCCATGGTGGCGCGACCGGCGGGGCCTTCCGGCAGCTCGACGACGCCGTAGTTCACGTCCGGGAAGTTATCCGCCAGGAACGGCACCATCCAGTTGCCCTCGACGGCCATTGCTGCCAGGCCCTTGCCGAAGGCCTCGCCGTTCCAGCCGGAGTCAAGCTCAGATGGGGTGGCCGCGAAGCCGTCGAGGTACAGCCCGGTGTAGAATTCCAGTGCCTCCAGGGCCTCGGGCGAGTTGATGGTCATCTCGGTGAAGTCCTCATCGGTGACCGAGCCGCCGGCTGCGTAGAGGAATGCGATCCATCGGGCGAAGTCTGCCGAGAGTACCAGGCCGTAGACGCCCGCATCCTCATCGGTCAGGGCCTCGGCTGCCGCGCGCATCTCATCCCAGGTCTGGGGCGGCTCCAGTCCGGCTTCCTCGAACATGTCGACGTTGTAGAACAGCGCCAGGGTGGAGAAATCCTTTGGTGGGCAGTAAAATACGCCATCGTAGGTGAAGGCCTGACGCAGTGAGGGGTAGAAATCGTCCGGCTCCTCGATCAGGTCTTCACCTGGCATTAGCGCTCCCGCCTCTACGTAATCCGGCAGCCGGAAGCTATCCACGTAGAACACGTCCGGTGGTTCGCCGCCTGCCAGTGCGGTCTGGAGCGTGGTATCGTATTCCGGCACCAGGTTGAGCGTCACGTGGATCTGGCCCTCGTACTCGGAGTTGAAGTCGTCGATCATCTGCTGGAGCCGGTCGTTTTCGGCGCTGGACGACGACCAACCCATCAGGGTAAGCTCTACTGCCTCACCCTCCTGGGCGGCGGTCGGCAGCACGGCAAGTGCCAGCGCCACGATCAGCACGACTGCCACCACAAAGTTGCGGTTGCCGAACATCTCTCCATACCTCCTTATAAAGGTTCTGAGAATCCGCACAGAACTGGCCGGTGTGAGACCGATTTTGGGAATAAATTTACCGGGATTCGCACCTCCTTTCCTCAGCTGGCCGGGCCGGAGGAGACTTTTACGCCGTTTTCCGCGATCGTCACCTCGTGGAGTGTCCCCCGATATTTGATTCGGAAGCGAAGTTTGCGCCAATGGGGGGGCAGGTGTGGGTCTAAGGTCGGCCTGTCATCGGCGAACCCCAGCCCGGCGAATCCGAAGACGGTCGCTTGCCATAACCCTCCTGCTGCTGCGGCATGGATGCCGTCGGCGGTATTACCCTTGTTGTTCTCCAGGTCTACTCCAGCCGCCATAAGCCATAGCTCATATGCCTGCTCGATCAGGCCCAACCGGGCGGCGACCAGGCTATGGATGGCGGCGCTGAGCGATGAGCCGTGATCGCAGCGGGGTGCGTATACGTCCCAATTCGCGCGTAGCATCTCCGGCGGCCCCAATTCCTCGCCCAGCAGTGCGATCAACATCACCACATCGGCCTGTTTGATGACCTGGGAACGTTGTACGAACGGTGTCCCGTAGATGGCCTGGAGACTTGGGATGCGGGGGCGATATGCTTCCACGTCCACCGGCTCCAGGTCGAAAAAGCCGTCGAATTCCAGTAGCACGTCCCCGTCGCGTGGCACGTACATCTTCTCGGCGACTTCGCGCCAGTGTGAGAGCCGTTCCGGCCCCAGTCCCAGCTTTTGGCTCAGTTCCTCGGCCCGCACCGGGTGATTGCGGCGGAGCCAGTCCAGCACGTCGAGTGCGGCGCGGATATTCCATTGGGCCATCACGTTGGTGAAGGCCGAGTTGTTCACGTCCTCGTGGTACTCATCCGGTCCGATCACGTGGTTTATCTCGAACCTATCCTCGGCCTCGTTATATTCGGCCCTGCTGCCCCAGAATACGGCGGTATCCAGCACTATCTCGGCGCCGTATTCGGCCATGAAATTGTCGTCGCCGCTTATCTTCCAGTAGTGGTCTACGGCATAGGCCACGTCCGCCGAGATGTGTATCTCGCGTTCGCCCGTCCATATGCGCTCGCGATGTCCGCCGGGGGGTGGGGTGGTCCATCTGGGGGTGGTTTCCTCGCCGGTATCGGCGCTTTCCCAGGGGTACATTGCGCCTTCGAAGCCGTTTTCCGCCGCCTTAGCCCGTGCGCCGGGCAGCAGGTGGTAGCGGTACATGAGCAGGTTGCGGGCCAGGTCGGGTTGTGTGTAAATGAGTGGGGCCAGGGCGAAAAGTTCGGTATCCCAGAACACGTGTCCCTTGTAGCCCGGCCCCGAAAGGGCTTTGGCGCCGATGCTGGCCCGTTCGTCGTCCCGTGGCGCGGCGATCAGCAGGTGATATAGCGCGAACCGGATCGCAAGCTGGGCGAAGTCATCCCCCTCGATCTCCACGTCCGTGTGCGCCCAGAGTTTATCCCATGCGGCAATGTGTTCCCGGTATAGGGCGCTGTACCCGGCTGCCGATGCCTCGTCCAGGGTTTGGCGCGCGGCGGCGGGTGGATCGTGGGCATCGCGGCTGGTGTGCACTGCGGCCAGCTTGGTTACCGTGATCGTTTGCCCTGCTGTGGCTGCGATGCGGGCGGAGTTGATCGGCCAGCCGTCGTCCTCTGCGGCGTGCATCTGTGCTGCCGGCTCGATCAACAGGCGGGTTTCCATGCCCAGCCGGTAGCCGGAGTCTCTGGTACGTGCCCGCAGGAACGCATCCGAAGGTGAGCGGTGGCCCACCAGCACATCCGTCCAATGGGTCGGGTCGGCCTTTCCCAGACGGCTCTTTATCTCGACGGTTGTGGATGCATCCACCGGCGTTATCTCCACCCGCATTGCCAGTACCCTTCTGCGGGCCATACTGGCGAAGCGTTCGAATCTAAAGCGGACTATTGGGCCGTTTGGTGCCTGCCATAGCACGTGTCGTCTCAGCACGGCCCGCCGCATATCCAACGTCCGCTCGTATCCGAGCACACGCCCTGCATCCAATCCGAACGTGGCACCGTTGATCGCGATTTTGAGGTCGAGCCATGACGGGACGTTTACCAGTTCCGGGACGCTATCCTCATCCGGGCGGTTGAACAGGCCGTGGATCAGGAAGAGGGGGGCGTCGCCTGGGTAGCCTTCTTCGAAGCTGCCGCGCACGCCCATACATCCGTTGCCGATGGTGAAGATGGTTTCCAGTTGGTTGAGCCGTTCCGGTTGGAACGGGGTCTCGCGGACGCACCATTTATATTCCATTTTGGGATGGCTTAAACGATTAAATCCCGCGCAAAAACTTAACCATCAATGGTCTGATGTCAGGGGCTTTTGCCGCCGCTGGATGCCCGCATGACCAATTCCGGGCAGATCAAAACGTGACGTTCATCCAATTGCTCCCCGTTCAGTATGGCAACCAGCATGTCCACCATAGTTTGGGCGACGCGGCCCATAGGTTGGTGAACTGACGTGAGCGGTGGGTGCAGATACTCCGAAAGTGGCAAATTGTCGAATCCGACCACGGCCACATCTTGCCCCACTCGGAGTCCTGCCCGCTCGATGGCGCTCATCGCGCCGATGGCGATCAGGTCGCTGACTGCGATTATCGCCGTTGGGCGTTCGTTCTGTGGGAGCTTCATTAAAGTCTCGGCGGCCCTTTTGCCTGTGGCGGCGCTGTGGTCGCCGCGTATTATCAGTCGCGCATCCGGCTCGATCCCGGCGTCGCGCAACGCATCGCAATATCCGGCGAATCGGCTATCGCCTGCCATTGAGCCTTCTGGCCAGCCGATGAAGGCGATTTTCCTGTGGCCGAGCGCCAGCAGGTGTTCGGTGGCCGCCCGCATCCCGGCTCGTCCGTCCACGTCAACGTACGGGAAGTCCCATTCCGGGTTGGCGCGTCCGAATGCCACGAACGGAAAGCCCGCATCCAATAGGAACCGAATGCGGGCATCGTCTGCGTTCGTTTCCGAGATCACGAATGCGTCCACGCGCCCGGTTTCGATAAGGTCGGAATATACGTCGATGACGTTATTGTCATCGTGGGT
>JALXEW010000254.1 GCA_027069285.1 Ardenticatenia bacterium | reverse complement strand
TTCTTTATCGGTCAAATCGACAACATAGATCTTGTTTGCCATTGTTCCCCTCCTGATTCACGTACCGCTCCTGATATTACCCCAGAAAGGGAACTTGGCAAAATCAGTTTGACAAGGTACTAGAGGATGCCGGGCGATTGTTGTTGGTTTTCGACCAAGAGAACTTCCCCTCCCCATCCGCTCGCGCTGCCCAGATTGCCCAAGACCTCCGTCGGGAAAAATCCGCTGGGTTATGGCAGCGGGTTTCGTGGAATCCGGTAGACGGATGGGAGAATCTCTTCGAGTGCCGGCTTGCTGGTTCTCACATCGTACTCCACATCTCCGATGCCGCCCTCGCTAATGCCAACCGACACGACTTCGACGGCTACATCCTACGCTTGCTACAAGGACCACACGGACCAGCAATTGCAGCCCGATTTGTTTCCAGTGGACAAGATGCACGGAAACTGCTGACAAAAGCCGGGCAAGAGATCACCAGGTTGATGGAGCGCAACGGCTTTCCCTGGACACACAACAAATCCTGGCTCTACGCATACATCACCGCCTTTCAGTTCCGCCAATCCCATGTTTGGTTCGCAGAAAAGGTGGTCGAAGTAGCACCCCAGGAAGCCCTGAAGCGAGTCTTTGCTTCTCTCATCGCTGCCTGGAATCTGCTGCTCGAAGGAGACGCAAGGTGAAATACGAATTTTATGCTCAGTATCCTTTTGCGTTAAAGGACAGCGTGACGCAGGCATTTGCCATTGACTGGCTGGTAGACAAGTCCGGTCAACTCCCCCATTCCTGGCCGGAAATAGAGGACGTCAGGGACTCGTTCCAGCGGATCACCGTTTTGTCCCAGGCTCTTCTCACCGCTTACAAGGAGCAAGCGCGGATGGGAACGCGCCGCGAGGCCGGGGGGATGCGGTTTTGGCTGCAACGCCGGGCGGAAAGGTTTCTGTCTGACCGGTATGCCTGGGCAGAAGATGTCGGTCTAATGCTCGCCCCGCCCCGGTTGGACATTCTCCCCGTCGGTTCGTGGTCTATTCGGTTTACCTTCACCCTGCGCAAGCCCTATCTCAGCCGGGACGACACCGACTTTTACATCCTCGACAACCCAATCAAGAAGGAGTGGGTCTTCAAAGTGCCCTACGTAGCTCCCAGCCAGTGGAAAGGCGCGTTGCGGTCGGCGATGATGCGCGACCTCGCGTCCCACTTGCAAGCGGGGCGTATGGACGAGGAGCAATTTGTAGCGGAGCGTTTGCGGCTCTACCGGCTGTTCGGCAGCGAGCAAGATGGGGCGGCGGGATTCCTGAACCGCGCCTGGGCCTCCCACCGTGTCGGGCCACGCCCTGAGGCCGATAGCACCGAGTGGGACAAGAGATTTCGGCGTGAGGTCGAGCGGGTCAGTAGCCAGTTCGAGCAGCGATTGCGCGAGCACAAATACCGCGTGGGTGACGTAGAAGGCTTCCAGGGGCGACTTCACTTCTACCCCACGTTCTTCAACAGAATCGGCCTGGAGGTAATCAACCCCCACGACCGCAGGACCAGCGCGGGGAAGCAGCCGATTTATTTCGAGTGTGTGCCCCAGGGCACAAAAGGGGAGTTCGCGCTGCTCTACGTGCCGCTGGATGGCGCGGGCGAGAGCGAGGCTCTGGCCGACCTGGACACAGTGGCTCAAGGGGTTCGCGCTATGTTGACCCGTTACGGCTTTGGAGCCAAGACGAGCAGCGGATATGGGTTGGCACGCGAGAGTGTTTCCGATGGGTTGCTGACCGTGCGTGCGCAGGATCTGGAACCCGCGCCTGAGCCGACGCAACCTGAGCGAGCCGTTGCCCTGCCCCGCTACTTGGAATCGCCCGGCCGACTGCACGCAGACCTGCGGGCCGCCGATGGCAGTCTGACATCGGAGGAGGAGTATCGGGAGCGCATCGAAAGTCAGGGCAAAAAGTACACCAAAAAAGACCGTCAACTTTACCGGAAAGCCAAGACCTGGTGGGAGAGGGATGGCAGGACGCTTTCAGAGAGAGGTGCAGAGCCTGAACCGGGGAGAGCAGAGCTGTCGGAGAGGCCAACCCCCACCTGGCCCTCTTGGTCCTTCGACTCGTTCGAGGAGTTGATCTCACAGGCCGGACAGGTGGCCAAAGAGTTGGGCGATGGCTCATAAACCACCACGTCGCATCGTCTGGAGCACTGAGAGCGTGGACCTGGACGATCCCTTTCAGCGCCGCTGGTACATCCGCCAGGTCCTCCTGCACGGGCGGGAGGAGGACATCCGCACTCTGGACTTGGAGGAACTGGCCCGCATCCTCGACGAGTTGGACTTGCCGGCGCATCTTTACCGCCCTTGGAAGGCGTTTCTGGAGGAGCGGGGCCATGCTTCGGGGTAAGGGCATCTTGACGCCGCTTCAGCGGGAGGCGCTGGCCGTACTGGGCCGTCTGCTGGACATCGTCCACTTTTACCTGGCGGGCGGCACCGCCCTGGCCGAATTCTACCTTGGTCATCGGCGTTCCTTCGACCTCGACCTCTTCACCGTGGAAGCGTCGCTGGTGCTGCCCTTTTCCAGGCAGGTGGAGCAAACCTTTCGCCGAGAGGGCTGGCAGGTGGAAGTGGGGCGCCGTTTCAACACTTTTGTGGAGATGACCGTGGGACAAGAAGAGGGGGCGTTGAGGCTCGATTTCGCCCTGGACACCCCTTTCCGCTTCGGCGACCCCCTCCCCTCGCCCTACGGCGTTCCGGTCAACGATTTTCAGGACCTGCAGGCCGAAAAGACCCTGGCCTACTACGGGCGGGCCGAGCCCAGGGACGCGGTTGATCTCTACTTTCTGCTCCGGGAGATGGACGCTTGGGCGTTGATGCACCTGGCGGCGCAGAAGGACACCGGCTTTGACCGCTACTGGTTTGCCGTGGCCCTCCAGAGAGCCGAGGCTTTCCCGGACGAAGCGGAGCGGTGGCCGGTGATGATGGTGCAACCCTTTGACCCCAGGGACCTCAAGGCCCGTTTCCGGGCCCTGGCCCTGCAGGTGATGGAGGAGATTACAGGAGGCAAACACGATGGCTGATCTGGAAAGGCTGACTCAACACCGCGAGGCCTTGCTGCTGGCAGAGGTAGCCGCGTGGCTTCACAACATTGGGAAATTGGAACCAAACTTTATTGGTGGGGCACCTAAAGAGTTATCAATAGAAGGCTACCGATTCAAGCGGTTTGTCGCGCCAGATCTGTCACAAGTCAGTGATACTACGCTACGTTCGCTGCTTGAACAGGAAATAGACGAAGACGCCTTTAAGCAACAGATTGCAAGTTGGATTCGGCAACAAGGTATTCTTTCATGCGAGAAAGCTGTGGTCACTCTGCACGAGTTTATCGGACGGCGGGGCCCCTTATATTTCGCGGATCAACCCAAGAGAGAGGAGGTTCTGGCTCAGCAACAGCGAACGAAGATTGAAGCGTATGCGGAGCAGCGAATCCAGGAGAAAGAGTCGGAATGGCGGGAGAAGTTTCCTGGAGGATGGAAGCAGTTGATAGAGCGCAAACGGGGCGAGTATATTCAGCAACGCAAGGATGAGCTCAAGAGGAATCTCGAGCAAATCTGCCAAAGTGAGCGGATTGCGGCAGGAAGGCGCGAGAATCTGTGGCGCCAGTTACAACTCAAAATCCCGGAGGTAGGCATTTCCTGGCCGCTCGCTGACCTGCTCACTCTGTTTTGGGAGGATTTTTTTGAGAAACCCCGTAATAACCAATACAATCCGGGTGATGATAATGATCCCGACTACCACAGAATTTATTTGCTTTCGCATGTGTTTCCTTCCTTGGATCACTTACTCCCTGCATTGTTGATCCTCGCTCACGGCGAGGTGTCGGGTCAGGAAAAGAGTGGGTACACTCCTGATGGACGATACCGCCAGCGTGATGAAGAAGAGAGCGACGATAAAAGAGAAAACTTGCAGAAATACAATCTCGGTGATTTAAGGTTATCTACCGCTTTCGGATATGAGGCCATAGCCACTGTAGACTGGCCAGATTGGCCTAAAAACCGCCGCCGTATTGTTAAGGTGGTGCCAAGTGTATGGCAAGACCCTCTAGCCCATCGAACGGTACTTGTGGAACGTCTTCAGGCATTGGGGACGGGAGTGGCAGATGCCAGATTGCCGTTTAATGAAATCAGCCTACTTGATTATGTGCAGTCTATTGCTGCGCTTTTCAAGTCTGCCATAGCCCAGGCCATTCTCATAGGCCGAATTCCTACACCGGCCGATATGCGATGGCGCCTTCTTTCCGTGCGTCTGGATGCCTGGGATTTCCTTTCCCATGCGCGTCAGGTCTCGGATCTAATCGCTCGCAAACGCCTTCTCGACGAGGCTTACCAGGTGATCACGCATCTTCTGGAAGTGGAGTTACCCATAGGCTCAAAGGTTTATAGTGATGAACATGGCTTGGTGTTTGTCATCCCTGAATTGCCAGGCTACCCCCAAGAACAACTGCGTGACGAAATCGCTTCACGAATACACAAGGCTCTCAGCAAGCCAACGGGAATGCAAACGTGGACTCGCCCCGTCTACCTCTACGGGGTTGCAGACATTCGGCCACAGGTCTGTGTGGGGGCACCACAACGGGGGAAAAAGCTGAATTTGCAAGAAGTGCTCAGGGAAGAAGAACCCATCAGCGTGCCACAGCCCGAAGCGGTACAGGGGTGGTGGCACACTTCGGAGGAACGGTGCGCGGTCTGTGGTTTGCGACCCATAGGGTATTTGGAAGGGGGTTTGCCCTCTTTTGTAACCTCACAAAAGGCCAGGGAGCACCGTCTCTGTGGCGTGTGCTTGGCCCGCCGCGGGCGTCGAGCAAAAGAATGGGCTACACAACCCAACAGTACAATTTGGCTTGATGAGGTCGCCGATGTGAATGGGCGTTTGGCCCTTATCGTTGGTCGTTTCTCTATGGACGATTGGATTTCTGGCCAACTCGTTCGTTCTATGGCTGTCGGTACCGACAAGGATGGTCGCTGGCTCGCGAAGCCACCGACGTTTGCACGCATTCACCGCGTGTGGCGAACAACGGCCGAGTTCTGGGAGCAAGTCAACCGCGAGATGGCGAGTATGATCCGGGATGATCGCCGACGTATTCGCTTTTACCTGAACGCGCAGCCAGACCTGGGAGAGTACCATGCGTATGAGATGAAACTGGGACCAACGTCAATTGATGTGGTTTGGGTACCTCCCCAGGAAGACCACCAGGGCTATCTGATAAGCGTTGACAATTTAGAGTATGTCGCTAGGTTGCTTGGCGCACCAAGAGAGTTGTACAGTAACCCCGATACGTCAGCGATCTTTGTCGAGGACTTTGTCAAAGATAGGATTCCCTGGAAGCCCGTTCTAAGGAATCCAGAAGCAAAAGCAACCGGAAGAACGCTGAATTTGCTCTCTGGCTTTAGCATAATCAGGACGGATCACCAAGACGTTGCCTATTCTACCGCTATCCCCATCCTCGCCGAGCCGCGCACCTTCATGGCCCTCGTTCCCGCCGACCGTGCCCTCGATGTGGTGCGGGCCATCAGGATCAGGTACGAACGAGAGATGGGCAAGGTGCGCAACCGGCTGCCGCTGCACCTGGGCATCGTCTACGCGGACGCGCATTTGCCTCTGCGGGCCGTGCTGGACGCCGGACGGCGGATGTTGGAGCAGACAGCATCGGCCTACGGCTGGCAGGTCGTGAATGTTCGCGAGCAGCCCGCCAACGGAGGAACGCTACCAGATCGGTTCCAGACAGATGCACAAGGCCAGTTTGCCCGGTGGCGTGAGATTGACCTGGAGAAGGATGGGTGTCGGCTCACCTGGTACGTCCCTGCCGTGATGGGCGATGGAGACACCTCCGACGACTGGTATCCGTATGTGTTCTGGCAACGGGACAGGGATGGAAAGGCAAATCCCGCCGACGCCAATCCACAGCGGCGACGCTATTTTGAAGCTCCCAATCCTTTCAATACCGATGCCGACGGCAATCCACGGACCGGTTGGCTCGTCCACGCGGGGGAACTCGAAGAAGGCGACATCGTTTACTTCACTCCGGCCACGCTGGACTATGTCTGGCTGGGCTCGTCTGGCGAACGGTTCGAGATTGCCTACAACGGAAATGGTCGTCGCTGTGCTCTTCCCCGCCGCCCCTATTTGTTGGACGATTTGGACGCGCTGGATGCCATCTGGCGAACTCTCTCGTCTTGTTTAACAATGACCCAGATTCACGCTCTGAACAGCCTGATCGAGAGCAAAAGGGATGAGTGGCAGATTGACGGGGATGACGATGGAGTGTTCAAGCAGTTCTGCCGTGACGTGCTCGTCAACGCCGAATGGCGGGAAGAGCCATGGGGGAATGATCGAGATAAATGGCTGGATGATTGGTCCGGGTACGCTGTACGCGGGTGGATCGCCGACGTGGTGGAACTGTATCATCACGTGATGAAACAGCAGGCCGACCCGACGAGTCGTCGTTGTGAAGGGGAAACGGCGTGAGGCGGAGGCGGTCAATCCGGTTGCAGGGGTATGATTACACCCAGCCGGGGGCGTATTTCGTCACCATATGCACCTACGGGCGGGAACATCTGTTCGGCACGGTGATGGACAGCGGGATGCAGGAGAACGAGTTGGGAGGGATTGTACGGGAGGAATGGTTCCGCACGGCACAGGTGCGGCCATACGTCAGGTTGTATGATGATGAATTCGTGGTCATGCCCAACCACATCCATGGCATCATCTGGATCGCGGATGATACCGTAGTGGCACGGCGGCGCGTAGGGGCACGGCGGCGCCGTGCCCTACCACGGAACAATTCGGCAAACCTGTGCCTGGATCCATCCCAACCATCGTCCGCGCCTTCAAATCCGCCGTCACCCGACGCATCAACATCCTGCGCGGCACGCCCGGCGCACCGGTCTGGCAACGCAACTACTGGGAACACATCATCCGCACCGAGCGGGCACTGAACGCCATCAGACAGTACATACAGGAAAACCCTCGACGTTGGGAACTCGACCGCCATAACGCTCAGATGAGCGGCGAGGACCCTCTAGCCCGTGAGATATGGGAACTGTTGAAAACACAGACAGGAGGAAGTGATGAACACGTATCGTTACTTGCTGATGACCGTTGACCCGGTCCACATCGGCACCGGAGGCACGCGGTTGGGGCGGGTGGACAACAGCATCGTCCGCGAGCCGGGGACGAAACTGCCCAAGATACCGGGCACATCGTTGAGCGGCGTTATACGCTCCTACGCTGCCTATCGTTACGGCAAGCGCCGCTGCGCCGGCCAGGGACAGTCTCGGGATGGCCGGGAAGGTCACTGCGGTCGGCCAACCTGCCCCATCTGCTACACCTTCGGCGCGATCACCGGCGAGCGTTCTCATGCCGGCGTCGTCTCCATCGGCGATGCCCGCCTGCTCTTCTTCCCGGTCTACTCGATGGCCGGGCCGGTGTGGGTCACCAGCCCCTCGGCACTGGCCGATTTCGGCATTGAGGGGCAGAAGGTGGACGACGATGACGACTACAAAGCCAAATGGAGCGGCATCACCGGAGACCACAAGCATCTCAACCTGGGCTGGCTGATGGTGGAGAAGGGGGGCGACTTGAGCCTGAACGACCTGCCGTCAGACATCCCCGACACCATCAAGGGACGCATTGTCCTCATCTCCAACAAACTCTTCTCCCAGGTCGTCAACTCCAACCTGGAGGTGCGCACGTCGGTCGCCATCAATCCAGAGACCGGGGCGGCGGAGGAGGGAGCCTTGTTCACCTACGAGGCTATCCCACGCGCTACGTTCCTGTGGATGGATGTGGTGGTGGATGATTATCGGGGGGCGTTTCCAACCAAGCAGCGGTTAGAAGGATGGCGAGACACGCTACAAAGTAGCACCGAGTCCGCGGAGACGCTGCTCAAAGAGTGGAGGATGTGGAGGAAAAAGGATGGGGAGCAGGCATTGGATGATACCAGACAGAAAGTGCTCGGCTGGATTGATGAGGATTTGCGTCTATATGAGGAGCGGTCCATGCCTCAGCCCGGTCAGGGTTGGCGAAAGCAGGAACAAAACCAGGCTCGAGAGGAAGGGCCGGCCGATGTCGTCACTGCCGGCCTGGAGTGGGCCGAACACCTGGGCGTCGGCGGGATGGGCACGCGGGGCTTTGGACGGGTACGCAAGATCGCTCATCGGGAGGTATCCTTATGAACAAGCCAACACTCGATTATTTGGCAGCCAAAACCGCGCAGCAGATCACACAGGTGATCGGGGCTAGAGTGAAGAAGGACAATGTGGTGGCCTCCAAAGATGTGGATGGCTTTGTCACCAAAACTCTCGGCGTTTTGCAATCCCAGGGTGTGTACGCAATGGCTCTCTTCGTCTTGAGTAGAAGCGGTTCCAAAAGCCAAGCCGGTGAAATGTCCTCGGAGGAGCGAGTAGCCTGCGAAGTCATAGCGCAGTTATGGCCGCTGAGGAAGCCCGTACAGGCATTGAAGGCAATGGGTGCTGACGGAACGCAGGGCGAGATCACTTACGATCGGGTCAACGAAAAGAAGAGTGTCTTGTTGCGGGAATTTGCCGATTTGACGGGGGACTTGGATACCCTCCTCCTCGTCCGCGACCTCTACGAACAGACGCTCATCTACGCCCGCTACGGGGCCAAGGCGGCAGGAGGTTGAGATGGGTTGGCAACATTATCGCCTGGTGTTCCGCCTGCGCAGCCCGTTGCACATTGGTTATCGGAAGTCGGGCAACCTGATGGAGACTCGCCGCTACGTGCCGGGCAAAAACCTCTGGGCCGCGCTCACCGCCCGCCTGACACGGGATTATCACAACGGCAGTCGGGGCAGCGAGTACCGGCGCATTGGGGACCTGGTGCGGGAACATTTCCGTTTCGGCTACCTCTGGCCTTCTCTGGATGGCGAGTTACCCTGCTTTCCCTGGGGGGACGAGGACTTTGATTACCTCTTCCTCGGAGGATTGAGCAGCACGGCGTTGGAGCACGACCGAAGAGCGGCGCAGGACGGCACATTGCACGATGTCGAGTTCATCGCGCCCACGACGCGCACGGGGGAGCCGGTCTACCTAATCGGTGACTTGTGGGTGCGAGACAGTCTGCCGGCCGATGTTGCCCGTTGGAAGGAGTCGCTCCGGTCTTTTGCCCTGGGCGGTGAGCAGGGGTACGGCTGGGGCAGGGTGCAGATAGGAAGCAAGACTCGCCTGCTCCAGGAGGAACAAGAGAAAAAAGTCATCGGCGACCTGAAATGCGTGGCGAACGACGAGGTTGTCATCACTGTACCTGCCAAGAGGCGCATAACAGCCCACGCCCTCGCTGCCGGCGATAACGCCGTGACAGGGATCATTGGGCCGGTGGAGCCGCTGGTGGGGTGGGAGCGGCGAGAAAGCGGCGGGTACGGGCTGACCCGGCAGGTCAACGTGGCTTACGCCCCTGGCGCAGTGGTGAGTGAGGAAATACGGGTGCGCGTTGGAGAGTACGGGGTGTGGGAAGCGACCGTTGATGACGCCTGACCGCTGTCAAGTGAAGCAGGCAGCAGGCGAAGAGCGAAAAGGAGCAGCCTATGTACCAATCCACCTACCACGTAGACAAAACCACCGACACCTTCGCCGACATCCTCCTGGCCTACGGCGTCGCCTCGCTGCTGGAGCGGCTGCTACGGGCCAACGTCGGCGGGGCGACGGTGCGGATAAGGGACGCCGGCAGCGTCTACACCATCGCCCTGGAGAAGCCGGTCAGGCCGGGTTTCGAGCAGATCCCCTGGTTCTGCGACCTGCCCTACATCCAGACCGGTAAGAAGGGCCCGCCCGACGGCTGGCCGGGGCCGGTGGTGGATTACGCCGCTGAACGGGAGCGCCGCAGCGAATACTTCGCGGCTCGTGGGCAACTTTCCAAGGAGGCCCGCCGTCCCGGTGCTACGGTGGACGAGTTCCCCGAACTGGCCGCCGTCAACGCCCTGGCCCCGCGCCCCGACTGGGACGTCCTGGCCCAGATCAACCAGATGGGAGCCATCAGTGCCTACAGCAAGGTACTCTCCGCCTGGTACGAGAGTCGTGCCTGTTTCCCCGACCTGTTGCGGTTGTCGCTGGCCCTCTTCGCCACCACGCCGAACGATGCGGAGGCTGCCGTGCAGAAGTGGAAATCGCTGTCGAAGGAGCATGCCATCTCGCTGACAACCGTCACCCCCGTTCAGGTGCTCAATCCGGCGATGGGCAAGGGGATCAACCGCCCCAAGGCGGACGGTCCTGCTCTGGGGAATCCCAAATCCTTCTGGTTGCTCGAATTTCTCAAGTTCTGGGGCATGCGGCGGGCGGGTATACCGCGCATCGTCAAACCGCCCAAGCCTGTACCCGGTCGCCCTCCTCAAGACCGCAAGACCTACGTCCTGCGCCCGGTCAACATCACGCTGGACACGCACGATAAGGTGTACCACCGCTTCAACCGGGCGATGTGGAGCAGTACGGCGGTCAAGATGGACGTGCTGGCCGCGCTGCGTTACACCGACACGTTCCTTGAGCAGTGGCTGGCCGGGCAGTTGGTGGATGTCCGCTTCGGTGAGGAGCCGGGCGATTACGTCTCCGGGCTGTCCGGGGCGTTCTACAAGGATATGGGGAGCGCGGTGGCGGTCCTCAACCTTTCCGAGATCGGCCTGCCGCGCTGGATGCGGGTCGAGGATGAAGCACGCGGGCAGGCTTACCGCGCCTTGTTGGACGAGCACGGGCGGGTAGTGGATAGTCTCCAAGAGCGCAACGCCGACGAGTACCGGCTGTTGCAACTTTACCGCGATTTCCTCTCCGCCCACGACCTGCAGCCATTTTTCGAGTTCGCTGCCGGCTACGCCCGGTTGACGATGTCGCGGATGAACAGGGGACAGTGGTCGCCCCGCTTCACGACAACTAATCTGGAGGTGTTGATTATGGGTCACGATGGCAAACTCAAGCCGATTCTGGATAACCCCGGTTTCCAGAACGTCGCCGCGGCCATCCGCCGCAGCACGGTCATCCCGCAGTATTTCAAGGCCAAAGGGCAGAAAGGCCCCTACGATATCCGTTACGGTCTGGGGGCCGAGTTGCTGCGTCAGGCCGCCTACCCGGACCGTTTCATCCAGGCTCTCAGTGAGTTCTTGCACGATTACAACCGGGAGACGATGCAGATTTTCGAGCGGTACAAAGGTAAGCCACCGGTGCATCGCTCCCCAGTCACCACCGAGGATATTCAGCAGGTGGTCGAGTTGGTTGATAGGTTCGGTTCGCAGACGGTCGCCAACCTGCTGGTGGCCTTTGGGTATGCCCGCGAGCCGCGCGAGGGGGAGGGAGACCTGCAAGAATGACGGAGTCTCAGCCCCAGGCGGCGCGACGGCAGCGCCGGTGGCAGCGCGGTGGCGGCACGATGGCGGCGTGACGGCAGCGCGGTGGCGGCACGATGGCGGCGTGACGGCAGCGCATGGAATGCGCTGCCTGGGTCTGAGGCCCCAGCCCAGGCGGCGGATTCATCCGCTGCTGACGGGGCCGCTGCCGGTGGCCGGGGGGCCGAACCCAGGCGGTGGATTTATCCGTTGCCTCAGCTACCGTCAAGCGTCAGGAGACCTAAATGTCACGCCGTGTTATGGAGCGACCATCGGGGAACGTGAGTTATGCCCTGTACTATATGCTCACCATCTCCACAAAGAAGCGCGAGCCTTTCATCACCGCGCAAGTGGAGGCATTCTTACGCGGGCATTGGGAGCGAAAATGCGAGGAACTGGGTGTTCATCTTTTGGCGCTTGGCATGGTAAACGACCACGTCCATTTCCTCCTGAGCCTTCGTCCCACGCACTATCTCCCCGATGTGGTCCACGATTTGAAAGGCAGCGCTTCCTATGCGGTCAACCACGCCGAGGAACTTGATGCCACATTGTACTGGAGCAAAGGGTACGACATTCGTACTATTAGCGAACGCAATTTAGATGCCGCGAGGCAATATGTTCTTGGACAACATAGACGCCACCCCGACCGGGTGCCGAGGTGACCGGTGGCGGCGCCGGTGGCAGCGCGACGGCAGCGCATGGAATGCGCTGCCTGGGCCGGGGGCCCGAATCCAGGCGGCGGATTTATCCGCTGCTGACAGGGCCGTTGCTGGTGAGATGGACGATTTCGCCGTCAAACCCGGTGTTCCCAATTTGTATGGTTTGGTGGGGGGAGAGGCCAATGCCATTGCCCCTGGCAAGCGCATGCTCTCCAGCATGACGCCCACCTTCGTGGAGACCGACACGCGGGTAGGAATCCTGGGCACGCCGGGTGGCAGCCGGATAATCTCCATGGTGACTTTGGCTGTCCTGGACTTCGCTGACAGAATGTTGCCGCAAACCTGGGTGGGCTGGCCCCGTTTCCACCACCAATATTTACCGGATGAAATTCAATATGAACCCGGCGGACTGGGGGCGGGGGAGATTGAAGCCTTAAAAAAACGCGGTCACCACCTTCGCCAGTTAAAAAAACCTTATGGCAACATGCAGGCGATTCTTTGGGATAAATCTATCAATAAAGTCTATGC
>JALXEW010000253.1 GCA_027069285.1 Ardenticatenia bacterium | reverse complement strand
TACCAATGCCTCGGCCATCACGGCCATCGTCCCGGCGACTATGATCTGGTTACAGGCTTTGGCAAATTGGCCGGCGCCGCTTTCGCCAACGTATGTGATGGTCTTGCCCATCGCCTCAAGCAGCGGCAACACCCTCTCGAACGCCTCTCGCGGCCCGCCCACCATGATCGCGAGTGTGCCCTCACGGGCGCCCACATCACCGCCGCTGACCGGCGCATCCAGTGCCTGAACCCCTACCTCGGCCAGCCTTGCCGCTATATGGCGAGCCGTCTCCGGCTTGATCGTGCTGTTATCCACGTATATAAGGCCTTCATGGGCGCCTTCGATGATCCCATCGGCGCCCAAGACGACCTGCTCCACATCCGGCGAATCCGGCAAATTCGTGAATATCACCTCGACCTGCTCGGCCACCTCTCGCGGTGACCAGGCAGGCATGGCGCCCTCGGACGCCAACTCGTCCACTATCGCGCGGCTGCGGTTATGCACCACCAGCTCATGGCCTGCCCTCATAAGGTTACGGGCCATCGGGGCGCCCATAAGTCCCAATCCGATGTATCCGATTCGTGTCATAAGCTACCCTCCACCAGATCAACGGCCTGCTCCCAAACCTCGGCGACGCCCACCCCATGACGCCCCCAATCGAAATCCGGCACCCGTCCCGCGCCGACTCCCCCCTCCGGCCAGGGGAAGGGCTTATATACCGCCCGCGCCTGCTCCGGCGGCACATACGGGGCATATCTACGCGGGTCGGATGGGCCGAATATCATAATCGTGCGGGCGCCAGCCGCAGCGGCCAGGTGCGTGACGCCGGTATCATTGCCGACGTATAGCATCACACGGCGGCCAAGCGCGCCGATCTCGTCCAGGGATAACTCACCGGCCAGGTTGAGGGCGCGAACCGGCAACTCATCCAGCACCCCCTGCGCCAGATCGAGATCGCCCGGACCGCCCAAGACCAGCAAAATCGCACCCCAACGCTCAGCACATCTGGCCCCAAGCTCGGCGAAGTTTCGGATCGGCCAGCGCTTCTCGGCCATGACCATACCCGGATTCCGACCCCCACCGGGATGCAGCGCCACAAGCGGCTCATTCGGCCCGATCCCAAGCCTCCGCAGGAGCTCGTCCACCCTTTCAACTGCCGCATCTGTCGGGTGGAAGCTCGCCCAAAGCCCGTCGGTCTCGATCCCAAGCGCACGGGCTATATCCAGGTATATCTCAGCCTCATGCCGGGCCTCGGAAAGCGATACTCTCACCCGGATGTTATGCGCAAGTCCACGGCCACCGCTATCGAGTCCGGCGCGGCGCGGGATTCCGGCCAATAGCGGCGGCAGCCCGGCCCATACGGAGCGAACCGGCACCACAGCCAGGTCATATCGCCCGGCCCGGAAGAGCTTATAGAGCCGCATAAACCCCCGCAGGGATGCAGCAGGGTTCACCTCCTGGCCGGCGTCAAGTGTGGAGTCCAATGCAGGGTGATTCTTAACCGCGCCGGCAGACCAGGGGCCAATGATCCAATGCACGGTTGCACGCGGATAAGCGCGACGCAGCGCCGCAAGCAACGGCGTTGTCAAGATCACGTCGCCGATGCAGCACGGCTTATAGATCACGATCCTCATGGGCAGATGTCCCGCACCCGGCCAGGGGCGGGTGGGTGGCAAACCCGACTCCGCTATCAGTCAACGCCGCGCAGGCGCGGGTCGAGAGTATCGCGCAGGCCGTCCCCCAGCAGGTTGAACCCCAGCACGCTGAGCATGATCGCCAGGCCGGGGAACAACATCGCCCACCACTTACCGGCGCTCAGGTACTGCTGGCTATCGGCGAGCATCTTGCCCAGTTCCGGGTACGGCGGCTGCTGCCCCAGCCCCAGGAAGCCCAATGCCGCCGTTTCGACAACCGCCGTGCCCATTCCCAGCGTGCTCTGCACGATGAGGGGCGCCAGGCTGTTCGGCAGTATATGCACGCGCAGGATGCGCCAGTTACTGGCGCCGACCATCTCGGCGGCCATCACAAAGTCCTCCTCGCGCAGCGAGATGGCCATCGAGCGGGCAAGCCTGGCATACGTGGGTATCCCAACGACGCCGATGGCGATCATGGCATTGACCAGCCCCTCACCACGGACGGCCACAATCGCTATGGCCAGCAGCAAGGTCGGGAAGGCGAGCATTATATCCATGATGCGCATAAAGACGCTATCCACCCATCCGCCGGCAAAGCCGGAAAGCTCACCGATGGAGGCCCCGATGATCAACGAGATCGCGACGGCAACGACCCCTGCCCCCAATGAGACGCTGGCACCGTGGCCCACGCGCCTCAGAACATCGCGTCCCAGATCGTCGCAGCCGAACGGGTGCTCACAGGGGTACTCAAACAGTGAGGGTATTTCTTCCTTGCCGGCCAGGTGGTCGCTGACCCAGCCGATCAGGCAATCGGGTGCTTTCAGGCGCGCTCGCAGGTCACGGTCGCGGAGCGCATCATAATGATCGAACACCGGCACCAGCACTGCGGTTAACAGATACAGGATCACAATGATACCGCCGAGTCTGGCGCTGTTATTGCGCAGCAGCCTTTCAATTATATCCCGTGTGGGGCTGCGGTACGGACGAAGTTCGGTAACCTTTTCCAATGCAGGAACCGACGCGGTTGACTGAGTTGACTGCGTTTGGCTCATTCGTACCTGATCCTCGGATTCAGCCAGGCATACGAGAGGTCCACCAGCAGGTTAACCAGCACGAATATAAGCGCGATCACCAGGCTGACCGACTGGACTATCGGGTAATCCCGGCCCTGGATCGAGTTGAAGAGCCAACGCCCAATCCCCGGCCAGGAGAATATGGTCTCGGTCAGCACCGCGCCCGAAAGCAACGTGCCCATCTGCAAGCCGATCACGGTCACGACGGGCAACAGGGCGTTGCGTAATGCATGACGGAAGATCACGGCCTTTTCGTGCAGGCCTTTGGCCCTTGCGGTGCGGATGTAGTCCTGGTGAAGCACCTCCAGCATCGCCGATCGGGTGATGCGTGCAATGATCGCCAACGGGATCGTGCTGAGGGCGATGCTCGGCAGCACCAGGTGTTTAACGGCATTCCCGAACGCATCCCAATCGCCACGCAAGAGCGAGTCAATGGTATACATGCCGGTGATCGGCTCCAGGTCCATGGTGACGTCAAGCCTGCCACCGGTCGGCAACCAGCCCAGGTAGACGCCGAAGATGAATATCAGCAGCAGGCCCAGCCAGAATATAGGCATGGATACGCCGACCAATGCCCCGACCATCGAGGCGGTATCTATCAGCGAATTACGCTTGACTGCGGAGATCACTCCTATCGGGATGCCCAGGATCGAGGCAAGGAACAGGGATATAAACGACAGCTCCATCGTGGCGGGGAATCGCCTGGCAAGTTCGCCGGCCACCGGTTTATTGCCCTGGATCGAGCGGCCCAGGTCGCCGCGCAGTATATTGCCCACGAACACCAGATACTGAACCGGCAACGGTTCGTTAAGCCCCAGGCGTTCGCGCAATTCGGCGACGTTTTCCTCGCTGGCGCGTTCGCCCAGCATGACCAATGCCGGATCACCGGGGATCAGATGCACAAACGAGAAGACTACGATGGATACGCCTATCAGAACCGGTATGGTTTCAAAAAGGCGTCTGATGATATAGCGTACCACGTGATACCCCTCTATCTAGAGAGCAAGGACGCCGACGGCCAATCCGGGTTTTCAACCTGGCAGAGTATATATTGGCCCAGGTGCTTTGGCAAGCTCAACGTGCAAAGTTTAAGGGGGCGGCCCGCAGGCCGCCCCCACTAACGTCCTGCGGAGTTACCCCACTCAATCCTGAACGATGGTCACGAAGCGGTACAGGTCGGTGCCGACCGCGTTGGGGATGTACCCCTCGACCATGTTGGAGAAGATCAGCGGGGTGCGGTTGTGGGCGATCCACAGGCGGGCCACGTCCTCATACAGGAGCCAGCTGGCCTGGGAGTACAGATCGGCGCGGGCATCCTGATCGGGCGTGACGCGGGCGGTCATCAGCAACTCCTCAACCTCCGGGTTGTCATAGTAGCCCTCTTCCGGCTTGGGGATGCCGCAGAAGAAGTAGCACAGGAAGTTATCGGGGTCGCCGTTATCGCCGCCCCAGCCCAGCTGATACAGGCCGAGCAGCTCACCCTCACGGCGGGCGGCCAGGTATGTGGCCCAGTCGCCGGCCTGGGTCAGCTCGACCTCGATGCCGATGTCAGCCAGGTACGAGGCCATCGCCTGGGCAATGCCCTCCGGATCTGGATAGTAGAAGCGGACGATGGGCATCCAGTACAGGCGCACCGGGATGGTATCCACCAACTCGTCCTCGATCACCTGGTTGGTTTCCTCGTCAACCGCCAGGACGTGAACCTCGCTGAAGCCATCGGGGAACCCGGCCTCGGCCAGAAGCTCACGGGCGCGCTCCGGGTTATACTCCGGCTCCGGGATGTCCTCATTGCGGCCCCAGATGACCGGTGGCAGGAACTGGTTGGCGACCTCGCCGTACTGGCCGTAGAAGGCGTCCACAATGGCCTGGCGGTCGATCGCCAGCGAGATGGCCTCGCGCACCCGCACGTCGCGGAACTCCTGGATGCGGTAGTTGAAGGCCAGGTAAGCGGTGTTCAGCGCCGGGCGGGTCAGGACGTACATATCATCGCTTTCCTCGGCGATCTGCAGGTCCTCGATGTTGGCCTGCTCCATCGCGTGGATCTCGCCCGCCTGGAGTGCGGCGAAGCGGGCGGAGTTATCGGGGATCACGCGGATGATGATCCGCTCGACGTTACCCTCGATCTCGCCCCAATAGTCCTCGTAGCGCTCCAGGGTGATGTGGTCGTCGGTCACCCACTCGACGAACTTATACGGGCCGGTGCAGACATAGCCCACATCCGGGGTGCCATAGTCGGCGCCGTACTCCTGGATGGCGGTCGGGCTGGCGATGCTGAACATTGGCATTGCCAGGTTCGCCAGGATCGGGGCCAACGGCTCCTTGAGCGTGAAGCGCACGGTGTACTCATCCACCGCCTCGACGCTCTCGATTATGGAATCGTCATCGAAGCCGCCCCACATGTAGTCGTAGTACTCAAACGCCTGCTCGGCGAAGTGGTAGGGGTTATCGGTGAACCGCCAGCGCTCGAAGTTGAACACGACCGCATCGGCGTTGAACGGAGTCCCGTCGTGGAAGGTGACGCCCTGGCGCAGGTAGAATGTCCAAACCGTGCCGTCCTCGTTGGACTCCCAGGACTCGGCCAGGCGCGGGATCACGTTCGTGGTCTCACGGTCGTAACCCAGCAAGCTTTCGCAGCCCTGGTTGGTCACGCGGAAGGACTCGCCATCGGTGACGACTGCGGGGTCAAGCTGAACCGAGTCGCCGCCGCGACCGAAGATGAACGTGACCGGCTCCTCCTGAGCGAACGCCCCGCCCAACGGGACGAGCAGGAAGGCAGCAACCAAAACGCCTGTAAACAACCAACCCATTCGCTTTTTCATGGAACTCTCCTCCTTCACAAGGAGTGCTGCGAGGATAGAAAACGCACTTAAGGAATCGGCTCTTTTTGCGGGCCACCTCTCCTTTCTCGATGGCGGCGCCTGTTACGACGCCCTGGCCGATAAAGAATCGGGCACTGACCCATGAGGATTGCGCATCGGCTTATTCGCCCCGTGGAAGGCATCGGCATCAATGCCCGTTGCCGGGTACAGTATGGCTTATTACGACCGACTTGTCAAGGGAATCTGCCTCAAACCCATTTCAAACCATGCCATTTCACGGATTTGCGCAGCCCAATTAACATCAGTACAATCCCAGAAGGTAGCCAGTTTTAACCTATAGGCCAGTTTCGCGCTTGGAGGTGTAATACGGTGGCAGACCATGTCAAGATCGTCTGCGTCGAAAACGAACCGGAGATGATCGAGCTTGTGCAGCTCATCCTGCAACGGGCCGGCTACGAGGTTATTGGGGCGCAGGGGGGAAGGGAAAGCCTGAAGATCATAGAGCAAGAGCAGCCGGATCTGGTTCTGCTGGACCTGATGATGCCGGATATGGATGGGTGGGAAGTCTTCCACAAGATGCGGGCCAGCGATAAAATGAAGGACATCCCGGTGATCGTAGTCACCGCAAAGGCCCAGAGCATTGATAAAGTGCTTGGCCTGCACATCGCCAAAGTGGATGACTACATTACCAAGCCGTTCGGGCCACAGGAACTGATCTCCAGCGTGCGCAAAGTGCTGCGATCTCGCGGCAAGGGCTGAATCACCCGGCCAGCTCCTCCCATTCACGGAGGCGGGCCTCCAAAATGGCCTCTATTTCGGCATAGCGCTTCCCAAGCTCCGCGATTCGGTCTGGATGCCCATCCACGCTTGCCCTCTCCAGGCCGGCGGTCAGCCTGGCAAGCTCCATTTCCAACTCTTGAATATCGGCCTCCAACTCTTCCAGGCGCCGCGCAAGCTTATACGGGGAAAGGCCACCACGCCTGGGGGGCTTCTCACGATCGGATTTGCCGTCAGCAGGGAAGTTCGCACCCCCGCCGGTTTTATCCACATCGCGGCGCCACTCCAGATATTCGCGATACGGCCCATCAAAGACGGTCAACTCGGCAGCGGATTCGGCTCCGGGCTTATCCCCCATCACCGACGCCGCCTCCCATATCTGCGTGGCGAGCGCGTCTATCAGATACCGATCGTGGCTGACGAGCAAAACGGTGCCGGGGAAATCCGCCAGCACCGTCTGGAACGCCTCCTGCGACGGGATGTCCAGGTGATTAGTCGGCTCGTCCAAAAGCAGGAAGTTGGCCCCGGTGAGTATCAACCTGGCAATAGCCAATCTGCTCCTCTCACCGCCGCTGAGAGCGCCGACCGATTTGAATACATCATCGCCGGTGAACAGATAAGCCGCCAGAAAATCCCTCGCCTGGCTGACGGTGAGATCGCTCACATCCAGCACCGAATCCAGAACACTGCGCGTCGGGTTCAGCGCGGAATGCTCCTGCGCCACGTATCCGATCCGCACACCGGCCCCGATCCTCACCCGCCCGGCGAGGGGCGGGACCTGTCCCAGCACAGTTTTGAGAAACGTGGTCTTGCCGATCCCGTTGGGGCCGATCAAAGCCGCCACCTCGCCCCTCCGCAAGACCAGGTCTGGCAGGCGCATGAGCGGCCTATCGGCACTGTACCCGATCACCAGCCCCTCGGTGATCAGCACCTCGTTGCCGGAACGGGAAACATCGCCGAACTCAACACGCATAGTCCGCCTCTCGCGTGGCCTTTCGATCGGCTTCTCGCGCATCAAGCGTTCCAGCCGTTTTCGGCGGC
Organism: Ardenticatenia bacterium; assembly: GCA_027069285.1. Taxonomy (GTDB): domain Bacteria; phylum Chloroflexota; class Anaerolineae; order Aggregatilineales; family JALXEW01; genus JALXEW01. The sequence continues at coordinate 5,267 of JALXEW010000253.1, read as the reverse complement.
CCTGTGCCTGGCGGGTATTTTGCCCCGCGATGTTACGGCGTATGTACTCCTCCTGGCGGGCTATGAACTCCTGTCTGGCGCGGTACTCGGCCAACTGCCTGGCCCGGCGTTCCTCACGCTGTCGCACATAGTGGCTATAGTTGCCACGATATACATCCAGTCGGCCATTATCCAGCTCCCAAATCGTGCGGGCCACGCGATCCATGAAGTAACGGTCGTGGCTCACCATCAGGACGGCTCCCTCCCAACCGCCCAGGAAGCGTTCCAGCCACTCCATCGCCTCGATGTCCAGGTGGTTGGTCGGCTCGTCAAGCACGAGCAGCATTGGCCTGGCAAGGAGTAGCCTGGCCAGCAACGCCCTGGTACGTTGCCCGCCGCTCAGCTGACTCATTGGCCGTCGGAAGTCGTCCTCGCCGAACCCCAGACCGGTCAGCACCTGGCGTATCCTGGCCTCGTACTCATATCCGCCCATAAGCTCGAAGCGTTCCAGGGCTTCCCCATATCGTTCCGAAAGCGCCTCGAACTGCTCCGGCTCGGCCATCTTGGCCTCCATCTCGGCGATCCGGCGTTCCAGCGCCAGCAGGTCGCCAAACGCATCCAGCATCTCATCCCAAAGCACTCTGTCAGAGGCCTCAAAGTCCATTTCCTGTGGCAGGTAGCCGATGGTCAGGCCGCGTTTCCGGGAGATCTTGCCCTCGGTTGGGCTTTCCTCGCCGATCAGGATGCGGAGCAAAGTGGTCTTACCGGCGCCGTTAGGGCCTACCAGTGCTATCCTGGCGCCGTGTGGTATTTCGACCGAGAGGTTTTGGAAAACGTCAAGCGCTCCGTACGACTTCGCCAATCCGGTGGCGGTTATAAGCGACATATCAAATGCCCGTCTTCGGCATATATGGACAAGGGCAGCCTAAATTGGCTGCCCTGGATTTTACCACAGCTCACAGTCTCGATCAGCCGACCGGGGTTTCCTGTGGTGGCGTCTCACCCTCGCCGGATTCGGAGCCAACCGGGGTTTCGGTCGGCGTCGGCGCGACCTCTGGCGCCGGGACTTCAACACCACCTTCCGGCAGTGACCACACCCGCAGGTTGTCGAAGGCCACAGTCGCCCCGTCCAGCGTAACCGGCGACGGTTTGACGAAGAAGCCGATGTCCCCATGCCTGTACGTATCGTCGACGGCGGTTCCCAGCACCTCACCGTCCCAGAAGACGGTGTACCAGTCCCCCTGGGCCAGCACGCCCATCACATGGACTTGATCGGCCTGATCTTGCGGGGCAGGCACCACTCCAGAAAGCAATATCTCACCCGCCTGATCCCCGGCCAGGGTACGAACCCGATAGGCGCCGGAACATTCAACCAGGAACAACATCTCGGAAGGCACGGGATCGGGATCAAGCCGGACGGCCAGCGCAAATGCGGCGTGCTCCCGGCAGTCAACCGGGTAAACTTCGACCTGGGCGTAGAAGTCGGAAAGGTCTATGGCTCCAGACCAGAAGACATTGGGCTGATTGGTAACCTCGACCACATATCGCCCATTCTCCAGCCTGGCCGACCCACCGGTTTCGGTCTCGCCGGTGAACCATCCACGAGGGGCATCGAAGTCGTAGCTATAAAGCAACCTGTCCACCTCTACCGGTGGCGCGGTAGAGACTTCTGGGGCGACTTCGGGCGATACCGGCGCTGCCAGTATCCACACCCGCAAGTTATCCGCAGCGACCGTCAACTGCTCGATTGACGACACAAACGCGAACCCGATCTCGCCCGGCTGGGTTATGCTGGAATCGGTGAAATCCTGGAGCGCCACATCGTCCCAGTAAACGGTGAACTGGGAACCACGGGCCAGCACCCCCATCTTGTGATGCGATCCGGCCCCGGCGAACGGCGCAGAAGGCAAGGCCCCCGTCAGCACCGTGGCGGTGAGGCCCTGACCTGTGACACGTTCCACGCGGTAAGTGGCATCGCACCCGGCCAGGAATGCGTACCCGACGCCCGGCCCCGCCCTGAAGGCGATCCCGAACGCGCCACCTTCCGGGCAATTTTGCGGATAAAAATCGGCAGTGGCGTAAAAATCGGCTATGCTGACCGCGCCGGAAAGGTACCTGGCGGTGCCACCCAGCCCCTGGATGACCAATTGTCCGGCTTCTAAAACGGCGGAGATGCCCTCATCGCCTTCCAGGTACCAGCCTCCGGACGAATCTTCAAATCCGAAATCGTAGAGGCGTACCCCCAGCTCCACACGTTCACCGGCAGCCGTTGGCCGAGAGGTTTCCGGGTTAAGCTCCCAGACCCTGTAATTATCCACGTCTATCACCATCTGGGCCAGGGTGCCGCGTTCCGGCTGGATCAGAATACCTATATCGCCATGCTCGAAGGTATCATCCTCGAAAGACGCGATCGACTCACCGTCGAAGTAAAGCGTGAAATTATCGCCCCATCCCAGGACGCCAATGGTATGTGGGGTGGCAGAGCCGATCTGAAGTGAGGAGCCAATCGAGCCTTCGGCCAATAACGGCCCAGGCCCGGCGGTCGGGCGGACGATTCTCACACGGTAGTTGCCGTCGCATTGCATTATGAACGCATAATGATCCAGCGTCTCGGAATCCACACGGAAGGCCAGCGCGAACGACGCGGCAGGCGGACAAACTTGTGGATATACCTCGAATTCGGCGTAAAAATCATCCAGGTCCAGCATACCGGAGATGACCAACCCCGGCGTGCGGGTGGTGGTGAGATGGTATCTTCCGTTGAGTATCCCGGCGATCAGGTACTCACTTTCGCCCACCATCCACGGGCCGGACGTGTCGAACTCGGAGTTGAGCACAAGCTCGCCCACAGGAAGCGATGCCGCCTCGCCGGTCGGCATGGGGCCGGTAGACGGCGGCGGGGTTGGGGTAACATCATCCTGTCCCGGCGGCTCCGCGCCGACCGGGGTCAGGATGGCCATGATCAGCAAAGCTGCCGCAGCGACAACCGAGATCTTCTTCACAGTTCCCTCTCCTCAAAATTCCCTTATCCGGCTCTGAGGTTAGCATCCTCGTTGACCAGGCGCTCGGTACGCTGCCGATGCCACTGAGCCACACGTTCGGCAAGCGCATGGTCTGCCAGGCCGATTATCTTTGCCGCCATGACGGCGGCCCCCACCGGCGATGAGGCCACCGCACAGCCCGCCTCTTCGGGCAAAGGCATCGAATTGTAGCCCGGTGCCGGGCACGCTATGACGGGCCTGGTCACTATGGAATCGATCAAGGCCGCCAGGGCCTGCGAATATTTGCCTGCGGCTATGTAAAGCTTGACCTGCGGGTCTTTTTCATACTGGGTGAGCATGGTGAGGAGATGACCTGGACTCTGGAAGGTAGATGCCGCCCTTAATTCGCCGCGCAGCCCAAAGCTCCCCAGCGCCTGTTGCACCCGGCGGGCCAGTTGCTCATCCTCGGCGGAGCTGATTATTATCGGGATCGGGGAATCACTCATCTTTTCCCTCCAGATACGGCTTGAGCGCCGCCAGTATTCGCTCCTGAGCAGGGTACGGCGCCGGTTCGAACTCCCTGCCTGTCAGGTATTCATACACCTGAATGTACCTCTGTGCAACCGCCACGATCATATCATCGGGCAGTGGTGGTGGGTCGCCGCCGGCCCCCTCGTACCATTGCTCGGCCAGCCAGAGGTGTATGAATTCCTTATCGAAATTCTCCGGCTCCAAACCCGCCGCCTTACGGGCCGCATAGCTCCCGGCAAGCCAGAACCTGGCGCTTTCGGGGGTATGTATCTCGTCTATGAGTATCATGGAACCGTCCGGCAGGGTGCCGAACTCATACATGGCGTCCACCAATATCAGCCCGGCCTCCTCGGCCACCTTCTCGCCACGGCGGAATATCGCCAACGCCAGGCCGGTCACCTCTTCCCACAGTTTCGGGGTCACCAGGCCGCGCCGGAGCACCTCGTCGGCAGAAAGTAACTCCGCCCCCTGACCACGTTGTCCATGCAGCACAGTTGTGATCACAGGGCGGAGCAGCGCGTCATTCTTACGCAGCCCGTCGGGGAACCTGATGCCGTAAATAGTGCGTTCCCCTCGCTCGTAGTGGTACCAAAGCGAAGTGGGGGTCACGCCGGTAAGGTAGCCCCTCACCACCACGCTCACCGGTAACGGCTCCGCCTTCCGCGCTATAGTCACGTTTGGGTCCGGCACGCTCAGCACGTGATTTGGAACTATATCCGCCGTCTGCTCAAACCAAAACGCAGCCAGCTGATTCAGCACCTGGCCCTTATACGGTATCAGGCCCAGCATATGGCCGAACGCAGTCAACCTATCGGTCACTACCAGGGCCAGCCTCTCGCCCGGCAATACAAAAGTATCGCGCGTCTGGCCCTCATGTTTTTCCCACGGCCCCGGCAAATCAATGCCGGGGATGGCAAGTGGGGCCATCTCCAGGATCTTACCTCTGGTAAGCATACCGATCTCCTTAAGCGACGCGAGCGGCACAATCGGCACGGGCGAACCCACGCCAGAAGGGCTTTGCGCACAAAAGCGCCTCAATCGCCATCCACGATCTTGTAGGAGATTTTGATCTCGGCGGTATGGCGCAAAGTGGCCGTAGCGCCACAGTATTTATCGGTGGATAGCTCTATCGCCCGCGCCACAGCTTTCTCTTCAACGTCATGGCCGGTGACTATGTATTCGATCTCGATGTTTTTGTAGACTTTCGGATGCTCATCGGCCCGCTCGCCTCTGACTCTGACTTCGAGACCGGTCACGTCCTGGCGCTTCTTGCGGAGGATCGAGATCACATCCATCGCCGTGCATCCGGCCAACCCGACAAGTAGAAGCTCCATAGGACGGAAACCGGCACCTTCACCGCCGTGAACCTCCTCGGCATCCATCATCACGGTGTGTCCACTGCCGGCCCATCCCTCGAACTTCATGCCCCCGATCAGGGTTGCCTTTGCCTCCTTGATCTCGCCCATGTTGTCTCCCTCTCGCGGCTGCCTTTGCCGATAAAAACAAAGCGTTCCAGCCGGGCAGGGTCGTACCCGGCCAGTGCGCCCCGGATAGGGATTATATCCGGAGCCATCCCCGTCGGCAAAGCGTCGCCCGGCCATTGCTTGATACGCTCGCCGAAAGCGACTATACTCTGGCAAACCGATTCGCGGCACAAAACCATGTAGCTGGCTCAGAGGGGCATGAAATGTCGCGCCTCGTTCTCATCATAGACGACGAGCAGGTCAGTGCTCAGGCGCTGGCTCGTATGCTCGACATCCTGGACTATCAACCGGT
>JALXEW010000252.1 GCA_027069285.1 Ardenticatenia bacterium | reverse complement strand
CATTGGTATTGGCGCAAAAGGGCGGGGTAGACCCGGCAAAGGTGGTAGAGGCGATAAGCGGTGGGGCGGCCAGATGTTGGGCGCTTGAGGTGCGGGCGCCACAGATATTACGTCGGGAGCTGAAGCCCGGCTTTAAGGCCTATATGCAGCATAAGGACCTGAACATCGTGCTGGATACCGGCAAGGCCTACGGCGTCCCGCTGCCGGTGACCGCAGTGGTGCAGCAGCTTTACCGGGCGATGCTGGCAGCCGGCAACGGCGGGCTGGATAACTCAGCCGTGGTAACCGTGCTGGAGGCACTTGCCGGGGTCACAGTCCGGGGCGGCTCACTCTCCGACCAGGACTCGTAGCCTGTTTAGCCAGGACTCGCTCAGCCCTGCCGATGAGATGCCCAGGGACTCGATCAGCCAATCGTCCATAGTCTCGGATCGTGTCCAAAAGTTCAGCAGCGAGATCACGCCGCCCTCGCCGTATATCTCGTCAATCGTGGCGATCAGGGCCTCGGACTCCCAATATGTGATGGCGTTATAGTCGCTCGTTTCCCATAGCGCGGATAGGGGCATATACGTCCCGTCTTCCAGCGCACGGCGCATTTCCTCGCGGCCCGGCTCCGGCAACTCGATGTCGGTTCCCAGCCGCCTGAGTTCCCATCGCGCCAGCGCCTGTAGCAGGGGATGCGCGTAGTCCGTCATATCGTCAACGCCGGCCCGCCGTGCGATCAGGATCAGGGCCAGGTCATCGGTGAGCGCATCGGCCAGGTACTCACCCAACGTCCGGTCGGCGGGGTGTGTATGTGTCTCCGGCGCCACCAGTATCGGCCCCTCGCCCACCCAGTTCTCATCCGGTGGGCTGTAAGGCCATACCCATATCCGAACCGGTACGGTTGAGGTGCCCAGGTCTCGCGCTATCTGCAACGTGCGCGGGCCGAGGATGGCGATCATGCCGCGAACCGCATCCTCATCGCGCTCCCGATAGCGTATTGTGAAGCTACCGAAGCCTTCCAGCCGTTCCTCGCCCCAAAAATCCTCGTTCTGAGCCGTGCGCCGCCAGTTGCCGTCCACCGTGCGGAATGCCACCCAGTCCTGCCATCTGGCCCCGTCCCTATCCACGTCAATGGCGACCCATGCGACGTCGCGGGAAAACTCCACGCCCACCACCGTGGGATTATCCCCTGGCACCGGCCCCGGTGGGTGGCTGGCATCTATCAGTGATAGGTGCGCGTTCTGATTGCCCTGGGCGATCCGGTAGGCTTCCGCGTCAAGCCGGTATTGGAAAAACGAGGCCCATTCGACCGGTAGGTCTGATAGCGGCACCCCGGATAGCGAGGAAAGCAGGCCGATGTCACTTTCCGGTCGGAGGCTTTCGGCCAGGCGGGCCGGGAAGTCGGCGCCGAATTCGGATACCAGTGAGGCTATGAAGTCGCCTTCGCCGGCTCCGGGGTACATTTGTGAGGATAGCCAATCCGATAGCCGGGCGGCCAGCCAGTACGCATCACCCGGCCATGTGGCCGATAGGTCTCCGGTCACGCATTCTACCAGCCGTCGGGCCAGCAAATCTGCCAGCTCTGCCCTGAATCCCGGTTCCAGTGATCCGTCGGCAGGAACCCGGCCAAGCAGTGGCGAGTGGACTCGCAGGGTTGGCTCATCATCCGGGAGCCAACCGACGGTTGATGCCGGGTCGGGAGAGACCTCGATGCTCAGGTGTGGGGGTGGCTCGCAGCCGATTGTCCCGGCGCCTTCGGGCCACCAGGATTCCGCATCGGCGGCGATTTGGGCCGCGAACGGCTCATCCAATCGGCGGTAACGGATGGTGACGGATTGCCCTTCCAGCGAGAGTTCATCGCCCCACCAGATCACGTCGGGTGGTATGTGGCGCCACCCGTCATCATAGCGCCAGTAGAACCACGTGACGTGGTAAACCCGATCGTTGATTCTCTCTTCCAGCACCACGCGCCCGCGCGGGCCGGATACCTCGATCTCTACTATGCGCCTGCCCGGCTCCACTTCGCCTGAGCGCTTCAGTTCCTGGTAGTCGTCGAACGTCCGCTCTTGCAACGCCAGCCAGGTCGCATCGTCGCCCCGCTGTAGTTCCAGGAATCTGTCACGGTCTCCGATCCGAATGGCTGCCGTTTCTGCGGCCACGACCGCCCGCAGCTCGCTTTCCAGCTGACCGTCTGCCCATTGCAGGCGGTATAACATCACCAGTCCGGCCAATGTGATTCCCAATGCCACCCCTATTGCGAGGTACAGGATGGTGGGGATATGCCTGCCTGATTTCGCGTCGCCGGCTGCCTGTACCGGTGCCCAGCCGTTTTCCCGCTCGATTTCCCATTCCAAGCCGATTCTGCTCATCGCCGATGTCCTCTCAACGTTACCTCTCCGGCCAGTAGCCTGGTGATCTCACCGTCACTTTTTCGCACCAGTAGCGCTCCATCCGCGTCAACGTCAATCGCGGTGCCTTCTATTATCTCCCCGCCTGGGGCTTCGGCCAGTACATGTTTGCCCGGCGTTTCCAACATCTCCCGCCATGCCCGGAAGAGGGAATCTGTCGAGAGCATGGCCTGCCATTTTGTCAGATTCCTCACCAGTTCGATAAGTAAGTCAAGGCGTTTTACCGGGGTTTTGGCCTCGGCGTTTACGCTGGTGGCGCTTTCGGCAAGATCGGGCATGTCGCTAAAGTCCACGTCCACGTTGATCCCGATGCCGAGGGCTACGCCTTCGAGGGTGCCGCCGGAGTATGAGGCTTCTGCCAGCACCCCGGCCACTTTGCGACCGCGTAGCAGCACGTCATTGGGCCATTTGAGGCGTACCTCGTCATTGTCGAACCAGCGACGTAGGGTGTGAGCTGCCGCGACCGCGCCCATCATGGTGACCCGTCCGGCGGATTCTGGTGGGTCTGGCCTCAGAACGACCGAGATCAGGATGGCAGTTCCGGGCGGGGCGTGCCATCTCCTGCCCTGACGTCCGCGCCCTGCGGTCTGCTCTTCGGCCAGGACTAATGTGCCTGTGGGCGCCCCGGCTTCGATCAGGCGCATGGCAACGTCCTGCGTGGAGCCGATTCGCTCGTGAAGGTGCAACTCCCCGGCGAATCCGATCTCACGCAGTGCGCGTAGGGTTATGTCGCGATCTAGGGGCGATGTCATGGCGAGGGAAGGGCATTGCCTGTGGCCGTCGGCTGCCCCGGCGCTCGATTTGCGCCCTTACTCCTCTTGAGGCGGCTCGTCCTGGGTTTCTTCAGGCTCCGAGGGTGTTTCGGGGTGTTCGGCCTCGGCCTCATCGGTTGGTTCTTGTTCGGCCTCGGTTGGCGTCTCACCCTCTTCCTCGTCCCAGGATACGATCCAGATGCTGATCCCGGCCACCGCCACGGTGGCCACGATCAGGGCGAGCCACTGTCCGGGCAGCAGACCTACGTCGCGGGCCTCGAACAGCAGGATCGCCACCATGCCGATTGAGAGCGCGATCCACGCGGTCAGGCGTGGGTGCTCCTCCATCCACTCGATTGCCGGGCCTACCAGTTTGGATTCCCTTATCCGTTCCAATTTCCCAATCCCCTATTCTAGAGTGGTTTCAGGACTCGTTCTGCGCGTAGTTTCTTGGCCAGGATGCGGGTATTTGGTGGCATGGACTCCCTAGCTGCCTCTCTCCATCCCGGCACCTGGATAGATTCCAGGGTGCGCGGCTCATAGTTATGGTCCAGGAATACCTGGACGATCTCGTCGGGCGTATCAAGCGGCAGGAAGACGAATCCCACCTCACTTTGGAGCTGTCGGGAGTTGTCCTCGATGGCCTGGATCAGAGCGGTGACGACCGGGCGGATGGGTGCGTCCGGTTTGACGTGGAATTCGTCGACGCGCGTGATCAAGTCTTCCACCATCATTCCCGCGATTCCGACGAATTGGCCGTTGGCCTCGGCAACCAGATATGCTTTTTCGCCAAAGGCCATCATCACGTCCACGCGGGTGACTTCCTGGCCGCGCATCTGGCTCAGGAACTCGGCGATGTCGTCGGCGTTGGCGGGCTTCCCGCGCTTGACGTGTACCTCGGTGATCTCCTCGCCGGGCGCTGCATGGGATGTTTGTACGGTTTCGGCTGCTTTTTCGGGCGGGGCTTCCCGGCGCTTTTCCACTTTGACCGTGGTTACCCTTTCGGGCGCCGGTGGGGCGCTCTTGACCACTGCCAGCTCGCGCCAGGCTTTTTGCACCTGTTTCCATGTATCCTCGATGGAGCCGGTGTTCTTGATGATCACATCGGCCTGGGCCAATTTATCGCTTTGTGGGCTTTGCATCTCGATCCGCTGGCGGGCTTCCAATTCGCTGAGGCCGCGCTTTTTCAGGCGCTCGATTTGCGTTTCGACCGGCGCGTCCACCACCCAGACCGTATCCACCATCTCGTGCAGCGGCCCTTCCAGCAGCTTGATGGCTTCCACTGCCACTACTTTATGCTTGGAGCGTCTGATCAGGGTATTGATGGCGCGGAGTATGATGGGATGGGTGATCGCTTCCAGTTTGGCCAGTGCAGCTGGATCTGCGAAGACCACTTTTGCCAGGGCTGCGCGGTTGATCTTGCCCTTGTCGTCCAGTATCCAGCGTCCGAACGTCTCGACTACCGGTTTGTAGGCAGGTGCTCCGGGCGACATTGCCTGGTGTGCCAGGCGATCGGCGTCTATTCCGAAGGCGCCCAGGTGTTCCAGCATCTTGCGGACGATGCTTTTCCCGGTGGCGATATTGCCGGTAATGCCTATGACGTACTTTCCTTCCCAGCGCCCCACGATAACCTCCTGCCGAAAGCGCAGATGTCACTGCGGTTCAGGGCCATTGTAGCCTGACGTATCGCACAGGTCAAGCCCGTCTGGTGTGGGGTGGTATCGTCGGGGGGGAATTCCTGGTTTTTTGCCGATTCGTTGGGAAAACCCCTTGCGAAGTTCGGGGGTATACCTGTATAATATAGGCGAGTTGGGTCGCTAGCTCAGTTGGTTAGAGCGCATGCTTGACATGCATGAGGTCACAAGTTCGAGTCTTGTGCGACCCATCCGTGGAGTGAGCGCCCTGCCTCAAGCAGGGCGCTTTTGTTTTCGGAGGTTGCGATGACCCGCACGCGAGAGGCAATAGAGGAATTTGAGGCGCGAACCCTGGCCCCTTATGGCATGAAGAGCAGGGATAGTCGTGGCCGAGAGTATCCAGAGGACGAATCCCCTTATCGCACTGCATTCCAGCGTGACCGCGACCGTATTGTGCATACGACTGCTTTTCGGCGTCTGGAATATAAGACGCAGGTTTTCGTCACGTACGAGGGCGACTACTATCGCACCCGCCTGACTCATACGCTTGAGGTGGCGCAGATCGGGCGCACGATTGCCAGGGCGCTTGGCGCCAACGAGGACCTGGTTGAGGCGATATGTCTGGTGCATGATCTTGGGCATCCGCCGTTTGGACATTCCGGCGAGGAGACGCTGAATCGCCTGATGGCGGATCACGGTGGGTTTGATCACAATCGCCAGGCGCTTCGTATAGTCACTAAGCTCGAACGCAGGTATCCGAACTGGCCCGGCCTTAACCTCACCTGGGAGACTCGTGAGGGGATCGTGAAACACGAGACCGAGTATGACGTTTCGGACGCGCAGGATTATGACCCGGAAAAGCGTGGCAACCTGGAAGCTCAGATCGCCAACGCAGCCGATGAGCTTGCGTATACCACGCACGACCTTGATGACGGTCTACGTTCCGGCCTGATCACCCCGGAGCAGGCCGAGGACTTGGGGTGGTGGCGCGTCCTGCGGGAGAGCATCGGATGGAAGCGCGACGAGCCGTTTTCCGACATGATCCGCTATCGGCTGATCCGCCGCCTGATCGGGCTGGAAGTGGACGATCTGCTGGATGCCACATCTAGAGTGCTTGCGGATGCAGACCCGCGCTCGGTTGAGGAGTTGCAGTTGCTGCCGTATAACGTGGTCGTCCATAGCGAGCATGTTGCCAGGTTGAACCGGGAGCTTAAGGATTTTCTCTACGAGAACATGTATCGCCATTATCGGGTGATGCGCATGGCGGCGAAGGCCGAGCGCATTCTGAGCAGGCTGTTCGAGACTTATGTGCGTATGCCGGAGCAGCTTCCGCCGACCACGCAGAAGCGGATCGAGGAAAACGGACTGCACCGTACGGTTGCGGACTATTTGGCCGGGATGACCGATCGATATGCGTTACAGGAGTACCAGAAGCTATTCGATCCGTTCACCAGGCCATGATTTCGTGTAGTCATTCAAACAAGTGCTGCCTGCCGGATATGTCCATTGGGACAGGTGAGGGTGGGCCGGGCCGATTCCCCGGTTGAGGCTTTGCCTGTTCGCGTGGCCGAGGCTAAAATCCGGCCTGGGCTGGTGATTTTCTCTGGGGAGCTTTCATGGCAAGACGAATCGGAATACTCGGCGGGATGAGTCCCGAATCCACGATCGCTTACTATGAGCATATCGTGCATACCTACACCGCTAAATATGGCGATCACGGGTACCCTGAGATCGTCATATACAGCGTCACCTTCCAGCCGTATATCGACTGGCCGGAGGAGGGCCGCTGGGACCTGGTTGCGAGAGGTCTGACCGAGGCCGCCCGCAGGCTTGAGGCCGCCGGCGCCGATTTCGTGATCATCGCCACCAACACCATGCATAAGGTGTTGGATGAGATCTGCGCCGGGATCGAGATACCCGTTCTGAGCTTGATGGATGCGGTTGCCGAGGCGATCCTGAAGCGCGGCATCAAGACGGTTGGGCTGCTGGGCACCCGGTTTACGATGGAGATGGAGTTTTATAAAGCTGCCCTGGCCGAACGCGGTATCGAGGTGCTGATTCCTGATGCCGACGATCGCGAGTACGTGGATCGCGTTATCTACGATGAGCTTGTGGCGGGTGTGATCCGTGACGAGTCCCGTGCCGGGTTCATCCGAATAATCGGCGACCTGGTCTCGCGCGGCGCCGAAGGGGTCATATTAGGCTGCACCGAGATACCGTTACTGGTGCGCGAATCTGATGTGGACGTGCCGCTTTTTGATACCACCGCCATACACGCCGAGGCCGCTCTGGAATACGCGCTCCGGGCTTAAGCCTGACCGGGCAATCCTCTGGCGGCTCGAGGAGATGTTTCTCTGCCCCACAGACCGGCTGGAATACGCGCTCCGGGCTTAAGCCTGACCGGGCAGTGAAAGCCCGGGTGTATTGATGGCGTTTTGGCCGTCGGTGTGACCGGAAGTAAAATCCCCGCGATTGCATATCCGCTTATCTGCCCGGAGGAATGTCGGATGAATCTGGACGATCCATCTCTTTTCCACGAATTCGATCCCGATGACATGTTGGGTCATATCCGCGCCCTGCCAGATCAGGTGGAAGTGGCGTGGGAATTGGCACAGGAGTATCCATTACCGCCGGAGCCGGATCGCATCTCCCGCATCGTCGTGGTGGGGATGGGTGGGTCGGCGATCGGCGGTGAGTTGGTTTCGGCGCTGGTAGCGGATGAGTTCCGGATGCCGATCGTGAGCGTGCGTGGCTACGAGTTGCCGGCGTTTGCCGCCGGGCCGGAGACCCTTGTGATTTCGTGTAGTCATTCAGGCAACACCGAGGAGACACTAACTGCATCGGCTATGGCGCTGGAACGCGAAACACAGCTTGTCGCGATCACCACCGGCGGTAAACTGGCCGCCTTCGCGCGTGAGCATGGGCTGCCGCTCTGGACTTACGATTACCGCTCGCAGCCACGCGCGGCGCTTGGTTACGGGATGACTTTGATCTTGGGCCTGATCTCACGCCTGGGCGGGGCCTCGCTAAGATCGCAGGTCACCGAGGCGGTGGCCGTTATGCGCGGGAACTTGCCGGCCCTGGATGCCGACTCACCGTCCGGGCAGAACCCGGCCAAGCAGATGGCCCTGGCCCTGGTCGGGAAGCTTCCGGTCGTCTATGGCGCCGGGATCATGGGGCCGGTCGCGCATAGATGGAAGACGCAGCTAAATGAGAATTCCAAATCGTGGGCGGAATTCGAGGTGATGCCGGAGCTGAATCATAATGCCGTCGTCGGGATCTCGCACCCGGAGTGGATCGGCGACAGGGTGACCGTGGTGATGCTGCGCTCAAAGTACGATTCCCCCCGGATCGCCCGCAGATTCGATTTGACCGAGCAATTGCTGCGCAACGCCGGGATCGAGGTATACCACATTGACGGCATAGGTGAGGGCAGGCTGGCCCAGATGATGAGCGCTTTGCACTACGGCGATTTCGTCAGCTTTTACCTGGCGATGGCCTACGAAGTCGACCCGACGCCAGTGGAGCCTATCGCGTGGCTCAAGGCACGACTCGCGGAGGTGCGTGATCTATGACCCTGGACACGCCGATTTTGGTTATATTGGCCGGTGGCGCCAGCACACGCCTCTGGCCGCTGAGCGAAAAATCACTCATACCGTTTATGGGCAAGCCGATCTTGTTGCACCAGCTTGAGGTATTCCGCGATCTGGGGTTCTGGGAAGGCGTGATCGTCGTCAATCCGGCCAATCGGGAGGCTATATCGCACTTGCTGGCCGAATCGGGCGTGGGGATGGAGATGGAGATCGTCACGCAGCCGGAGCCGAAAGGGATGGGCGACGCGCTATTGCAGCTGGCAGACTATTTGGCCGGGCGCGGGAATCCCCCCATTTACGTCAATCAGGTGCACGATGTGGTCGAGCCTGAGCTTCATCGCTCGATGCTGGAGGCCTATCGCTCCGGGGAGGCGGTGTCTTACCTGGCCGGTTACCACGTCACCGAGTACTTCCCCGGCGGCTACCTGATCGTTGACGAGACCGGTCGGATCAAGGGCATGATCGAAAAGCCCGAACCCGGCACCGAGCCAAGCGATCTGGTCAGCATTGTCGCGCACGTGCATACCGACCCCGCCGAACTGCTGGATGCGATCCGGATGCAATATGAGGCCGGGATCACCACCGATGACCATTACGAGCGGGCTATGGCCACTCTGATGCCGAAGGTGCGTTACCAGGTGGTGCGCTATGAGGGTAAGTGGAGCGCCATCAAGTACCCCTGGCACGTGCTGGACGCGATGTTCATGTTCCTGGAAAACATATCCGGTCAGCATATCTCTGAGAGTGCCTCGATCGGCGAGCGGGTGCTGATAAGCGGCGACGTGATCATCGAGGACGGCGTGCGGATATTCCCCGGCGCGGCGATCGTCGGCCCGGCTTATATAGGTGAGGGTACCATCGTGGGCAATAACGCCCTGGTGCGACAGTCCATGATCGGGCGGAATTGCAATGTCGGGTTCTGCAGCGAGGTGGCCCGTAGCTATATCGGCGACGGTTGCCAGATGCACACCTGTCGGGCACTCGATTCGGTTCTGGCCGAAAACGTCAACCTCTCGGCGGGCTGTACAACCGCCAACCTGCGCATTGACCGTGGTGAGGTGTACTCGGTCGTCAAGGGCCAAAAGATCGGCACCGGCAGACAGAAGCTGGGCGCGATCATCGGGCGAAATGCGTTCATAGCGGTACACGCGGCCACCATGCCCGGCGTTAAAATCGGACGCGGCGCCGAGATCGGCCCCATGATCAACGTGATGCGCGATGTGCCCGACGGCGCCCGTGTGATGTTGGCCCAGCGCACCCGCACCTTCAAGCCGATGCCGCTAAACCCCCACATATTCCGGAGCAATGATATTCGAGGTCGCGCAGGTGACGACCTGACGGGAAGCGTTGCCGCGAGGATCGGGCGTGCGTTCGGCACCTGGCTGCTGTGGGCCGGGTATGATTCGGTCTTCGTCGGGCATGATAACCGTGCCAGTTCGCCGGAGTTGGCCGATGCCCTGATCGATGGCCTGGTCTCAACCGGGTGCCGGGTGACCGATCTGGGCATGGTTGCAACGCCCGTCCTTTACTATGCGGCCACACGCGACGGGGAGACGCCCGGCGTCATGGTTACCGGAAGCCACCTGCCGCCGGATCGCAATGGATTCAAGCTCTGTGTCGGGCGGCGAACGCTCACGGGTGGGGTGATAGCGGCTTTGCGCCGGATCGCGGAATCGCATGACTTCGTTACAGGGTCTGGGACGGTAGAGAGGCTATCTGGCATCGAGGAAGACTATTTGAGGGCGATTGCCGATGCCGCCGATGGGATCGGTGGGTTGCGTGTGGTGGTTGACGCCGGGAACGGGATGGCCGGGCTTTATGCGCCCGCGTTGCTGAGCCGCCTGGGTTACGAGGTGACGCCGCTATTTTGCGAGCCGGATGGGAGCTTCCCGAATCATCAACCGGATCCGCAGCGCCGTGAGACCCTGGCCGATCTCCGCCGGGCAGTCGTCGAATCCGGCGCCGACCTGGGGATCGCGTTCGACGGTGATATGGATAGGCTCGGCGTGGTTGATGAGCGCGGCGAGATAGTGAGCGCGGATCGGCTGCTGATCCTGCTTGCCCGCGACGTCCTGAGCCGGAATCCGGGTGCGGTGGTGGTGGCGGATGTGCTTTCCACCCAGGTGCTATTCGATGAGGTGAGGCGACTGGGCGGAACTCCGGTCATTTGGAAGTCCGGCTATGCGCTGATCAAGGAAAAGATGCGCGATCTCGGCGCCATGCTGGGCGGGGAGATGAGCGGCCACATCTTCCTGGCCGACCGGTATTACGGTTATGACGACGCGCTCTATGCTGCCGTCCGTCTGCTTGACCTGATCGCGGCGGATGGGCGCTCGCTGAGCGAGATCATGGCCGGGATACCAAAGATGTTCGCCACTCCGGAGTACCGCCCGCACTGCCCGGATGATCGCAAATTCGCCGTGGTCGAGGCGGTCAGGGCGCGGCTGGCCGGGAAATACCCGATCCTGGACGTGGACGGAATCCGGATCACGTTCGAGCGCGGATGGGGATTGCTGCGTGCGTCCAACACCGAGCCGGCGCTCAGCCTGCGCTTTGAGGCCGATTCCGAGGCCGAAGCGATGCGGTACAAAGCCATCCTGGCCGAGGAGTTGCGCGCATTCCCGGAGGTGGAAGAGTTCTGAATCCGGTGCAGTTTTGCGTTCAACGCGGCGGGTATAGTATCATAATCGGCGAGGTATGCCACTCATAATATGTCCTCATTGCGGGCCGAGGTGATATAAAAAGGAGTGCACCATGCCCGACGATAAGAGACCCCATGGTGTCGGGGCCGAGTCCGATCCCGATGAGGAGAAGAAGGACGTTGCCGGGAGTGCCCCGAAAGAACGAAGCGGTGGAGTTCATATATCCGGTAGTGCATACATCATAGATAGCATCATAGCCGGGCGAGACGTGATCATCCGACCGCCGGGCGAACGCGCGTGTCCCAAGCCGCCGCCACCGCCGCCCCACTTCACCGGGCGCAAGGGACTTTTGGCCGAACTGCGCCGCAGGGCCGGTGCGGGCCAGGCCGTCGCCATAACTGCCGTGAAAGGCATCGCCGGAATCGGAAAGACGGCGTTGGCCCAGAAGTTCGCAGATGATGGGGTCAAGGCCGGGCGCTTTTCCTGCGTGCTCTGGGCTACTTTGGGAGAGAGGGAGCCGAACCCAATAGCGTTGCTGAGCAACTGGGCCAGGTATGCAGACCCCCAATTCGAGCCGGGGCAGGATGAGATCGAGAATCCCAGGCTGCTGGCAGCACGGACCAGAGCGCTGTTGGGCAATCTGATAGCCGATAAGTGCCCCGGCAAGGCGTTGGTGGTGCTGGACGACGTTTGGGATGTCTCCGTGGAGGCCGCCAGGCTTTTGATGAGAGCCGCGCCGAGCGATTCGGTGCTGATGATAACCACCAGATCTGGGGATGTGGCGCGGAGGCTGCGGTGCAAGCCTTTGGAGACGCCGCACATGACTCAGGAGGAATCCGAGGAGTTGTTGCGGAAGCTGATAGGGGGTGAGTTCGTCACAGAAGCACAGATCAGGCATCTGGCGAAGCTGATGAGAGGGCATCCGCTGGCATTGGAGCTTGCCGCAGGGGCGGTGAACCAGTGTGTTGATGCCGGAGAGGTGGACGAACTGATCGAGCAATACGAGAGAGGATTGCGAGGTGGCTACCCTTTTGACTTGATGGAACTGGACATCGCCGATGTGCGCGAGGACAGCCTGCGGGTGAGCTTTGGGGTGAGCTATGAGAGGATGGGGGAGAGGCTGCAGAGGAGGTTCCGCGCGCTGGGGGCGCTTGCGCCAGATGCGAAGTTCGATGTGACGATGGCGGCCATCGTTTGGGGCGTGGAGCCGGACGAGGCCAGGCGCGACCTGAGGGAGTTACGCAAGCGCGCGATGGTGAGGGGACTCGGCGATGGATGGTATGAGCAGCACGCCTTGCTGAGAAGTTATGCCAGGTGGCTATCGAAAGAAGAGGGTGAATTCGATGAGGTGATGGGCCGCTTTGCCGGGGCCGTGACCGACATGGCAGTTGGGGTCTTCAGGAGGGACCCGCACGAGTGGGGGCCGATAGAGCCGTACCTGCCGCAACTTGACGAGGTCGGCGGGTACCTGGTGGAGCAGGTGAGAGGCGTGCTAGGGGGATTGGAGCGCTATGCCATGCCGGATCCGGTGGAGATGCCGGATGTGGATGATGAAGGTCGGAAGGCGATTGAGGCGGGGCTGCGGTTTGCGCTGGCGACGAACCGGTATACGAG
>JALXEW010000251.1 GCA_027069285.1 Ardenticatenia bacterium | reverse complement strand
AAAAGGAGCGCGATAGGCTGCACGAGGCGCTGGGGCAGCTGCGGGCGGAGCTGGAGCGCCTGCGGCGGCATCCGGGGCTTGCCGGTTCCGGGCACGACGCCATCCTGGAGGCGATGAGCATGTTCGCCTCGGATGCCGGCTGGATCCGCCGCATGGAGGCGGTCACCGGCGAGGCCGCCGTGAGGGAGATGCAGCAGGACCGTACCCGTCTGGAGACCCTCGCCGGTCTGCTCAGGGTGCCGGTGGAGAAGGTGCCCGAACGGGTGGAGCAGCTGCTGGAGGGTATGATCGGCGCCAGCTCCAGCCAGTGAGCCGGTGAATTCGGTGGCGCCCCTGCGGGGGCGCCTTTTTTCTTGTAGATACTCCTGGGATTTAATAAAATGTTTGCCTGTGAGCCACCTAACGCCGTAAAATCAGCCTATGAAAGTAGAACTCCGTGACATCCGCAAGTACTTCGGCCCGGTTCGGGCTAACGATGGTATCTCCGTCACCTTCGAGGAAGGCACCATCTACGGCCTCCTGGGTGAGAACGGCGCCGGCAAAAGCACCCTTATGAAAGTGCTCTCCGGCTACCTGATCCCGGATGGGGGGCAAATCCTGCTCGATGGCGAGAGGGTGCATTTCTCGGTTCCCGCCGAGGCAACCGCGCGTGGGATCGGCATGTTGCACCAGACGCCAATGGACTTCCCGCCATTTTCGGTACTGGATAACTTCATATACGGACAACCGGGGGGTCTCCTGCCGGATAGGAAGGCGGCCAGGGAGCAATTTTTGAAACTCTGCAGGCGTTTCAACTTCGACCTATCGCCAGATGCCTTCATTGACGGCTTGACGATCGGCGAGCGCCAGCAGATGGAAATCGTGCGCCTGCTCTCACTCGGCGTCCGGGTGCTGATCCTGGATGAGCCGACCACGGGCATCTCGGCGGAGCAAAAGGAGATACTCTTCCGAACGCTGCGGGAGCTTGCCCACAACGAGGGCCTCACCATCATATTCGTATCGCATAAGCTGGAGGATGTAGAGGAGCTTTGCGATGAAGTGGTGGTGCTCAGGCGAGGGAAATTAGTCGGCAGGGAAAAGATGCCGGTGCTGGCCGATAAGC
Source organism: Ardenticatenia bacterium (assembly GCA_027069285.1). Lineage (GTDB taxonomy): Bacteria > Chloroflexota > Anaerolineae > Aggregatilineales > JALXEW01 > JALXEW01. The sequence goes on along the minus strand of JALXEW010000251.1, from coordinate 11,575 downwards.
TGGTCGAAATGATGTTTGGCCAGGTTCTGGAACGCACCCCTCGCCCGCCGGTGGAGTTGGGCACCCCTGTATTACAAGTTGAGAACCTGAGTGCCAGCACCTTCCGGCTGACCCTGGAGCCGGTCACGCTCGACGTGCGGGAGGGAGAGGTGATCGGCCTGGCAGGCCTGGAAGGCAGCGGCCAGGCATTGTTCATGCGGGCGTGCTGCGGACTGATCAGGCCGCGTGGCGGCAAAGTGATCCTGGATGGACGGGATATGACCGGCAAGGGATACCACGAATTCATGGCCGCTGGCGTGGCCTACGCCCCTGCTGGCCGCCTGGAAGAGGGGTTGATCGCCGGCTTGACCCTGACCGAGCACTTTGTCCTTGCCGCCCCGTCGCATGACTTCCTGGTGGATTGGGAAGGCGCTAGGAAAGTGGCCCAAAGCCGGATCGAGCGATTCAACATAGTCGGCAGGCCCGAAAGCCCGGTGGAGACGCTTTCCGGCGGCAATCAACAGCGCGTGCTGATGGCCCTGATGCCGGAGAGATTACGCCTGCTGCTGCTGGAACATCCGACGCGCGGCCTGGACGTGGAGTCGGCCCGATGGATATGGAAACAGCTCCTGGAGCGTCGTTCTGAGGGCACTGCCGTGATCTTCATGTCGTCCGATCTGGACGAGATCGTTGAGTATAGCGACCGCATATTGGTGTTTTACGCCGGCAGGGCCATCGAGGTACCGGAGCCGGCAAGTGCCACGGTCGAGCAGCTTGGACACTTGATCGGGGGCAAGGGCATATGAGGACTGAACGCCTGATACAGATCGGCTGGGGCTTACTTCCTGTTGGCATTGCGTTGGCCTTCACCACCATAGTTCTGATCGCCGTTAACGCCCCTCCGGGCGATGCCTTCGGTGCGATCCTGCAGGGGGCATTTGGGGACATCGCCGGCCAGGGAATCCTGAATCCCAAGACCGCAGCAGTGCTGACATTTTGGGCGCCGCTCTTGCTATGCGCATCCGGCCTGTTGCTGACGTTCACCGCCGGGCTGTGGAATATCGGGATCGAGGGCCAGATGATGATGGGGGCGGTGTTCGCCAGCTTTGTGGCGTTGAACCTGGCCGCCTCGTTTACCCCGACCGATCAGGTGCTGATAGTGCGGGCGACCGAGGCCCGCCGACTGGATACCGAGGAAGACTTTCGTGGCTTCCCGGTTGGCGTGCTGCCCGGAACCGGCCCGTTACGGGATTACGACCTGCTTTCGGATGCGGTTGAGTACGAGACCCTGGACGATGCGATCGGGGCGCTGCTTGCCGGTGACGTGCGTGGCGTGCTGGCCTCGCAAAGCGAAGCCGAAGCCCTGATCGCCGATAACCCGGATATTGCCCTGGGTCTGGACGGGGAAACTTTGCGCAAAGTCAGCGAAATGCCACAGGTGCCGCTTATGATGTTGGAATTGGCTGCTGCGGCGCTTGGCGGGGCGTTATGGGGAGCGCTTTCGGGCGTGCTGCGAACGCACGGTAACGTGCACGAGATATTCAGCGGCGTGGCGCTCAACAGCCTGGCCAGCATATTCGCCAACTACCTGATCGCCGGCCCGTGGCAGCCGCCGGAGGGTGGCAGCCTCCACTCTACCGAGCCATTTCGTCGCGTGGCACTGATGCCCAATATCGTGCTGCCAGATGGCACCACGTTGGATGTAAGCCTCGTGGCGCTGGTGATGGCGGTGATTGCCTTCGGTTTGGTGTTCTTCGCGCTGCGCGGCACATTCTGGGGCTTGCAGTTAAAGGCGATGGGCAAGAGCGAGCGGTCTGCATTCCTGCTGGGCGTCCCGACGAAAAAACAGGCCCTCCTTGCGATGACCTTTGCCGGTGCCCTGGCCGGTTTGGGTGGCTCGATCCGGGTTCTCAGCGTATACGGCAGCTTGCGTCCCGGAGTTTCCGGCGGGATCGGGTTCCTGGCGCTATTGGTGGTACTGCTGGCGGCGGTGCAGGCGCCGTGGGTGCCGTTGATCGCGTTTTTCTTCGCCGCCATCAAAAGCGGCAGCACCCGATTGCAGATAACCATGCAGCTGCACGATTCACTCGGCGGCATACTGCAGGGGGCATTGGTGCTTTCGTTCATATTGGTCAACGGCCTGCGTGCCAGGTTAAAGCTCAGGCGCTGATTTGGGAGCCTGGCGTGATGGGGCACTCGATTGTGGGGATATGGCTTCCGCCTGGCATGACGTGCGTGATTGATGGCGCGTCATCGGTATCTTGACCGGGAGAACACCATGGATAGCGAGCTGATACGCAACCTGGCTTCGATTGTGGCGCTTTCGGCGCCTTTGGTGATGGCAAGCATCGGCGAAACCATCACCGAGCGGGCGGGGGTGGTCAATCTGTCGCTTGATGGCACCATCTTGCTTTCGGCCATGACCGGGTTCGTGGCCGCCTATACCTCGAATAACGTCTGGGTGGGAGTGCTGGCCGGAGTCGCGGTCGGGGCAGTTGTCGCCCTGATAGTGGCCGCATCCAGTATAGAGCTGCATCAGGATCAGGTGGCGGTCGGCTTTGTGCTGACCTTGCTTTGTGATGAGCTGAGCGCCTTCCTGGGCCAGGATTACACCCGGTTGCCCGGACCATCGGTGCCCTACTGGCCTATCCCATTCCTGAGCGACATCCCGATAATCGGCCAGATATTCTTCACGCATAACGTATTGGTATATTTCAGCCTGTTCCTGATCGTATTCGTCTGGTGGTGGATGTACCGCACCAGGCCGGGATTGGCGTTGCGGGGCATCGGCGAAAGGCCGGCAGCTGCATTCGTGCGCGGGGCCAACGTCAACCGGCTGCGGTACCTGTACACGCTCATCGGCGGCGGATTGGTGGGGATGGCCGGCGCGACCTACTCACTCAGCGTCAAGCTCGGATGGAGCGAGGGACACGTTCGAGGCAACGGGTGGATCGCGCTTGCCATAGTCATATTTGGGGGTTGGCACCCATTCCGGGTGGCGTTCGGCGCGTACCTGTTTGCGGCATTGAGGGCGCTTTCCAGCTTCATGCAGCAGTTGGGGGCATCGGTTGTGCTGGTTAACGCCACGCCGTGGATCCTGATGATCCTGACCCTGCTGCTGGTCGGCAGCGGGGCGACCGAGCGCCTGATCGCCATCAGCCCACCTGGGGCCAGGCGCTTCCTGCGTGGCGTTCTGAGGGCGACCCCGCCAGAATCCCTGGGAGTCGAGTTCAGGCGGGAGTAGCGCAAACCTGTCTCAATACCGCCAGCATCCCATCTCGGGCGACTTTGGGAGTGTGGCGTGCCAGATAACGCTCGTATGCGGCACGGCCCATTTTCTCCCGCAGTGCCTCATCGTCAACAAGCTTTTGCAATGCCCCTGCCAGTGCATCCACATCTCCCGGAGGGACGAGTATGCCGGTTTTGCCGTCGTCGACCACCTCGTGCACGCCGCCCACATCGGTACAGACGGTCGGCTTCCCATAGGCCATAGCCTCAACTATCGAGAGCGGCATCCCCTCGGTATCCGACGACATGGCGTATATATCTATCCTTCGCATGAAGCCGGCTAACTCATCAGGCCCGTTCACGAAAGTGAACGTCACGTGGTCTGATATGCCCAGCTCGGCTACGAGCGATTCCAGCTTTGGCTTCTCCGGCCCATCGCCGGCCAGGATCAACCGCACATCACAGCCCCTTTGGAGTAGTGCGTGCACCGCGCGGATCAGATTGGGGATCGCCTTTTCGTAGGAAAATCGGGCCAGCAAGCCGATCCCAATCCAGGCCCGATCTTCCGGCTCCGGCACCGTGCAGGGTGGCGCCACGCAAGACCTGACGCACGTGGCAGGGCCGTGGTAATTCCAAACCTCGCGGAACGGCGGGATGATACTTTCGGCCAGCGCGGTCATAGCGCTCAGTCTAGGCCCCCATTCCTCGAACCTGGTTGGCATAGGCGGGTAATTTTTCGCGTCGGCTATCGCCGTATAGACGGCGGGGACGCCGAGCCAATTGGCCCAACGGATGCCGTCCACGCTATTGGCTCCCAGGACATGGATTACCTGGACGTCACGTCTCCTCGCGATCCGGCGGAATACCCACCATCCTGCGATCCTGCGGAGTATGCTCCTGGCCGTCTTGGGTGGTTTGACCAGCCTTTCTGCGATCCTGCCCGCCCCGACAGCCTTTGCCGCCGCAGATAGGCCCTTGAGCGGCAACGCCAGGGCCTCTATTAAGGCGTCCCCTGCCTTCAGGAAGGGTTTTGTCTTGTCATAGATGCTCATCACGGGCACGCCTGCCTGTGTTAGCAGCCTGGGGTATTGATTATCCGGCTCCCAGGGTATGGCGGTGACGACGGTCACATCATGTCCGGCGTGATAAAGCTCACGGGCGACCAGTGTGAAGAACGTGTCGCCGCCGCCCGCCCTGTGGAAGCGGCGGGTGAACATGAGAACCCGCAGAGAATCCGCCGGGAGCTTTGGCTTCGGGATCAGGCCGGCGGCTCTCCTCACCGCCCACAGCCAGACACGAGGGTCAAACAGCCACTTCCTGAGCGAGGCCATGAGCAGCCGGTCGGCATGGGGGAAAGCATCGGCTCCCCAGTTATAGAGCCTGCGGGCCAGCTCGTATAGTGCTCTGGCGTGTGCCGCTGACGAGATCGGCGCCTCTTCGACTTCAGCTGCCGGGGTGGTCTCATACCTGCCTGCCCACTGGAAGTATGCCGCGCGCATATACATGGTCTGGCGGGGGCGGTTTATTATAGTTTGCATATCCCGGCGCCATCTCATCCGGTATAGATACTCCGGCACCGCCCCGAATCCGACTCCTGCGGCCATCATTCGCAGCCACAAGTCGTAATCCTGCGCGTACCTGAACCATTCACGGTAGCCGCCCACCTGCTCCAGGAGCTCGCGGCGGAGCATCATAGCGCCGTGCGGGAGCGGGTTTTTGCCATTTGCCAATATCCTCTTTATCTCGGAGTCATCGCATGGGACGCGCCAGCGGTATAGCACTCGCCCCTGCTCATCTATGCGCAGTACCCATGATGCCACCGCGCCCACATCCGGGTACGAATCCAGATATTGGGCCTGTCTTTCCAACCGTTCCCGTGCGGAGATGTCATCTGCGTCCATGCGGGCGATATATCTGCCGCGTGCGGCATTCAGGGCGCGGTTGAGCGAGCGGGTCAAGCCGATGTTGCGTTCATTGCGCAGCACGATCAGGCGTGGATCGTCATATGAGGCCAACGTCTCAGGCGCGTTATCGGTTGAGCCGTCGTCAACCACTATGAATTCCAGGTCTGCCAGGCTTTGGCAAAGCACGCTTTCGATCGCCTGGCCCAGGAATTCACCGCCGTTGTGGACGGCCATGATGACGCTTACCTTTGGCGCGGTACCGCCACCGCCCATATCTCCCCCCACTTGACGATCCTCTCAATAGTCTCAAGTCCGGCTTCCGCCATCTCGCGCTCAAATCCGTCGATCGTGTATTCTACCTTGTGCGTCGGATCGAGCCTGTAGTCCACGCCGAGTTCATCTTTAAGTGGCACGCGCCAGTCCCTCTCGTATAGCGGCACCCGGATCAGGAATCTGGAAGGGGTTGCGCTCACGGCCAGGTGGTGCAGTATCCCGATCCTGTCGTCAAGGTGCTCCAGCACGTTTGACATGACGATCACGTCAAAGTGTCCGTCTGGCAGCTCCTTTGTGACGTCGCACAGCACGTATCGCACGTTCCGGTGGGGGAATCTCTCACGTGCGAGGTCTATGGCGTCTGGATTCACATCGATGCCGGTGACCGATGCGCCCGATTTTTCCGCCAATTCGTATGCAACGGCCCCGATCCCGCATCCGACGTCGAGGACGCGCTCGCCTTCCGAAACCCGATCGGTGAAGAATTCATGGTAGCGTGTGTGGCGATGTTTGGGGTGCACCCCTCCGCCGTATCTGATCGCCAGGCGCCCGATGTGCCCGTACAGGCGGTTATCCAGCTCCAGCGCGGCTCGGAGTGCCTCATCTGGCGGATGGGTGGCGGAGTATGCGGTTATCAGTCCGTTCACCAGCGCCAGAAATCTATCGCGTGGCAGTCGGGCGGCGATCAATTTAAGGAAACGCCTGTAGATGGCGGCAAGCGGCCTCATATCACCCCCATCTCCCTGTATAAGACCAACTCCTTTTCCAGGATTTGCTCCAAAGCGAAATTGCGTACCACGAACTCGCGGGCGTGGCGACCCAGGCGCTCCCGCAGTTCGGCGTCGGCCAATAGGGTTTCGATCCCCTCGCGGATGGCTTCTGGCGACGTATCCCGGCAGATATAGGCGTTTTGGCCGTGGGTGACCATCTCGCGAATCCCGGTTACCGGCGTGACCACGACCGGAAGCCCACAGGACATGGCTTCCAGCAAGGCCTTCGGATGTCCTTCGTATAGCGAGGGGAAGGCGAAAAGCGTGCATTCCGCCAGACAGGCCGGTAACTCAGAGTTGGGCATGTTGCCGGGCATCTCCACGCTTACCGATAGGCGTTTTGCCAGCTCCTCTATTTGCCCGCGCATCGGGCCGCTACCGATCAGCTTGAGGCTCACGTTCATGTTGGATACCGCTTCGATCAATGCCGGCAAGTTCTTCTGCTCGGCGAATCGCCCCACAAAGCAGATCATCGGCCTGGGCCGTGTTTTTTTCTCCATCGGCTTGAAGGTGTCGGTATCTATAAAGTTGGGGATGACTGCGATCTTGCGTTTGTGGATCAGGTATCGCCTTGCCACATAATCGCGGTAGAAATCGGTGGTCACGATGATCGCGTCTGCCGCCCTGAATATTCTGAATTCAGAGAGCCAATCCCGTATCCTGGAACGTAGTGGCCGCCCTCCCTTCAGTCTCTTGAAGGCCGATGGAATCCAGCCGCAGCGCACGATAGCCGGGCGCCCGAATTTTCGCCCGGCGGATATGACCGCCTCGGCACCGGAGAGCTGGTTGGATTTGAAGATGGTTGCGTTCTGCAGCTCGTCGGCGTATAGCTCTGTGACCTTGCGGGCGAATTCCCTGGGGGGCATACCCCATCGATTATGCAACACGCGCACATCCGGGATGGTTTTGGCTATCTCGGCGTCCCCATCGCCGCCGTATGTGACGAACGTGAGGCCACCGAGCGCCTCGCCCAACCGGCGGTAGTATGGGAGCTCTCGACTTAGGTGTCCCATGCGGTGCCACAGCTCCAGCGTCACCCCGCGCGTGAAGAATAGGGCCAGGCCTTTGCCGTTCATCGCCGTTCACGCCATTCCGAGAGGCCCGGCTCGACATCCGGTGGGGCCTCTAGCCGCCGGAGTTCGAGCGTTCCGTGTGCATCTCCCGATGTTGCCTGATCTCCTTGCCCGGTCGGCTCCAGGCGGTATATCCTCACCAGCTCGATTTGGTGGATGTAGATCACGTGAGTCGGCGTGTGGGAGCGCACCCAGGCTACCAGGCTATTGCTATCGCTTGCGCAGAAGGTGAGCTTTGGCAATACTATCAGCCAATCGAACCCCTCCAGCCACCTGACGGACGTGGGGCTGCCCACCAGGTCTGAGTCGTAATAATAGGCGGCATTATTGGCCCCTGTGAAGCAGGCTATGCGGTCGCCCGGTGAGCCGTGGATGCGGATGTACTCTATCGCCTCTCTTATCCCCTCGCCTGTGCCGACGATCTCCCTTATCGGCAGAGTTTGCGGATCCGGCACCCAGGGCCACGTGTAGAGCTGTGGGTATGGCCACCAATCGGCAGTGGTCAGCAGGCCGCCTATCAAGATCAGGCACGCTAAGGCGCCGGTCGGCACGTACCGCCATATCCCTTTCAGCGCCCGTTCGGCGGTTGATAGCAGCCAATCCGTCCCGATTCCGGCCAGCATGAGCAGGGACGGCATTACCAGCAGGAAGTTCTTGAAGCTCTTCCTGCCCGGTGGGATGCTCAGGAACAAGATCACCGTTCCGCCCCATGCCAGCAGCACGAGCGCATTTCGCCGACGCCTTGCCAGCCCGACCACGATGCCGGTCAGCGCCAACGCCAATACCCAGGGGAGCACGTGTTGGGGGCTGCGCACCAGGTAAAACCAATGGGATATGGGCATGTTCGACGAGGCCTCGCCTGTTGCGTGGGGGGTGCTCAGTAGTAACTCCACGGCCCTGCTGATGCCGGCTATCGGGTTAGGCCACAGGTTGGGGTAGAAGAGTATGAAGAAAATGCCCCAAGAGGCCATGAAGGCCAGATCGGTCTTGCGCGGCAGGGCAGATTTGATGAAGTTCCGGGCGCTATCCCAGGAGCAGCCGTAGGCTAACCTGACTGCCAACAACCCCCCGATCAAAAAGAGACCGTATGGGTTGGTATCCAACGCCAGCGCGGCGAATATCCCTGCCAGGATTGCCATCCCGGTGCTTTTCGTATGAGTTGCCATGTAGAATGAGAAGAACGCGCCTGTGGCCCAAACCGCCCCCGAAAGGTCTATGCGGGCCAGCCGGCTATATCCGACCATCACCGGCTCGACGGCCATCATAAGCGCCGCCAGGAAGGCCGCGCGTTCGCCGAGCAATTTGCGGCCCCAAAGATAAAGCATCACCACCCATAGCGTCCCCAATGCGACCGCAGGATAGCGTGCGACGACGATCACTGGCGCCAGGTTCATACTCCAGGGGCCGGTATCCCGGCCAAATAGCAGGTAGCAAAGCCCAATGAGGAAGCCCATCGGAGTGCCGGGATGCGATGCCGGCATCTTTATGGTGAACGGATACGAGGTGGAGATCACCGGCGTATCCCCCGCCAGGAGATCAACATGTTCGATCGGCCAATATACGATTGGGGTCACAAATCCGTCCGGCGCCATAGGCCCCAGGATCGAGAGTATGAACCTGGCGGAGCGCTCATGCCATATCTGCTCGTCATTCTGGATGCCGGAGCCGCCCAAATCCCATCCCCGTACTGTTATGGCTATCAGGATCAGGAGCAGCGTTATGAGCAGAGGGCGGTGTGACTTTTTTATCTCAGCGCCCATCTCCAACTCTTACCTGCAAGAGCACGTAGCCCAAAAGCCCGGAAACGGCAGCAGAGAGCAATTGGCAGGCGTGAATGAAAAAGCCTATGGATGCGGCTTCCCCCACCTCCAGGCCGGCCAGGGTGACCAATCCCAACGTCCAGCCGCCCTCTATGACGCCAAGCCCGGCGAATGATATGGGGAAGTTGGCCGCCAACATGCCGATGCTGATAACGGTCAGCATCGTACCTGCGCCCGCGTTGACCCCGGCCAGGCGGAGCAGTAGCCAGTTGAACGCGAGGCTGCTGCCGTAGGTTATGAGCGTAACGCCAATGGTGGGTACGAACACATCTGGGGATCGCAATGTCTTGAGCGAGAGGCCAAGCTCATCCAGCTTGAGGCCCAGCTTGCCCAATAGCCTGCTCAGGCCGCCGTCAGTCCTATTGGCGAAACTCCCAAAAAGCCCGCCAAGCGCGTTGGATACGGCGCCGGAGAAGTATATACTCCCGGTCAATGCCGCCAGCAGCCCGGCCAGCACCAACAAGGTTGACTCTTTCCCGGTGCCCGAATCTTCCCAACCGAAGGCCAGTCCGATAAGCCCCGCCAGGGCCACCAGGGCCAGCTCGAAGAGCCTGGCGCCCAGGAGACTCCCCAATGCCCCGGCTACCGGGTACCCGGCATAGTGCCTGAGCATCGCTATATACGAAACCTCACCCAATCGGAACGGAAGTACCCTGACCAGGAAGTTATGGTACATGCTGACCGGGAACATCAGCCCCAATGATATGTCACGGGCCAGCAATACCCGGAACCGTACCGCCCTGAAGAAATTGAGCATGATATATATGCCGACTGCCAGGGCCAGACTCCAGGCGGATATGCCGGATACCAGTGCCAGGAAATCAGCCCAGTTGACTTTGGTCGCTATATAGCCTGCCAGTGCCAGCGAGATCACGAAGCCCAGCAATTGCCAAAGCAGCCTGACGGGTGGGGTGGCCTTTGATTGCGCGTGGGTTGCCTGGGGGGTGCTCATCACAGCAATCGCTCCAATCCCGCCCGCAGAACCTCGACCACGCGATCCTGTTCCTGGTGGGTCATATCCGGGTACATGGGCAGGGTGATTATCCGGCGGGAAAGTCGCTCGGTGATCGGCAGATCGCCCTCATTCCAGCCGAGGCCGGCATAGAAAGGTTGCAGATGTACCGGCGGGTCAAAATGAGCGCTGGCGCCGATGTTTTCGGAGCGCATATAGCGGAGCAGCTCGTCCCTTATATCCGGATCGGTGAGTATGGTGTACATCTGGTAAACATGTGTGGCGCCATCGGCTACCACTGGGGTCTCCACGGGCAGATCGCCCAGCATCTCATCGTATCTGGCGGCCAGCCTTATCCTCCTGGCATTCATCTCATCCAGGCGTTGCAGTTGGTGGTATCCGAGCGCGGCGAGCGGATTCGGCATCCGGTAGTTATGGCCGGCCATTTCCGCAGCCCGCAGCCACGGCCTCTCGGCCTTCTCGCGTGCCAGAGTGGTACTTGATATGCCGTGCGCGATCAGGGCGCGTGCCTTACGTGCGAACTCGTCATCCTGGCAGGTCAACATCCCGCCTTCACCGGTGGTGATGTTCTTGGTTGGGAAGAATGAGAAACAACCGATGCCGAAGGAGCCGGTTTGCCTGCCGCGCCATGTGGCGCCCAGGGTCTCGGCGCTATCTTCTATCAATAGCAGGCCGTGTTCCTCGCAGAAGGTGAGAATATCGTCCATTTGGCAGGCCTGGCCGCCGTAGTGCACTATGATGACCGCCTCGGTATTGGGCGTTAGCGCGGCGGAAAGCGTTTGGGCGGTGACATTACGGGTGTCCTCGTCCACCTCGCAGAACACCGGTCTGGCGCCGACGTTGACCACCACGTTGGCGGTTGCCACCCACGTGAACGAGGGGACGATCACATCGCCTTTTACCCCCGCCACTTTTAGCGCTATCTCCAGCGCCGAGGTGCACGAATTCATAGTGATGGCGTGTGGCACTCCTATCAGCTTTGCGAATGCCTCCTCGAACTTGTGGTTATATTCACCGTGGGCCAGCCATCCGCTTTTAAGCACTTCGGCCACGGCATCTATCTCGGCCTGGGTTATACTCGGCCTGGCCAGGGGGACTTTTATCGCGCTCATGCTCAACCCTCCAGGTGCCTGCGCACGAATTCGACGTATATACGCAGCCCTTCCTCCAGGCTGTAGCGGGGATTATAGCCCAGCAACTCCCGCGCCTTCGATATATCCAAAGCGCCTCTGGTGGGGATGGATTTATCCGGTGGCTCGTCGATGATCGTTACGTCCGGGATCATCCGGCTCAGTATCTGGGCGAATTCCCGTAGCGACCGGCCCTCGCCCCTGGTCATATTAAACGTCTGGTTTTCGCCTTCCGGTTTAAGCGCCGCCAATGCGAATCCCTCGGCAACGTCGTCTATATAAGTGAAGTCCAGCACCGTTTGATCGCCGCCGCGCAGGATCAGGGGCTTACCGGTCAGGGCGTTTTCGACGAATATCTGGCTCACCCGGCGGTTGACGTCGGTTGGCCCATAGACCGCAGACGGCCTGATGATAGTGTACTTGAT
>JALXEW010000250.1 GCA_027069285.1 Ardenticatenia bacterium | reverse complement strand
GGCCTATAGTGGTCAAATCGGTCGGGCGGGTCCCGCCTTCATGTAGCAAAGCGGGTTTACGTGCTCACCCGCCCCGATATGGACGCCAATGGCCGGGTAAGCGATTCACAGACCCTCGGCATCCGGCGGCTCCACCGGCAATCTCACGGTGAAGGTACTGCCCTTGCCCAACTCGCTCTGGACGGTGATGGTGCCGCCATGCTTCTCGATCAGATGTTTGGCGATCGGCAGCCCCAACCCGACGCCGCCAAACAGGTGATCCCCGATCTGTTCCAGGCGCTCGAACCGTTTGAAGAGCCTATCCATGAATTCTGCCGGAATGCCGACGCCCGGATCGGCAAAGGAAATCTCAAGTTCATCGCCCAGGTTATGGATGGTGATCCTGAGCACGCCCCCATCCGGGCTGAACTTGATCGCATTATCCAGCAACGCCCCGAATGCCCTGCGGAGACCATCGGGATCGGCTTCGATTTTCGGCAGATCGGGTTCTATCTCGGTTGCTATCTCCAGTCCTTGCTCCGCTGCTCTATCCTGCTCCCCGGAGACCAGTTCGAAGATCAGCTCCCCCACGTCCACCGGTCGTCTGGTAGGCTCCGCGATGACGGTATCCATTTCCTGGACGAACAGGAGGTCGTTGATCAGGCTGATCACGTTATCTATCCCGGCCTCAACTTTATCCAGCGCCATCTTAAGCGCTGCCCCTTCCATATGACCCAGTTGTATCAGGTTCATAAAGCCTTTGGCCGAGGTGAGCGGGGTGCGCAATTCGTGCGCCAGCGTGGTGAGGAATTCGCTACGTAGCCGTTCCTGCTCCGAAAGTACTCTATATGCTTCTTCAAGCTCCTGCTTGCGCCTGCGGAGCTCTTCGATGGCCCTTTGGTCATTGGCGCGAAGGTGTTCTATTGTGGCGCGAACCATAGTCAGCGCCATTGAGGGACTACGCCTTAGCACCTGCTCGAATACGTCCTTATCTATCTCCAGGACGGTAGTCTCTTCAGTTGTGCGGACGCTTGCGGTGCGTGGCACGTTCTGGATTATCGCGATCTCACCGAAGAAGGTGCCCGGACCGGCCCGCCTGAGCAGTCGCTCCTCGTCCTCGATGAAGCGCTTGGTGATCTCGACTTCCCCGTCGGCGATCAGGTAAAAGGTTTCCTCATGCTCGCCTTCTTTGCATAGGAGCGTGCCCGGCGGATAGGTGCGGATTCTGGCAAGCTCGGCCAATTCCCCGGCGGCCTCATCCCCCAGCCCAGGGAAGGCTTGTTTTAGCAGCCGGACTGCATCTACTGTCTCGGTGGACATGGCTCTCCCCCTAACCGGGAATTAGTGTAGCATAGGCTGCAATCGGCGCCAGTCAACCGGACTCAAATCAAGGGCATACCGCCCACAAACTCAGTCCCGGCTCCACTCACGATAGAGGGTCAAAAGGTGACGCGCGGCCCTCTCCCAGGTAAACATGCCGGCACGGGCGAATCCGCGTTCGCGCAAAGTCGAGCGTAGGCCATTATCTGTCAGGATCCGCTCAAGCCCGGTGGCGATGGAGTCAACACTTGTGGGGTCTATGAGTAAGGCCGCATCCCCGGCCACCTCCGGCAGGGATGATGTATTTGCCGCCAGCGAAGGGGTGCCACAGGCCATAGCTTCCAGCAGCGGCAGCCCGAATCCCTCATATAGAGACGGGAAGGCGAATGCCTCGGCTGCGGTGTAAAGGGCCGGGAGGTCGTCATCCGGCACGAATCCGATGAAATGCACCCGCTCCTCCACGCCCGCCAGGTGAGCGGTTTCGTAGATCGGCCCTTCCAGCCAGCCTCGCCCGCCAGCGATGACCAGGTGAATGTCGGCCAGTGGCCCCGGTAACGCTGCCAGCGCCTGGATCAGGCGAGCGTAGTTCTTGCGGGGCTGGACGGTTCCAACGGCCAGTACATATGGGAAGTCCAGCCCATATCTGGCCCGAACGGATTCCTGAACGGCCCGGTCTGCGGGGTGAAAGCGAGGGTCAACGCCGCTATAAAGCACGGTGATCTTCTCCGAGGCCACGCCGTATAGCTCGATCAGGTCGTCTTTGGTGGCCTGCGAGTCGGCCAGGACAAGATCGGCACGGCGCACGGAGCGGGGAACGGCCCGCGAGAGATATGCCCGCAACCTGGGGCTGGCAGTTTCGGGGGCGCGAATGAAGCTCAGATCATGTACGGTCAGGAACGTCACCGTCCCACGCATGACCGGCGGCAACACAAAATCGGTCGCGTGGAAAAGCGCCAGCGGGCCGCTCCACACCTCGATCGGGATGGGCAATCCGAGACGATGCCATATCCTGGCGAAGTTCTTCGGCGAGATACGGCTGGCCCGCCACGAGAAGTTAGGCCCGGGCGCCTCTGGAAGCGCTTCCGGCGAGATGCCGGCTACGAATAGCTTGTATCGCGTCTCGGCATCCAAAACGGATAGGGCAGCAAGTAGCTCCCGCACATACCGTCCGATCCCGCCCCCCTGTTCCACGGCTGGAGTGTAATCGACTCCGATGGCACTCACCCCGGCGATCCCCTGCTCAGCACGGCCCTTATCCGCTCGATCAGTTCGGAGGTGGTGATCGGCTTGGTCAGGTAGTCATCCGCGCCGGCCTCCATACCCTGCTTACGGCTGGCGGCATCCAGACGAATGGTGAGCATTATGATCGGCAACTGTCCGGTGCGCGGATCGGCACGGACATGTCTGGCTATCTCGAAGCCGCTTACATCCGGCATATTTATATCCAGCAGGATCAGATCGGGAAGCTCGCTTTCGAGGTAGCGCAATGCCTCACGCCCGGTCAGAACGCTATAGCACTCATACCCGGCTTCCGTCAGGGCCTCCTCCAGGGTATCGCACAGCAGCGGGTCATCATCCACTATCAATATGCGCTTGCTCATCTGCCTGCACTCCGTCCACTACGCCTGCCCGAGGACGATCCACATCGTTATAAGTCCAGTACCTATTTACAAAGAAGTTCCAAAACATCACGATCCCGATGGCAAGCGCGGTGGCCAGGTTGTAACCCAGCAATACCGGGTCGTTATCCGGGCCGAGCAGGCGCATACCCAGAGAACCCAGCGGCTCCCTGGTGAGGTTCAAAATGACCAGGCGGATGCCCAAACCCATCACGTTGACGGCGAAAAATTGTGCAAGCTGAGGGGCCAGACGCTTCGAGCGGGAATCCGGATACGTCCAGTAACGATTCCATATGAAGTTACTGGTCACGGCAGCGGTGAACGCCACGGCGCTGACCAGTGTGATGCCAAACCCGGTCGGACGCAGGATGTGAAGTAACAGGTTGCCGGTGCCAAAGTCAACCACTGCGCCGATGGCCCCCACTATCGAGAATTTTATAAAGCGCTCAACTTCTTTGGCCTGGGGGCCGAAAAGCAGGCTGAATCTACGGATCAGGCCGTCCGGCGTCAACGGCAACGCGCTACTCCGCCCCATCGGTTTGCCGCTCATGCGCTCACCAGGTCTCCTTTCAACCGCCTGCGGTTCACGTGCATCGCCAATGCCAGAAATCCAAATAACACTCCCAGATGCAAGAATGTGTTATTAACATACACCTGGTCTACCAGGTTGTGAATAGTCAGGTAGGCCCATACCCCCCATATCCCAATGGTCACGCCCCGCCAGAATCCCCTGCCCGCTTCCAAAGCCCGCCATGTCATGGCGAAGATGACGACCCAGGCCGCCAGGTATGCCGATAGGCCGATTATCCCGGTCTCGGCCAGCAGGTTGATGTACAGGGACCGCCCGCGCAGCCGTTTGGCCATGCCCTTGCCGGTGCCTTCCTCCGCCGGACTGGCCAGGCGGTACAGGAAGCGCTGGATTCCGGACACGTCCCCCCGGACGAGCAGGAACGGCTCGTCCGCCTGCACCGCCGGAT
>JALXEW010000249.1 GCA_027069285.1 Ardenticatenia bacterium | reverse complement strand
CATTTCGACCCATTTGAGCAACTCCGCCAGCACGGCACCGGTCGAAGTGGCATTCCAGGCCGAAAGGGCAGCCGCGCCGATGAAAAGCAGCAACGGCAGGTAAACCGGGGATATTTCCAGGCTCAACGAGCGCTCGTCCGCGATCCTCCGCGCGACCCAGAGGGCAATGGCGACTAAAAGCGCAGCCTGGCCCGGATCGAGCGGCAAATCCCAGGCGCCCTCGGTCTCGACCAGGACTTTGAGCGGGGCGACGATCATGACAACGGATAGCGCGGCAACCGGCTCCACGGCGCCGATCACCAACGCGAGCGCACCGCCCACTACCAGCAGTGATGTAAGCGGCTCCTCAAGCCCGGCGATCAGGCCGGCCAGGACGGCCAATCCCGCCCAGGTTGCCATGTGGAAAAGCCGCCCACGCGACACCCCAACAAGCCTCATATCCTCTGGCGGAAGTACTCTATGGTGCGGCGCAACCCCTCTTCCAGGTCTATCCTGGGTTCCCATTGCAGGACGGATTTGGCCCTCGTTATATCCGGGCGACGGGTTTGCGGGTCGCCTTCTATCCGGCTTTCCTCTTCATACACAACACCGGCGCGATTGCCCGTGATCCGATTGACCACCTCGGCGAATTCCTTGATGCTCATCTCAACCGGGTTGCCCAGGTTGACAGGATCGGCGAAATCCGACATCAGCAGACGGTAGATACCCTCAATCAGATCGTCAACATAGCAAAAGCTACGGGTCTGAGTGCCATCGCCGTAGATTGTGAGAGGCTCCCCTCGCAGGGCCTGACCTATGAAATTAGGCACTACGCGACCATCGTCAAGGCGCATTCTGGGTCCGTACGTGTTGAATATCCGCGCTATCCGGGTCTCGACGCCGTGATAACGGTGATAGGCCATCGTCAGCGCCTCGGCGAAACGCTTTGCCTCGTCGTAGACGCCACGCGGCCCGATCGGGTCCACATTACCCGGATAAGACTCCACCTGCGGATGAACTTTGGGATCACCGTAAACCTCGGATGTGGATGCCAGGAGAAATCTGGCGCCTTTAGCACGGGCCAGACCAAGCGCCTTATGCGTGCCCAAAGCACCTACCTTCAGCGTCTGGATCGGGTACCTCAAGTAGTCCACAGGGCTGGCAGGGGATGCGAAGTGCAGAACCGCGTCCAAAGGCCCGTCCACGTAGATGTAATTGGTCACGTCGTGCCAGATGAAGAGGAAGTCCTTACGACCGGCCAGATGCGCTATGTTACGGGTGGAGCCGGTGATCAGGTTGTCCATGGCGATCACTTCATGGCCTTCGGAAAGGAAGCGATCGCAAAGATGCGAACCCAAAAAGCCGGCCCCGCCGGTGATCAAGACTCTCACAGGTCACTCCTTCTGCACTGTGCCGATGTCGGGATACCCGCGCAACGTCGGGAGTATACCGCGTTTTGCACAAAGCAAAACCGGTGGGAGGTGGAATTTTTGACATCGCACCCCATGCCCCATACAATAGTTTACACAGATCGCCCCCGTAGCTCAGAGGATAGAGCGCCAGTCTCCTAAACTGGGCGTCGGCGGTTCGAATCCGTCCGGGGGCACTGCACTCATCCCCTCGGAGCCGATGGCCGGGCCAGAAGCCCGGCCTATGTGCGCCTCCACTAACCTTCCTCGCGGGATGATTTTTGAGTCCCGGCCCTATTTTGGTATTATTAGTACCAAAGCACTATTGTGCCTGCCCGTTGGGGAAGTTGAGGCAATGGCTGAAGGCGAGATCAAGGGCACCAGCCCTCCTGGCAGTTCTGGGCCGGAAGATGAGGCACCGGGTAACGGGGTGGAAAGCGCACAGGCGGCGGACACTAAGTCCCCGCCACTTTCGCCACTGAGGCCGGAACCACCGCCGGATATGATCCCAAGTCCGACGGATGCGCCCAAGCTGCCCCCTAAAACATCCCCACGCCGGGATGACGCCGACCTCCTGATCGAGCCAGATGGCGAACCGGATGAGGAAACCCCATCACGTACCGAATTGGAAAGGGCACAGGAGGCACTGGAACGGTTGCGCCAGAAGATGAGTCGCGTGGCAGCCGAATTCGCAGCCGGACATTTGAACCGCGCCCAATTCCATGCCATCTACAAACGCTATAACGAGCAACGAATCATAGCCGAGCGACTGTTGGAACGCGATCCGAACTCGCCTGCCTGGCGACAGGTAGTCCAGGAGGGCCATACCGGCTTCCTGCGTCAGCACTACCGGGCCAGAGTGCTCTCCTATACCATCTACGATAACGAAACGCTAACTCCAATCGCAATCCACGGCAAGGTCAAAATCGATCCAAAGGCGTTGACGCCCATCATTGAATCGTTCAGAGCCAGCGCCACACATCAGAAGAACCTGCCGCTCAAGGACGGGAAGTGGCTGATCCTGATCGCCGGGCATTTCACCACCGCCGTGATCCTCTTCTCGTTGGAACCATCCAGACGTCAGCTCCAAATGGTGAGCGACCTGCACCTGGATTTCGAACGCGCAAATCACCACGCGCTGGAACGCGGCATCCATACCCATGAGCGATTGGTGTTCCCACAACGGGCACTTTTCGAAGAATCGGGGAGTGAGGCCGGATCATGAGCGCGCCAGCATCCCCACAATTGACCAGTCACGTGGCCGGTGCACTCAGGGAAATCGTCCACTTCCTGGTGCATACGCCGGAACTGGATGCCGGATTGGCAAAGGCGTTGAACGCGGCTCATAAGCTGCTGCCGGAAGATAGCGCATTGCGCCTGTTCAGATACTCGCCGGCAGACGAGCAACTGGAACTGATAGCATCGGCCCCGGAAGACGTAGACCCCGTGCCCGAGGAGTGGGCACTACAGGTGGCAAAAGGACGTGATATTCTGCCCTGGGAGCCTCCCGGCGATTTCTCCGAACCGATCAGCGTGCTGGGAATGCCGGTAACCACCGTCGGGCAACAAGTCACCGGCGTTCTGATCGCCACCGCTCCCGGCCTCAACCGCTTTTCGGCATCGGATGTGGCAATGCTGGGCGCAGTGGTCATAGTCATGGGCCTGGCCGAAGAGAATGCCAGACGCGGTCAGGACCTGCAGGCCACGGCCATGAGCCAGCTGCGAGCCGAACACATCGCCGCGATGGCCGATATGGCCAGCCATATAGCCCATAGCGTGGTAAACGAGATGGGTGCCATCCTCCTGGCAGTCCAACTGCTCCGCCGCCAGATCGAACTGGGCAAGCTGGACGAACAAGAGTTGACTCAGACGCTCGACAGCATCCAAACAACGGCGGAAGCTGCCATCGCGCTGGTTCGCCGCATACGTCGCCCGTTTGCCAGGATAAACGTGGAGCCGATCTCGGTGAGGGACGTGATAGAGGACGTGCTCAACGCCCTGGAAATACCCGAAACGGTGGACGTGGAGATAAACCAGGAGTGCGACCTGCCCCACGTCCAGGCAACCGGCCAACTTTCCGAGGTCTTCCACCACCTGATCCGCAACGCGCTGGAAGCTATCGGGGGGAATCCGGGCAAGATCTCAATCCGTCTCCGCACCACGGGGGAATGTGTGGAAGTCAGCGTGCAGGATACCGGGCCGGGCATAGCCCCACACTTGCGGCAGATGCTCTTCCACCTGGGCGCCACGGATAAATGGGGAGGGCTGGGATACGGGCTGTGGTGGTCACGATTGTACATGGCACGCATAGGCGGCTCACTGGAGTTGGGCGAAGCGGCGGAAAAGGGCGCCAAATTCATAGTACGGCTACTGCCGATCAAGTCGCGGCCCGGCCATACGCGCGAAGACTCTTCGCCGCGGGACGGCGTGGCGTGATCGGTCCGCCGCGCCGCGTGCGTGAGGCGGAGGGCATAGGTGCGCAGCACGTTGTCGCCCTCGATGTGGCCCGGGGT
>JALXEW010000248.1 GCA_027069285.1 Ardenticatenia bacterium | reverse complement strand
GTCGAAGCCATCCGCCGCCGGTCATCGGATCGGCCTGGTGGGCGGCGTCGCCGATTACCATCAACCCATCGGTCGCCAGCTTCTTTAGCGGGCCTCCGACCGGGACGCCCCCTACCACCAGCCCCACGGGTGATGCATCTGGGAACAGCCTTTCGACCATGCGCTCCAGGTAGTCCAGGGCGCTTGTGCCGTCATCGAGCACATCGGCGGGCACGCCGACTCCCACGTTTGCCATATGTTCCCCTTTGGGGAATACCCACCCGTAGCCGCCGGGTGCTATCTCACTGCCCAGATGATACTCGCACACGGTTGGGTCTAGCTCCAGGCCGCTGAGGACATATTGCACCGCCACGCCCATATCGTGCAACCTGGCGGGTCTGGCCAGCCCTGCCCATTGCGCCAGCTGTGATTCTGGCCCATCGGCGGCGATCACCACCTTCGCGCGTACCTCGGCCTCGCCGTCCATGCCCGATAGCCTGACGCCGACCACTTTCCCGTTCTCGCTCAGCAGGCCGGTTGCCTGGGTCTTGACCCGCACGGCACAACCGGCCATCGCGGCCAGATGGGCCAGGTCGCGGTCGAAGACCTTGCGCTCCAGTATGACCGTCGGCTCGGTTGGTGGCACTTTGACCGATTTGCCGTTGGGTGCCACGATGCGAAAGGCGGATATTTCGGTGCATATCCAACGCGGATTCGGCTCCACGAGCCTGCGGAGCGTATCCATTCCCACCGCCTCGGCACATCGCAGCGGTGCCCCGATCTCCTGGCGCTTTTCGATGAGCAGGGTATCCAGTCCAGACCTTGCCGCCGTGAGCGCGGCCATCGAGCCGGCAGGCCCGGCCCCGACGACGATCACATCGTATTCGCCTTTGAGTTTCATTTTTAGATTACTTAAGCAGAACCGAACCGAGTTCCAGCAAGAGTTTGGGATGTTGTTTGAGCGCCGCCAGTGCCATATTACGCACCCCGACCTTTTCGACCGGGTTTGCGGCGGCAACCGACATGATCTGATTCAAAGTGTCGTCCGAAAGGTGACGGATCAACTCGCGGATGCGGTACGAGCGGCGTTGAGTGCCGCCATGTACCTTATTCCACTGTGTTTCGTATTGACGCAATCCCTGGCGCGAGGTATCGCCTCGGCGGATGGCCTCGGCTGCGCATTCGGCGGCCATTTTACCCGCCAGCATCCCGTACCCGATTCCGCCTGCGGTGAGTGGGTCTGCCTGGTGTGCCGCGTCGCCCACCAGCATCAGCCCATCGGTCACCAATCGTCTCAATGGGCCTCCGACCGGTATCCCCCCCACAACCAGGCCCACCGGCGATGCATTTGGGAATAGCCGGCCCACAAAACGTTCGAGGTACCCCAGTGCACTGTCCTCTTTCAACTCATCGCCGGCCACGCCAACGCCCACATTCGCCAGGCCGTTCCCCTTTGGGAAGACCCATCCATAGCCGCCGGGCGCTATATCCCGTCCCAGGTAGTAATCGCATGTATTGGGGTCACACTCCACGCCCCCCATCACGTACTGGGCCGTGATCATCACATCGCCTGTCCTGGGCACCGATCGCAGCCCAGCCCATCGAGCCAATTGTGATTCCGCCCCGTCCGCCGCGATCACCACCTTCGCGTGTGTCTCACATTCGCCGCCGATGCCGGATAACTTGACGCCGGTGACCCTGCCATCCTCGGTCAGCAGGCCGGTTGCCTGCGTCTTGACCCGCACCGTACAGCCGGCCATCACCGCCAGATGTGCCAGTTCCCGGTCGAATACCTTGCGTTCCAGGATCAGAGTCGGCTCGAACGGTGGGATGGTCACGCTGGTGCCGTCCGGCGCGATCAGGCGGTAATGCTCGATCTCGGCGCATACCCATCGCGGGTCCGGCTCGACGAACTCCCGCAGTGTATCCACGCCGATTGCCTCTGCGCAGCGGAGTGGCACGCCGATCTCCTGGCGTTTTTCCACTAATAGGGTATCCAGGCCGAACTTAGCCGCCGTGAGTGCGGCGACCGACCCGGATGGCCCCGCGCCCACAACGATCACGTCGTAATTAGGTTTCACATTCATCGCGGAGATCATCCGTTGCCGGAAATTGCCACCCTCTCCTCACGCAGGCTGAGCGCGTGCACCGGGCAGGTTGGTATGCAGCGCCTGCACGCAGTACACGCCCCTGGGATTAGCTCCAGGTGGGCATCGCGGAGGTTGAGGGCGCCTTTCGGACAGACCGCCACGCAAAGCCCACAATAACCACAGCGTGCGTGGTTTATGACCAACGGTTCATCTGATAGTGAGATCGCCATCTTCTATTGTGACTTCCAGTTGGATTTGGACTTCGGAATCGTCGTAATCAGCGGTTTCCCATATCTGCCCATCGGGCCGTGTCCCCACCATTTCGAGGGAGTCGGGGAGGACCACGGTGCCGCGATCGGCCTGGAGCCTCAGCCGTATGCCGATTGAACGCCGGCTCACATCCGGCAGGCCGATCTCCAGCATCCCATCGTTCATTATGAAGACGCCATGTCTCAATCGGTACGGTAGCTCCACCGAGACGCTGCCGTCATCGCCTCTTACGGTTAATTCATCCACGGATAGCTCGTCCAGTTGCAGGTCGTGGCTCCCGTCGTCGAACGAGAGTGAGATCGAGCACGGTATCCCCTCGGCGATGCGGATGCTCCACGTTTCATCGGCCACCTCGTCCGATAGCCAGGTGCTCGGATCCGTCCAGAAGACCCAGCTCCAATCCCCGCTCTCGGCGAGTGAGACGTGTGCCACGCCGTCCTCGACCTCGTACTCCAGCTCCGGATCATAGCCGTAGGCATCCACCTCCAGGAGCACATCCCCGGCCTCGTCCCGGTTTACGGGCGTGATCTCGGTGTCCATATCGTCCATCGAGATCGTCAGCTCGATGCGTTCCACGTCATCTCGCTCCACGGCCAGCGTCTCGTGTCTGGCGACGGTGCCCTCGACTGCCGGCGGCAGCACCTCCGGGTTATGGAGCGCCAGCGCCACCATTCCTACCAGGATCAGCGCCATCACCGCGCTGACCGGGGAGCCGAATTTGCTGTTACGTCCGAGCAGCATATCCAGGCCGATGAAGATGAAGATCACCGGCCACAGTCGGAGCAGGCCCGGCCAGGCCTCGGATGCCTTTGGAAAGGCGCCGTTCCTTTCCATCAAGAGTATCACCCCCAGGCCGATCAGCAGGACTGGCCAGAAGAATGATCCCCCGGTGGGCCTTCCTGTACCACGTGCTCCGTTATCGTCGGGCGATATGTGTTCCATAGTCACTTCCCCTCGCGGCTCAGGTACCCATTTGCCCGGAGCCAAGCCTCGCACCTGGCCATACCGTCCTCAAGCGTCACCTTTGGCGACCAGCCCAGAGTTTCCCTTGCCATATCCACAGGGTATCGTACCCTGCAGACCGCGAATCCCGCCATATCTCGCAGTGGGCGCCTATCGCCGCGCAGCCTTAGCAGCAACTCGGCTGGCAAGGCGCCGGCCTTGAGGAGCCAGGATGGTATGGGCAAAAGCGAGCTATGTCCGCGCATACGCGCGTGTGCGCCCAGATATTCCCGCCAGGTCGGGGGCGGGTCCATGACCGCGTTGAAAATACCCCTGGGTGCTGCCGGATGCACCGCCGCCGTGATCATCAAATCGATCAGGTCGTCTATGTATATCAGCGGGCAACTTCCGCTTCCATCTCCTGGGATCGGGGTGGGGCGGAGTGCGGCCAGTGTGTTAGTGCGCACCGTCCACATCGCGGAGCCCGGACCGTATATCATACCCGGCCTGACGATGACGAACGGCAGCCCCCGTTCCCGACCGGCCCAGCGGCCTATTGCCTCGGCACCGGCCTTAGCCTCCCCGTCTGCCTCGCCGGTCGGCCCCCGGCGAGTTTCCTCGGTCACCCCTCCG
>JALXEW010000247.1 GCA_027069285.1 Ardenticatenia bacterium | reverse complement strand
CATATGGTTCCCCTGGGGCCTAAAGCAGCACCCCGGCGACGAACGTGGCGATCATACACAACGAGATCACCAGCTCGGCGCCGGTGGCCACGAGATAACCGGCCAATGTGCCTCCGCCGGTGCGCATGGACGCTTGGGGATCCCCTGTGCGCAGCCATTCGACCGCGAATGCACCGATCACCGAACCGATCAGTGCGCCCCATGGCGGGAAAAAGAGCAATCCCAGGAAGCCCAGCACCAGGCTGCCCAAAATGCTCCAGATCGAGCCTCCGGTGGCCTTAACGCCCAGCGCCTGGAGCCATAGCCCGCTGGTGGAACCCAGGATCATCAAAACGGTCAGGATGAGGAGAGGGAGTATGCCAAGAGAGGCAAATCCTCCCAGGAAGCTGTAGGCCAGGGCCAGTACCCAAATAATAGCCGGTCCGGGCACAAACGGCAGGAATGGCCCCGCCAGCGCTGCGATGATCATTAACAGCAGCGTCAACCCAAACAGCCCTATTTGAAGTAAATGGCCCATTCATCGTCCCCGGTTGGCTAGGTTGCCGAGCGTAACCAGGCGGCGTCCTCACTTTCGGCTACGCGGCGCCCCTCCTCCTCGTTCACGCGGGAAAGCAAGATTATGCCGACGATGAAGAAGAGCACTATCGAGAGCACGGCGGGCCTGGGCGACGGAGTACCCATCAGCGCAGCCGTGAGGGCGATCACGCCGCTGAAGATCAACGGCCCCACTATCCCGGCGAACTTGGCACTCACGCTGAAGAACCCGAAAAACTCGCCGGATTTGGCCTTTGGCACCATTGAAGCGTATAGCGAGCGGCTGAGTGCCTGGCTTCCGCCCTGGACGACGCCTACCATCCATGCCAGCAGCCAGAATTCCATCACGCTATCCAGCACAAAGCCCCAGATAGCTATAACCGTATAAACCACCAGGGCCAGGATTATAGCCCGCTTGGTCGTGAGGGATTCTGCCCACGGCTGCGCCAGCCTGGCGCCGACCAGCCACGCCAGTAGCAATCCGACGACCTGATCGGCCAACAGCGCTCCCACTATCATCACCAGATCCGAGCTGCGGGGCGGGGGCAGCACTTCCACCGAACCCAAATCGATCCTGGTGCCGGTTGAGGCGGGGTTATGATGACCGGTATTGCGTATCTCCACCTCATGTTCACCTTCCTCCAGGCCGTCGATTGTTATGATGGCCCCCGGATGGACGAACGGCGCGTGGTTATCAACTTCGTCCCACAGCTCGCCGTCCACGTATATCTCGGCTATGCCCCTATCCGGCCCCAGGCTACGGGCGACATTCACGCCTTGACCGTTGAAGCGGAAGCTGAGCGTGGCATCGGCGTCGGTGGAGTATATATAAGTGCGGCCTCCGAGCGTCTCGGTTTCCCATTCGCCGGCCCTTTCAATGACAGGCTCGGTTGCCTCGTAGAGGCCGGTTCCGATGGCGGTATCGGTGCTTTCATAGGGCGGCAGTGGCGCACCGGCTATCTCTGGTGGCAACAGGCCACGTCCGGCAATGCCCAGCAACGGGATCGTGATCAGATTCCACAGGATGAACGCCAGGAAGAACGCCCTTCGAGGCTCCTTTGGGCTTGGGATATTGCCGAATATCAGCGAGAACGGTATCCCGACGAATTGCACCAGCAACAACGCGCCGACGATCTCGGTAGTGCCCAGGCCGAGTGCAGAGCCATATATTGCCGCCACTCCGATGATCGTGCCGATCCCGTCGTTATAGAGCCAGAAGGCGATCAGGAACTTCATCAGCTCACGGTATCGTCGTATATCCCGGAAGGTTTCGGAAAGGCGTTTGAAGCTGGCGGAGATCGGATTGATCCGCCTATCTGTAATTGCGGCAGCCGGTGGCTCCGGTACCGTGCGGAAAAGCGGGATGCTGAAGAGTCCCCACCATATCGCCACGCTGAGGAACGAGGCTCGCGAGGCGATCTCGGCGTTTTGCAGCCCGATCTTATCGGCCATCTGGATCATGGCGATATTGATCGCCAGCAACAATCCGCCGCCCAGATACCCCAGCGCGTACCCTTGAGTGGAGAGCCTGTCCACCTCGTCGGGCTTCGCGACGTGCGGGAGCAGGGCGTTATAAAACACGTCCGCGCTGGCGAACCCGACCCTGCCGACCAGGAACAGGATCGAAGCCAGGAGCCAGTCGCCGGTACTGACCAGTACCAGCAACCCGGTGCCAACGATGCCCATGCCGACGAATATTGCCATAAAGCGCTTCTTACCGCGCATTATATCGGCAATGGTGCCCAGGATCGGAGACAAGATCGCGACGATTAACAACGAGATCGAGAGCGTGGCGCTCCAATAGCCTGATGCGATGGCCCGGCTGGCCTCATCCGTTGCGGCCAGGCCCTTCCCGGCCACAGTGCTGTAGTATGTGGGAAGTATGGCCGCCAGGATAGTAGTTGCGAATGCCGAGTTGGCCCAGTCATAAAGCGCCCATGCCAGTTTACGGCGCCGGTATGTGCGTTCGTCCGTTTGTTCCTGCCGGACGGTTGACTCATCGGCGGTTTGTGTGCTCATTCTTCCCCTATCCTGATCTGCGCTGATTAGGATACAAAACGGCAAATCCCCTGTTGTGAGGGAACCTGCCGGTTGAAGCCATCGGTTACTTTTCCAGGATAGCGTCTATGGCTGCGCTCAGCTGGCGGTAAGAGAGGTCCCCTATCATCGGGCGGCCCTCGTCATCGAGCACGAACTCGCCGTTGAGCAGGATGACGGGCGAGCTGACGGCCCTGTTCCCGCCTATGATCCCGATAGACGATGCCAGTGCGCGGCTATTATCTATCACCGTCAGCATCCTATCGCTATCCATGCACTCCAGCATAGCGTTGAAGTCCACACCGATCTGCATGGCCGCCCGTTCCATATGTGGGGCATATGGGGAGAAGCCCTCGATGCCGTACAGGGTGGCTATATCGAACAGCCGGTCGTGCATTTCCCAAAAATGCCCCTGTTCGCCGGCGCATAGGGCAGCCTCGGCAGCGGCCAGCGAATAGGTCTCATAGTAGGAGTACGAGACCGGATTCATCCCCGCCTGCGGGGCCACATATGGGCGGAATATGACCGCCACCTTGCCCTGGGTGACGTATGAGGTGATTATCTGGGCCAGGGTATCGCGGAATCGCGCGGAGTGTGGGTCTGCAAAGTCGCCGAATTCGGTCAATATCACCGGGGCGTTGGGATCGCCCAGGATGGGGGCGCCATCGTTCTGGAGCACGGCCTGGGGTATGCCCTCGTATATGGAGCGGGGGCCGGAGCTCAGTGTGGTCATCATAACCGCCACGCCGACCAGAGTGATCACTATGATCGCGATGATGGCGGCGTATAGTGATCTCCTGCGGAGATGGATACGCGATGTCCGTAGTTCTACCTCTGCTGCTTCGTCACCACCGGCCATTGTACTACCTCCTAGCCAAAGGTCGGCCCAAAGCCGGTTTATAGCGGCATCAGGCCGGTCAGTTGGGCTATTATAGCCAGATGTACGGGCGCGACAAAGTTGACTTCTGGTGCCGACCCGGCCTGCTCAGGGGGAGAGGGGGACGAAATTGGCGACGATTAGATTCAAACCGCATTCCGGTACGGCGGCGATGCGGTAGACCTCCGAGAGGGCCTGATTGCCGGTTATATCCACCAGTTGTAGCTCGACGGTGAGTGCGTGCAGGCCCTCGGATAGGGTGACCTCGTACCCTGCCGGCCCCCAGCGTGGGCTGCTACCGGCGGTGACGGTGGCATCGACCGCCGCACCCCATACGTGAACCGCGTATACCCCCGGAACCGGTACTCCTTGCCCATCGAATACCTGGCCTACAAGTGATATGCTCTGGCATCCATCGGGATGGGGCAGGTATGAAACCGCGTCGTTTTCCAGCCGGTAGGTGGGGG
>JALXEW010000246.1:2647-12851 GCA_027069285.1 Ardenticatenia bacterium | reverse complement strand
GGGTATTTGTACGGGTCGGCGTGGGCGGGAGCGGGGTGTAAGTGAATGTCGGCGTCCAACTGGGCGGCAAAGTCGGCGCCACCAACGGCAAAGGCGCCGAGGTCAATGTCGGCGTGAGGTCGGACGACGCTACACCACCGGTGGCAACACACGCCACCCCGACGAATGTGAGCAAGCTCAACACCGCTGCCAGCTCGAATCGCTTCTCCACTGCCCACCTCCAGGCCCTGCGGCATGATTGTAACCCAATAGCGGGTGGATTGTGTTAAAATCCCCGCAACGACAGGACAAAATACGAATGACCCAACCGATGATCACAGTCGCCAACGTGACTTTTGGATACGACCCGGCAAAGCCGATCTTCGAGCGATTCTCGTGGCACGTGGAGGATGGGGAATCGTGGGCAGTGATCGGCCCATCGGGATGCGGCAAGAGTACGCTATTATACCTGCTCGCCGGATTGAGACGCCCACAATCCGGCAAAGTAGTGATCGGCGGGAAGCCGGTGACCAGGCCCAGGCCGGAGACCGGCCTGATACTACAGGATTACGGCCTTCTGCCCTGGGCCACAGTGTGGGAAAACGCCGCGCTCGGATTGAACATACGCCGATTCTACGGGCCGGATGGAAAGCATTCCCCTCGCTCATACCGCATATCCGATCCCGACGCCAGAGTCAGACTCTGGTTGGAACGCCTGGGCCTGATCGAGCACAAGGATAAATTCCCGGCCCAACTTTCCGGCGGCCAGCGCCAGAGGACGGCCATAGCCCGCACGCTGGCCCTGGAGCCAGACCTGCTGCTGATGGACGAGCCGTTTTCATCACTCGACGCCCTCACCAGGGAGAGCCTGCAAGACCTGATCGTGACGCTCAGGGCCGAAACCGGGGTCGTAACCGTGATCGTGACCCATAACATCGAAGAGGCGGTCTTCCTGGGCCAGAAGATATTGGTGCTGGGCGCTCCACCAAACCGGGAGCCATCGGTGGTGGTAAATCCGGGCGCCGGGACACGGGACTACCGTAGCAGCCGGGAATTCCTGGGAAAATGCACATACCTTCGCAAACTCCTGGGAGGCGCACTTGAAATACCGCGTTGATTGGGAAGGCGGCCTGGTCGCCGTGACGCTTTTCCTATGCATCTGGACAGGCCTGGCTATGTTGATCAATCGCCCAATCGTCCCGCCACCCTGGGAGGTGATCCCGGTGTTCGCCCGCGAGATGGGCGGGGAGCTTGGGAAGCATATGCTGGTCAGCGCCGGAAGGGTGTTGAGCGCTATCGCCCTGGCCGTCATCACGGCAGCCCCGGCAGGCCTGATCCTGGGCCAGAGCGAGACGTTAAACCGGTTCCTCTTCCCGCTGATCGCGCTGGTACACCCGATCCCAAAGATAGTCTTCCTGCCGGTGATATTGATCCTGCTGGGTTCCGGCGACCTATCGAAGGTAACCCTGATCGCCATGATCCTCTTCTTCCAGATACTGGTGGTGGTGAGGGATGAGGCAGCCGGTCTGAGGCCGGAGTTGATCATGTCGGTCAGGTCGCTCGGAGCCGGGAGACGAGCGCTATTCAGATACGTATACCTGCCCGCATCACTGCCGGCAGTGCTGACCGCGTTGAGGGTCTCAGTTGGCACTGCGGTTGCCGTGCTCTTCATCACGGAAACATATGCCACCCGCTCCGGGCTGGGATACTACATAGTGGTCGAAACCTGGCAGGTATTGCGCTACCGCGAAATGTACGCCGGGATACTGGCGATGAGCCTGCTGGGCCTGGGGCTATACAGCGTGATCGGGTTGCTGGAGCGCCGGGTGGCGCGATGGAAGGCGGCGAAATGAGCAAACCCAAACGGCTGATCATCGGCATATCCGGCGCCAGCGGCGCGATCTACGGGATAAGGCTGCTGGAGGTGGTGAGAGAGCTGGAGCTGGCCGAAACCCATCTGATCGTCAGCAGGGCCGCCAGGCTCATAATCCCTCAAGAGACCGATTATACGTACGAGCAGGTGGCATCCCTGGCAGATGTGACCTATGAGCCGGAAGACGTCGGGGCGCCGATAGCCAGCGGCTCATTCGTCACCGCCGGGATGGCCATAGTCCCCTGCAGCATCAAAACGCTATCGGCCATCGCCAACTCATACGCGGCAGATTTGATAAGTCGGGCTGCGGATGTGCAGTTGAAGGAAGGCCGCCCCCTCATCCTGGCCATCCGGGAAACGCCGCTGCATCCGGGACATATACGCTTGATGCTGCAAGCTGCTGAGGCAGGCGCGGTGATCATGCCGCCCATCCCTGCGTTCTACTCCAGGCCACAGACGCTCGATGACCTGATCCGCGATTTCGTCGGGCGTGTGCTACTGCGGCTGGGGTTCGAAAACCAGATGTATTCCCGCTGGGACGCCGGGAGATAGCCCCAATCACACTTTACCCAAACAGGTAATGATCTTCACTCCCTCACAAATCCTTACTTTGTCTATACAGATACCTCAATCCGGTGTGGTATCATCTTAAGTGATAGCAACGCCTTTCCAAACAAGGCATAAGCTCCTGGGTGGGACGGGGGAGGAATTATGCTGAGTAAACTTTTCCGCAAACGCAATGGCACCGGCCAGAGCCTGGTCGAGATGACCATGGTGATGCCGTTCCTGCTATTGCTGCTCATGGGCCTGATTGAGATCGGATGGTATACCGGCCACTACCTGGTTTTGCTGGACGCCACCAGGGAATCCGCCCGCTTTGGCGTCAACCGCGATCCGACGGATTGGCCAAACCCATCATCCAGCGCCAACTCGGCCTGCGATCCGGTGAGTAACCCCGACCCGAAATTTTACGTGGCGTTATCCTGCTACGTGATCGCCAACATGTCCCCCATCGAATTCGATCTTTCCAGGGACGACATCGTAGTCTCGGTATTCTCATACGGCTACGATACCGTAAACCAATGCGCCGGGCTGCCGGAATGCGGCTCCGATCCGGTCAACAGTTGCTATGGCGACCTGAACGGCAATAGCACATGCGATGCAGGCGACCGGATACTCCGCCGCTACCCGGTGGACCTGCCCGAAGGGTATAGCTGGAACGGGAAGTTCACCAGCAGCTTCACGATGGGCGATATAAACGACAGGCTGGAGCCGGGAGCGCCGCCATCCGGGCTGGTGTTGGTGGAACTGTTCTGGTGGCACGATCAGCTTTTGGGCCTGCCACTGTTTAACCTGTTCGCGAACCCGGTCCTCATCCACTCGTGGGCCATGTTCCCGGTCTCAGCCGCAGAGCCCACGCCAACTCCGCTGCCGTAAATCGGGTAGAGCGAGGAGACGGTAGTTATGAGAAAACTTTTCGTAAGCCTGAAACGCCGACAGATCGGGCAATCGGTGATACTGCTCGCCTTTGCGATGATGGCCTTGATCGCGTTCGTCGGGCTTGTGACCGACATTGCGATCCTGCTGGTGCGCTATAACGCGCTGCGCAGGACGGTTGACGCGGCAGCCATCGCCGCAGCCAGCCAGATGCGAGAGGGACGCGATTACATGGACCTCTATAACACGGCGGTGCAGTACATCCAGCTGCACGGACTCGATCCCGATACGGTATTCGTGGAAACCTGCGAGACTAACCCAGGAGACCCGGAATTATGTGTGTACCCACGCAGGAAGCTGGTAAGGGTCACCGCGCAGATCGTGGCCCAGAACGCATTCCTGCGCATCTTCGGATTCGATTCGGTCAGGTTACAGGCCTCATCGGTAGCCGAGACGGCAGTTATTGACGTGGCACTGGTGCTGGATACATCCGAGTCTATGGCACGCGAAACCACCGTGGCCGATTATCCAGGCGGGGTGATGCCATCCACGCCGAACTGCGCCGGCAAAGACCCGCGCTACGCCGGATGCTGCAACGACCCGAATAATGACGGGGATTATACCGATCTGGTCTGCCAGCCGTTCCGCCAGGTGCGAGATGCTGCAATGGCATTCATCCAACAGCTCGACTTCGTGCGAGGCGATAGGGTGGCCCTGGTCACATTCGACGACGACGCCGTAATGATCGACCCGGATGGCGCCAGCGGGCCGTTGACACATATGATAGAGGATGAGGCGCTGGCTCTCGCCACCCTGCAACAGCAAGTTGGCGTCCGCATCAACCCATGCGGCGACTATGAAGGCACGCCTGGGGGCTGCGCACCCAGTGACTACACATACGACGAATTCGCGCCGCTGATGAACACTAACATAGGCGGCGGCATCCAGGTTGGCAACGACGCCTTAACCGATCCGGCTACGATCAGGCGCGATGCGGTATGGGTGATGGTGCTGCTGACCGACGGTGGCGCTAACCGAACCCCACCCGCATTGGGGCACCCATATGGCTTCTGCCCAGAAGCCACCATCACCGACCATAGCCCGCCGTGGTGCAGGGATGACCTCGCATCATCCAGACACGTGTGCCCCGATCCCCTCACATGCCTGGACTATGACGCCGACGACTACGCACGCGATATGGCCGACGCAGCCGGCCTGGGGCCGGACGAGACCACGCCTATGCTCACAGCAGGCGGCAACTTCATCGCCATCTACACAATCGGCATGGGCGATAGCGTCATCAACGGCTCCCCCCCATCCGAGCCAGACCACGGCGAACAATTGCTAAGGTACATAGCCGACGTAGGCGATAACGGGCGCATCGATAACGAATACTGGCAGGACTGGATGGCCAGCTACGGGTACGGCTCCGGTTCCGACGGCGTGCCCGACTTCTGCGAAGGGGTGGCCACAGGCCAGGCCTGCGGCAACTATTACTACGCGCCGGATGCTAACGGCCTGCAGGCGATCTTCTCGGAGATCGCGAGCCGCATGTTCACCAGGCTCTCCCGCTAGCCGGCCAAAGGAAAAAGGGGTTATGGAGATGGGGAGAATGAAACATTCACCGAAGAAAGGGCAGACACTGGTTGAATTCGCACTGACGCTGCCTATCCTCCTGATGCTGATATTCGGCGTCATGGAATTCGCGCGACTGTTCCACGCCTGGATGATGATCCAGAACGCAGCACGCGAGGCGGCACGCTACGCCGTAACCGGTAACTATAACGACACTTACCGAACCCTATCGTGCACCAGCGGCTTTGATAACGACTTTTACAACCACTGGGGCAAGGATTGCGACCCGGATAACGAGGATGACCTGGGTTTGCTGGATGACTACGCCCGCGTGCCATCCATCGAGGATAGGGCTGTGGAGGCCGCACCGGGCCTGGCAATCGACCCGTCGCTAAACGGCAACGACCTGGGACTGAGCGATCAACCCGGATGGTTTAACGTGCTGGTCTGCAGCAGCCGCGCCCCGATCACACCCAACGCATCCGACCCGCCACAACGCTACGTTCTGGATAGGCCAAATCTGGAATGCCGCGTGGCAGAAAACGGCGAACCATCAACCGGTCAGCAACAGGAGGACGCGGGCGGCCCCGGCGATGTGGTCACCATCATCGTCACCTTCAACCACCCGCTGATCACCCCGCTGGGATTGGGCACTTATGTGCAATTGCAGGCCGAGCGCAGCATGATCAACGAGTCGTTCCGCTCGTCCCGCGTGCTGGGCGTCCCGCCGCAGGTAGCCGTCCCCACCAACACACCCACAAACTCACCCACTCCCACATCCACATCGACGCCAACCTATACCTACACCCCAACCAATACCTACACCCCAACCTACACCTATACCCCTACGAATACCCTGACCCCATCCGATACGCCCACGCCCACGAATACCCCAACCCCAACCCCTACACCGGACTGCAGCCTGCTCTACATAGATAACTACTACTTCTATAGCGACTCCAGGTTCCGCGTCCGGATCAGGAATAACAACTCGATGCCGTTCGTGCTGGACGGCATACACTTCGAGTGGCAAAAGCACCCGCTATGGCCCAGCATGGCGCATTACTACACATCGCTCTGGCGCTCATACGACGAGGATTGGGTAAGCGGCATCTGGCGCTCATCGTTCCCATATGACCAAAACCCGCCGACCAACGAGAACGTAGCCCCGGCAGAGGGAAGCTGGCCGATCGATGCCGATGAGCGCGTGATCCAGGGATATGATCCCGACCGTGGCTATCCTGACTCGATGTACGTGCACTTCTACTTCGCCTACGCACCGGATAACTTGAGCAACGAGGGGTACCAGCCCGGCCACTTCAACGGCACGATCTTCTACTTCAAGCACGGCGATACCACGTGCGAGGTCACCATCAACGAGCCGACACCGCCGCCAATAAGCCCAACACCAACCCCCATACCGGACTGCGGTAACTACGTGATGGAGTTCTATCGGTACACTGACTGGCACCACGCCCAGTTCCGCGTGACCAATAACGGCAGCACACCGATAGTGGTCACCGGCATATACCTGGCATGGCGTATCCTGCCCATCGGCACGAACCTGAATGTCGACTACATCAGATTGCAATATGGCACACGTAGAGGTGGCTCTATCACGATATGGGACGGAGGGAGAGATTATTCGCCACCCACCGATGCAGTGGCCGGCGGCGCCGATAGGGGCGGCTGGCTACCCTCCGGGATTCAGGCGGTGATCAGCCCAGGCCGCACGGCCACAATAGACATAGACTTCGATGTGAGTAACTACGGCAGCTGCAGGTATCTGGATTGCCTGGGCGGGCACCAATCGGACTACAACGGCACGTACCTGACGTTCGACAACGGCTGCCACTCCCAGGTGCCCAACTACGACACACCACTGCCAACCAACACCCCGGCACCGACCAACACGCCCACCAATACCCTGACCCCATCGGCCACCTACACCCCGTCCAGGACACCGACGCCGAGCGACACCCCGACTCCGACCTATACGTTCACGCCCGGCCCGACTCCGACCTTCACCCCGTCGGCGACCGTTACTCAACCACCTACACCTCCACCGGCAAACACCAGCACCCCGACCCCAACGTTCTGTCTGGACTGCTGAGGCTGCGTCGGCACTCGCGACGCTAAGGGGGCGCCCTCCGGGGCGCCCCCACGTCATTTTCGGCGGTCTAAAGGCCCGGCTCCGCGCCAGGCCACTCCGCTCACCCGATCAGGCCAGGCGCGTGACCGACCAGGAGATGGCGCGGTATATCCTCCAGGAAGCGGGAAGGGGCACATATGCCGTTGAACGTGGCGAACGGATACACCAGGAATACCCGCTTCCTGGCCCGCGTCAGCCCAACGTAAAAGAGCCGTCGCTCCTCGGCCAACTCCTCCGGATCGTCCATTGAGCGGCTATGCGGCAGTAGCCCATCGGTCAACCCAACGATGAACACAACGTCGAATTCGAGGCCCTTTGCCGCGTGCAAGGTCATCAAAACCGGGACGTTCTCGTCCTCGGCCAGCGCATCCACGTCCGAAACCAGCGCGATCTCCTCTAAAAACGTGCTCAGTGGTGCCTCATCGTAAATCGCCGCCACCTTGCGCAGCTCCAAAACGTTCTCCCACCTGTCGCGCCCGGCCTCGGTGCCATCGTCAATGTACCCCCGATACCTCACATCCTCGATCACCATATCAAGCAACTCCGCCACCTTCGCCCCAGTCCGGTATGCCAGGTGCCAACGGTGCCACATCACGGCGAATCCGGTCAGGACACGACGAGCACGGGGCGAAAACGGCAATTCACCCCCCTCGGCAAGAGCGGTCAACGCGCTCCGATAGCTGCCCCCATGCTCACGCTCGGCCCACGAGTCCAACTCTGCCCTGGTCTTGCGCCCGATCCCGCGCGGAGGGGTGTTTATGATACGATTGAAGCTGATGGTATCTTCCGGGTTGTGTATCACCCGAAGGTAGGCCAGCAGGTCTTTGATCTCACGCCGGGCATAGAACCTGGTCGCGCCCACCAATCGGTACGGCATGTTCGCCCGCAGGAATTGCTCCTCAAGCGCACGCGATTGGGCATTCGTGCGATACATGATCGCGCACTCACCCGGCTCAACCTGGCCCGTGGCGACCAACTCCGCGATGGTCTCCACCACGAACCTGGCCTGATCGATCTCGGTATACGCCTCCCATACCACCAGCGGCTCACCCTCGTTGCCATCGGTGAAGAGGCGCTTGGGTGTCCGGTGCGGATTTCGGTCTATGACCGCGCGGGCGGCATCGAGGATCGTCTGGGTCGAGCGGTAATTCTGCTCAAGCAGGATCACACGGGCATCCGGATAATCCTCGCGGAAGCGCAATACATTACGGTAATCCGCCCCACGCCACCGGTATATGCTCTGATCCTCGTCGCCGACCACGAAAGGGTTATCCTGCGGAGCCGCCAGGAGCTTCACAAGCTCATACTGGATCATATTGGTATCCTGGAATTCATCCACCAGTAGCCATGCGTACCGCTCCTGATAACGCGCCAGCACATCCGGCTCGCGGCGGAAGAGCAGCACAGCATTAAGCAAAAGATCGTCAAAATCCATGGCGTTATTGGCCTCAAGCAACGCCTGATAACGCCTGTAGACCCTGGCGACGATCTCGCCGAAATAGCTTTTGGCCCGGTATTGATCGGGGGTTACCATCTCGCGCTTGGCGCGCGATATGGCATTCAGCATCTTGGCGGGGGTATACAGCTTCTCATCCAGGTTCAGATCGGCAAGCACCTGTCTGACGGCTGCCCGCTGGTCATCGGTATCGAAGATCACGTAATCCAGCCCGTGGTGCGGCAAATATTCGGCTTCCCGGCGAAGGATTCGGGCACAAATGGCATGAAAGGTGCCCAGGGTCACACCTGGCCGTCCCCCAAGCATATCCTCGACCCGGCGGCGCATCTCATTGGCGGCCTTATTGGTAAAGGTGACGGCCATGATCGCATACGGCGGCACGCCCAGCTCCCGGATCAGGTAGGCGGTGCGATGGGTCAGAACCCTGGTCTTCCCGCTACCAGGACCGGCCAACACTAAAACCGGCCCAGGCCCAACGGTCACGGCCTCGATCTGCCGCTCGTTAAGGTCGCGCAGCAAGTCAAGATCGCGCATTATCATTCGAACACCGCCAGAGCACGCCCCTGGGCCAGTAACCCCTCAACCGCCTCTACGGACGGGCCTTCGGCGTATATCCGCAGTACCGGCTCGGTGCCACTTGGCCGGATAAGCAGCCAGCTATCGTCCGAGAGTTTATACTTGACCCCATCGGTGGTATCCACTCTGACCACACGCTCGCCGTTGATACTCGCCGGAGCCATATCAACCAGGCGCGTCACCATCTGCTCTTTGCTCAGTAGCTGTGCATCCAACCGCAGGTCAAGCCGCCTGTAATGGCACGGGCCGTAACGGGCCTGCAAGTCCTCGACCAGTTCGTGCAGCGGCACCCCGGCATCCGAAAGCATCTCCAGCATCAACAGGCCCATGAGTATCCCATCCCCCTCCGGCACATGGCCCTTGATACTCATGCCGCCGGACTCCTCGCCGCCCATCAGCACATCCCGCCTGAGCATCAGATCGGCTATGTGATTGAAGCCCACCGGCGTTTCGTGGAGCGCCATACCGTGCTCCGCTGCTATGCGATCCACCATCACCGTCGTCGAAACGGTCTTGACCACCTCGCCGGTCATCCCGCGCCGCTCGATCAGGTAACGCAGCGCCAGCGCGAATATGTGATGAGGGTCTACGAACTCACCGTTAGCGTCAACCATGCCGATCCTATCGGCGTCGCCATCGGTCGCTATCCCCACGTCGGCATGGTCGGCGTGAATCGCCGCGATCAGCGCGTTAAGGTGGCGTCGGCTCGGCTCCGGGTGTATCCCCCCGAATCCGGGGTTCATTTCGCCGCGTATCTCGCGTACCTTACACCTGGTGCGCGAAAGTATATCTGTGAAACAGCCCCGCCCGGCTCCGTACATCGGATCGGCGACCACGCGAAGTTCCCCGCCAGATATAACGTCCAGGTTGATCAGCCGGCCCAGGTGCTCATAATACGACCATGCCGGATCGAACCGCCTGATCAGGCCGGCGTCAACCGCCCTCTGGAAATCCATCAGATTCGGGCCACGGGCCGAACGTTGAGCCTCCTCCAGGAATCCCTCGACCCTGTGATTCTGCTCCGGGGATGCGGCACCGCCATATGACGCCTTGAGCTTGAAGCCGTTATACCTGGGCGGGTTATGACTGGCGGTGATCACAACCCCTGCTACGGCCCCCCTCGCCTTGACGTTGTACGAGATCGCCGGGGTCGGGG
>JALXEW010000246.1:0-2637 GCA_027069285.1 Ardenticatenia bacterium | reverse complement strand
GGTGGCGGTGCGGGTCAGCCAGGCCACGATCCCATTGGCAGCGAACACACGGGCTACCTCGGCGGCGAATCTATCGGGAAAGGAAGCGGGTGTCGAAGCCGATCACCGCCTCCGGCCTATCTGGCCCCTGGGATTCGGCCAGTATGTAATCGGCTACGGCCTGTGCCACCAAACGCAGGTTGGCGAAGGTGAAAGTATCGGCGATGACGGCTCTCCAGCCGTCGGTTCCGAAACGTATGCCCATATAGAAAGCCACCTCACGTGAAATCAGGGAAGAATCCAACGGCTAGTATACCGCACTCGCGGCCCGAAAACCGCTATTGGCATGACGGCGCCGCAACCGGTAACGCGAATCCGGCTCACAAGCCCCGGTCATCACCTGCCCGCGTTGGGAAATCACATAGAATCTCAGACGGCGGCTACATTTTAGTAAAAACCTATATATCTTATATATAGCATACATCGGTTACAAACTGCGGTTGCCGGGCAACCGTCCCACGACTATAATGAGCGCGTCCGAGCCAAGCAAGACCGGATCACCCGGAAACCGATATGACAAACGAGATAACCCGTAGCCTGGAAGAAGAGATAAGAGAACTCAGCCGCCTGGTCAGCGACCTGACCGGAGTGCTCCGCGTGCAAAGGGAAAAGCTAAAGCGCCAGGGGCTATCATTGCCACCCGGCACTCTGAGCGGCCTCAAGCAGGTGCATGTGGAGCTGGAGAACCTGGCAAACCGCGCCGCACAAATGCAAAGCGACCTCGAACGCCTCGAAGCACTCGCCGAAACCACTTCCCTCATCAACTCATCCCTCGACCTCGAAGAAGTCCTCAACGGCGTCATGGATACCGTCATCCAACTCACCGGCGCAGAACGCGGCTACATCGTCCTCCGCAACCCGGATACCGGCCAACTGGAATTCAAAATCGCACGCAATATGGACCGCGAAACTATGGACCAGGGCGAACTCATCGTCAGCCGTACCGTCGTCCAACAGGTCGCCCAATCCGCCAAACCCATCGTCACCTTCAACGCTCAGGTCGACCCCCGCTTCTCCGGCTCCGAAAGCATCATCGGCTACAACCTCCGCTCCATCCTCTGCGCTCCACTACTCGTCAAAGACCAGGTCACCGGCGTCATCTACACCGATAACCGCGCCCAAATCGGCCAGTTCAGCGAAAAAGAGATGGACCTCCTCATGGCCTTCGCCAATCAGGCATCCGTCGCCATCGAAAATGCCCGTCTCTTCGAGCAGGTCAAACGCTCCCTCGCCGAAATCACCCAGATCAAAGACCTCATGGATAACATCTTCGCATCTATCGCAAGCGGCGTCGTCACCACCGACCACCTCGACCGCGTTACCACCTTCAACCGCGCCGCCGAGGTCATCCTGGCAATACCGGCGGAAAGGGCTATAGGCGCCCCGGTGGTAGACATCCTGCCGCCGATGAACGGCGAGCTTTCGGAATTGCTCAAACGGGTCAGAGACGAAGGGCAACGGGCCAACATCGAGATAGAGCCGGAGATACCCGAACGCGGTCGGGTGGTGCTCAGCCTCAAACTCAGCCCGCTACTGGACGCAGAAGGTCAAATCCAGGGCGTCGCGACGGTCATAGAGGATCTGAGCGAGCTTAAGCAGCGCGAGGAACAGCTGAAAGTGATCCGGCGCTACCTGCCACCGGCAATGGTGGATAACATCCGCAGCATCGACGAGTTGGGCCTGAGCGGGAAACGCCGCAATATAACCGTGCTGTTCGTGGACGTACGTAGCTTCGAGACCTTCGACCCAACCCTGGACGTCGAGCAACTGGTCGTCAACCTCAATCAATACCTCACCGTCGCCACCGAGGCCATCCATAGCGTCGGCGGGATAATAGATAAGTACATGGGCAATGAGGTGATGGGCCTCTTTAATACCCAGCTGAATCCCCAGGATGACCACGCATATAGGGCCGTCGAGGCGGCCCTCAGGATGGCGCTGGACTTTATGGAGCTGGAAAATATCATGGGCAACCGGCCAGATAATGTCTACTACCGTATAGGCATACATACCGGCATTGCCACACTCGGAAACGTCGGCAGCCCGCTGCGCAAGGAATTCAGCGCGATAGGCGATACGGTCAACCTGGCAAAGAGATTGCAGGAAAACGCCACCACCGGCCAGATCATCATCAGCGAGGATGTGTACCGGCAGTGTGCGGGCTTTTTCAAGCGCAATTCCAACCAGATCGAAGTAATATCCCGTGGCTCCATCAGGGTCAAAGGACGCAGGCAATTGACCCCGATCTATGAGGTGAGGCCTAAGATACGATGAGTTCGGATACCAAAGTCACCAGAAGGCCACTACCGGAAGAGATCAGGAAACTAAGTCGCCTGGTCAGCGACCTGGCAGGCGTGCTGCGTTCCCAAAGGGAATTGCTCAGACGCAGGGACATAGTCCTGGATTCGGATGCCGTCGAAACGCTCAAGCAGGTGCACGTGAAGCTGGAGAATCTGGCAAACCGCGCCGCACAAATGCAAAGTGACCTCGAACGCCTCGAAGCCCTCGCCGAAACTACCTCCCTCATCAACTCATCCCTCGACCTCGAAGAAGTCCTCAACGGCGTCATGGATACCGTCATCCAACTCACCGGCGCAG
>JALXEW010000245.1 GCA_027069285.1 Ardenticatenia bacterium | reverse complement strand
AAAGCCGGTGGTGGCCTTCATCGCCGGTCGCACCGCTCCGCCAGGCAAGCGCATGGGCCATGCCGGCGCCATAGTCGAAGGCGGCTCCGGAACCGCCGCCGAAAAGATAGAGGCCCTGACCGCTGCAGGCGTGCGCGTGGCAGAGCACCCTGAGCAAATACCGGACATCCTGGCCGAGTTATAAATGCGAGTCTCGGTCATCGCAACCGTCCTAAACGAGGGTGAGAGTATCCGGCGCTTGATGGACTCGTTGGTGGCACAGTCCAGGCAGCCGGATGAGGTGGTGATCGTAGACGGCGGTTCGACCGATGGCACACCGGAGGTGATCGGCGAATATGCCGATAGGCTGCCGCTGAAATTACTGATCCGACCCGGCGCGAATATATCACAGGGCCGCAACTATGCGGTCTCCGAAGCCACCGGCGAGATCATAGCCAGCACCGACGCCGGCGTCAGGCTCGATCCGGATTGGTTGCGCAACCTGGTGAGGCGCTTTGACGAAAAGCCGGAAACGAAAATGGTGGCCGGGTTCTTCGTGGCAGACCCGCAAACTACGTTCGAGATGGCGATGGGCGCGACGGTCTTGCCACATGTTGACGAGATAAACCCGGCCACCTTTCTCCCATCCAGCCGGTCGGTCGCCTTCAAACGTGACGCCTTCCTGGCGGCGGGCGGTTACCCGGAATGGCTGGACTATTGCGAAGACCTGATCCTCGACTTCAGACTCAAGTGGCTCTTTGGGCCATTCGCATGGGCACCGGACGCATTGGTCTACTTCAGGCCCAGGGAAACACTAGGTGCGTTCTTCAAACAGTACTACCGTTACGCACGCGGCGACGGTAAGGCGGGGCTTTGGTGGCGACGTCATCTGATCCGTTACCTGACGTATCTGGTGGCAACCCCGCTGATATTGGCCGCCGCAGTGATTTCTAACCCAATCTGGGCGCTACTTTTTATCCCCGGCGCGGCGTATATGTTCTGGCTGCCGTATAAGCGACTGTTCCGTATGCTGCGCGGTAAACCCGGTCGGGTTTGGGCGGAGGCAATCGCATGGGTGCCGGTGATCCGGGTGACAGGCGACATCGCGAAAATGATCGGCTATCCGATCGGCCTGGTCTGGCGCCTGAGGAATAAACCCCCAAACTGGCGCAAGCTCTAAAGGCCAGCCGCCCCGATCGAAAGGCTCCGAATGGAGGCCCGATTGACGCGGCACAGGGGGATACTATAATAGGCCCAAATGGGGATATGGAAAGTGTTCCCATTAACGCACGCGAACTCATAACAGGCAGGCTCCACATAGTCGGCGCTCCAGGGTTATCAACATAATCCGGGCTAAAGGCAGTCATCCTATGGATCAGGCAACCGCCATCGCACATCCAAACGTCGAGCTTATCCGCTACTGGGGTAACGCGGACGAGGCCCTCCACATTCCGTCCAACAGCTCCATATCCATGAATCTGGCAGGGCTGGAAACCAGCGTCACGGTCTCGTGGTCGTTCAAGAACAGCCGAGATATGGTCACGGTTGACGGCGAAGAGCCCCCGGTTTCGCTATACAGGCGGATAGTGACCCATCTCGACCATATCCGACGACTTGTGGGTAAGTCGCTGAGGGCAAAGGTGGTCGCCCGTAGCAATTTCCCGCCGGCAATGGGCGTCAACATGAACGCATCGCTCTTTGCCGCACTGACGCTGGCAGCAGTCAGGGCCGCAGGGCTGGAACTTTCGGAAAGGGAATTGACTTCGCTGGCAAGGCTGGGGGAGGGGGCAGCTTGCCGCTCCATCCCCAGCGGATTCGTGATATGGCACCGTGGCGATAGCCACGAGACCTCGTTCGCCGAAAGCATCGCCGGCCCGGAACATTGGCCACTGGTAGACCTTATCACAGTGGTAAGCCTGGTGAAGCATAACGGAACCCAGGCGAACGGACATATGCTGGCCGCCACAAGCGATCTGCAGGCAGGACGTATCATAAGCGCCCCCGGAAGGCTGGCCGAATGTAAAGAGGCGATACTGGATCGGGACTTTCGGCGCTTCGCCGAAGTGGTCGAAATGGACACGACTATGATGCACGCGGTTATGATGACGTCCCGTCCACAGGTGTTCTACTGGGCACCGATCACGCTCAGCATCATAGACCGAGTCAGGGCGTGGCGAGACGCCGGCCTGAACGTCTGCTTCAGCATCGAGGCCGGGCCAAACGTACATTGCATCTGCGAGGCGAGGGACGCCGACCAGATCGAAGCCCAGCTCAGCTCTATGGGCGGGGTGCTGGAGGTGAGAAAAGCTACCCCGGGCGGTCCGGCCCGCCTCATCTAGCACATACCGTATGCGATCAGAGCCTCTGCATACTGGTAAAGTGGTCTGGACCACTTGACAACCTATCCACCATGATGATATATTGTCCTCGGAGCAGGGGGCCAGTATGGCATCGGTAAATCGGCACAGTTACGTGCCGCTCTACTTGCAAATAGCCAGGACAATAGAGCAAATGGTCCGGTCCGGCGAACTGCAACCCGGTATGCAGCTGCCCTCTGAACGCGAGATAGCCGAGCAATTCTCGGTCAGCCGCGTCACCGCAAGGCAGGCACTGGACGAGTTGGTATCCGGTGGGATAGCCTATCGCGTGCAGGGACGCGGGACTTTCGTGGCAG
Source organism: Ardenticatenia bacterium (assembly GCA_027069285.1). Taxonomy (GTDB): domain Bacteria; phylum Chloroflexota; class Anaerolineae; order Aggregatilineales; family JALXEW01; genus JALXEW01. The sequence goes on along the minus strand of JALXEW010000245.1, from coordinate 1,292 downwards.
AGCCAAAAATCCGCGAAGTCTCCGGCCTCTGCAGCTTCTCCGATGATATGCGCAGCCAGGGCCTGGAACCCAGCTCCAGGGTCTTGAGCCAAAAAATAGTCCCCCCAACAGACGAGATACGCCGTAAGCTCAAATTAGGGCCGGACGATCTTATCCTGCAATTGGATAGAGTCCGGCTGGCAGATGGCCGTCCGGTAGCCTTCGAACGGGCATCCGTCAACATCAAACTCTGCCCAGGTCTGGAAAATGACGATCTGGCCACCCAATCGCTATTTGCCCTGCTGAGGAATAAGTACGACGTGTACCCAGAATGGGCAGAGGCCGAGATCGAGGCACGAGGAGCACTTGCCGAGGAGGCCGGGCTTCTGGAAATGGGGATCGGCCAGCCGGTCATGGTGGCCTACCGTATGACGTATACCGAGGAATTCGAGCCTATAGAGTACGTGATCTCGGTCTACAGGGGCGACCGTTTCACATTCTACGTGGGCAGGCAGCGTATACCCTCTCCCTTCGAAGGGGAATAGCAAATGAGTAAACTCCACGACGAGATATGGGAACAGCCAGAGGCCCTACACAGGACACTGGACGAGATAGGCCCGGCCCTGGATGAGCTGAAGCCAATAGCAGCCCGACTGCGCAACGGAAATGTGGAACGGGTGATCTTGACTGGGATGGGCAGCTCGCTCAATGCCACATACCCGGCAATGACGTTCATGGCCGAACACGGGATCACGGCCATATCACTGGATGCCTCCGAGCTGTTACATTACCACTTCCCACTCGCGGATGAGAAATCAGCACTGGTGGCAGTCTCACAATCCGGTCGCTCGGTAGAGATATGCGCCCTGGCGGAGAGGTTGACCGGTAAAATCCCATTGATCGGGATCACCAATGAACCCGAAAGCCCGTTGGCCAAAAGCAGCGACATTGTGATCGGCATCCAGGCAGGAGAAGAGGAAACGGTATCCAGCAAGACGTATACCTGCACGGTGGCCACCCTGAATCTCGCGGCCAGGGTACTATCCAACGTCCCCACGGAGCCGGCATTCTCATCCCTTCGGCGAGCCGCCGATGTGATCGCCGACGGCCTGACCGAATGGAGCGATGCGATGCCCAACGTGATCGAGCACGTGATCGGGTGCAGGTACCTCATATTCCTGGGACGTGGGCCATCTTATGCCTCGGCGATGACCGGCGCCCTGGTGGTCAAGGAGACGGCCAAGTTCCCCGCAGAGGGAATGAGCGGCGGCCTGTTCCGCCACGGCCGGCTGGAGTTGACCTGCGGGGATTTG
>JALXEW010000244.1 GCA_027069285.1 Ardenticatenia bacterium | reverse complement strand
CAAAGTGCCGTATGACCGCATCTGTATGCACGAATTCGTGGCCGAGGGGCGCTGGCCAGATGCCCCAGACGTGCGTGCGCTGGACATCAGCAAGCGGCTGATGGACTTCGGCTTCCACCCGCCGACGAACTACTTCCCGCTGATCGTGCACGAAGCACTGATGATCGAACCGACGGAGACCGAGAGCAAGGAAACACTCGATGCATTCGCCGAGGCAATGTTGCAGATCGCGCGGGAAGCGCACGAGAACCCGGAAATACTCCATTCCGCGCCGCACGTAACCCCGGTGAGGCGTCTGGACGAGGTGAAAGCGGCCAAAGACCTGATACTGCGCTACGAGCCGGACAGGTAATACCCACCCAACGAACACAAACAGGGGCGGCGCACGGGCCGCCCCTGACCCTTTCCCATGCCCCCATACCACAAACAAAGGCCCAGATCACCTGCCGGCCTCGTCCAGCTCATAGACCAACAAGTACCTGTGCACAATATCAAGCTCACCACTCCGGGCGGGACGTGGATTCGGCGACCCATTCGGCACAACAACAACGACCTCCCTGAGTGAAATACCTTCCAGCTCAAGAAAATCCTCATATATCGCCATCCCCATCGGCCAGAGTGAACCATCAACCCGCACATCCCCGGTCTCCACAACAAAGACCCCCCTATCCTGGAAATCTCGAATAGCCCGCCTGGCCAACTCCCTCACCGTATGCCGGTAATCAGCAATAGCCTGCTCACCGGTCACATCGTCAGGGTACGAAACATAAACCATCGACAAAGCGGGATGCCCATCGAACGACCAGGCCCCATCCCCTCCGGCGAACAAGATACGGGCCATCCGGCTATTCGGCCTCGCAAACCGCCTCACCAGATTCCGCCTTAACTCCTCATCGAAGCGCCCCGACGGCAAAAGCCATACGGTCGTCGTCTCCACCCCGCCTGCTGTCGGCGGCCCCACATCCTCAAAAGAAGCCGAGCAGGGGAGCATCCGGCCTCCGGGCCGCACCTGCATGGGAACATGTCCGGCTTCCGGCTTCTCGAATACAGGCAGATACTCATGGGCCAACAGGAGAAAATTGTACTCGATGCTACGCCTATACCAGAACCCGGTCGCCCTACATTTATGCTGGCGCTTGATGATCAGTTCCCTCAGCACGAAACCGGCTTCCAGAAACACCCGAACAACCCAAAAACCGATGGGAACCACCCGCCTGGACCTCCGCGCATCCCCGATGAGAACGGCACACTTGCCGCCTGGCTTAAGAACACGCAAGCTCTCCCGCGCCACCTGCCCCATCTGCGCGAGAAAGTCCCGAATCGAGAGGCCGGATAGGTCACCCGATATACCGGTACTGTACTTGATGATGCCCGCATATGGGGGATGAGCGCATATGAGATCCACACTCCCATCGGGAATACCCGATAGATCACGTGCATCCCCAACGGAAACCTCCGGCTCATACACCTCCGAAGCCCCGCCGCCGAAAAACCGCCGTGGAAGCGAAAAAGCGAGATTCTCGCGCGTGATGCGCACCGCGCCGGGATTAATATCCCTGGCGATGCACCTGCGCCCCAGGAGCTTGGCCTCCACCGCAGTCGTACCCCCGCCCACAAAATAGTCTAAGACCACATCACCCGGCCTTGAATACCTCAAGATCAAATTGCGCGGGATATAAGGCGACCAATTGCCCCGGTAGCGGCCATTATGAGTGGCCCAATTGCCACGTTGCCGGAAGCTCCAGACCGTAGTAGTTTCCGGCCTGAAATCGGGTGGCTCCCATCGCCTGATACGTCCGGGCCGCTTCAGCACGCTGACATTCGCGCCATACGCCTCGGTTACTATCTCCTGAAGCGTGCCAAAGGAAACACCATAACGAGCACCTATCTCAGCATCGGGCAACCCATCCTCTTTAGCCCTCAGCACGGCAGCACGCAGAGCCTGCTCGCCGTGTACCCGTCGGATATGCTCCCCCAGGTTGCCACAGGCGAGATCGCCGCACAACGGGCAACGTATATCCCCGGTAGATGCGTCCTTCTTGGGAACCAAACAACCCTCCCCATGCGGCCACACGGAACACACAACCCGGCAATGCCAAAGCCAGTATAATCAATCGCTCTGCCAAAACCAACCACCAAAAAACCGAGCGGCTCATCGTACGACACCGATTGACAAGCCGCATTCCCCGTTGTACCATGAATATTGAACCCCGTTTGCCCGGAACGGGGTCTCCAAGCCACACCATTTGTGTTTTGATTGCGCCGTTCCTCGCGTTTCGACGAAGGGAGGGATGCTATTGGAGTGATCCCCACATCCGTGAAGCGTACCTCTGTAGTCCCAACTTGATCTCGCTGAGTGACGGAGAAAGGGTGATCGCCTATGAAGACCGTTTTCGTTCACCCGGAACGTTGTATCGGCTGTATGCAATGCCAGGCCGCCTGCGCCGTGGAACATTCACAAAGCAAAAACCTCTTCCTGGCGGCCCTGGAATCCCCGATGCCACGCGCCCGGATCCACGTTTCCCCAGGCCCGTCAATCGGCCTCTCATTCCCCAACAAATGCCGCCATTGTGACCCGGCGCCGTGCATGAGCGTTTGCCCCACAGGCGCCATCTACCGCCCGGAAGATCATCCGGAGATCGTGCTGATTGACGAATCAAAATGCATCGCCTGCGCGATGTGCGCCGTAGTTTGCCCGTTTGACGTGATCGTATTCCACCCATCCCCAAAGGCCCCATATAAAGACGCCGTCGCCATCAAATGCGATCACTGCATCGAGCGCCAGCGCGAAGGCAAACCGCCGGCCTGTGTGGAAGTCTGCAAAGTAGGCGCGCTGGAATTTGGGGAAATTAACGAGCTGCTCAAAAAGGCGCGTACCCGCTACTCGGAGGCGGTATCGGTGGCCGTCGGCCAGGTGCCGACCCAGGTACTGGAATTGCCCGCCGGGCTGACGGTCTGGCGCGACTGGGGTGAAGCGGTATCCCGCGTCAACAAGGCCTGACGGAAAGGAGTCGCTGAGATGACGCACCACTACGCAGAACGCAGCATAAACAAAGACACCCAGGAAATGATCAAGCGGGCCGAAGAGCTGGGAATCGAAACCGTATGGGATCGGTTGGAAGCCCAGCAGCCGCAATGTGGATACTGTGCCACAGGCCTCAGCTGTCGCATTTGCGCGATGGGGCCATGTCGTATCGACATCTTCGGCGAAGGCCCCAAGCGAGGAGTTTGCGGCGCAAGCGCGGATACCATCGTCGCCCGCAACCTGGGCCGCATGATCGCCGCAGGAGCCTCGGCGCATAGCGACCACGGGCGAGATATTATCGAAACCTTCCACCTGGTCGCATCGGGCAAGGGCGGCGATGCCTACGAGATACGCGATCCCGAAAAGATGCGCCGAGTGGCTGCCGAGTACGGCATCGAGACCGAGGGGCGTGACGATATGGAGATCGCCGAGGAACTGGCCGAGGCCGTCATCGAAGAATTCGGTATGCGCAAAGGCAAACTCCAGATGGCCGCCCGCGCCCCCAGTAAGCGCCAGGAGATATGGGAAAAGCTCGGCATCGTCCCTCGCGGCATCGACCGTGAGAACGTGGAGATGCTGCACCGTACCCATATGGGCGTTGATAACGATTACGTCAACATCCTGTTGCACGGGCTACGGGTCAGCCTCTCCGACGGCTACGGTGGCTCGATGGTCGCAACCGAGTTTTCCGACATCCTGTTCGGCACCCCCAAGCCGGTAGAATCGCAAATCAACCTGGGCACCCTGAAAGCAGATCACGTCAACATAGCCCTGCACGGCCATAACCCGATGCTTTCCGAAGTGATCGTGCGAGCCGCTCAGGACCCCGACCTGATCAAACTGGCGAAGGAAAAAGGCGCCGCAGGCATCAACCTCGTGGGGCTTTGCTGCACCGGCAACGAGATACTGATGCGCCAGGGCATCCCGATGGCAGGCAACCACCTGATGCAGGAGCTGGTCATAATGACCGGCGCGCTTGAGGTAATGATCGTTGACTACCAGTGCATCATGCCCGCCGTAACGGATGTGGCGGCCTGCTTCCACACGAAAGTGATCTCCACCTTTGACAAAGCCAAATTCCCCGGCGCCACCCATATCTCATTCGACCCCGAACGCGCCATCGAGATCGGCAAAGAGATCGTCCGCACCGCGATAGAGAACTTCCCGAACCGCAACCCAGACCGGGTTCGGATACCGGTCGAACCGGTAAACCTGGTAGCCGGCTTCTCGGTGGAAGCGATCGTGGGCGCCCTGGGCGGCACACCGGAACCTCTGGTCAACGCCATCAAAGAAGGGAAAATCAGGGGCGCGGTGGGCATCGTCGGGTGCAACAACCCCAAGATCAAGCAGGACTACGGACATACCGTCCTGACCAAAGAACTGATCGCCAACGACATCCTCGTCGTAGTCACGGGCTGCACGGCGGTAGCAGATGCGAAGTCCGGCCTGATGACACCGGAAGCCGCCGATCTGGCGGGCGAAGGCCTGCGCGGAATCTGCAAAGCATTGGGCATCCCGCCGGTACTGCACATGGGTTCCTGCGTGGATAACACCCGCATCCTGGTACTGCTATCGGCCCTGGCGAACTTCCTGGGCGTCGACATAGCCGACCTGCCGGTAGCTGCGGCGGCGCCGGAATGGTACTCCGAGAAGGCAGTCTCCATCGGCGCATATGCGGTCGCATCCGGAGTCTACACCGTCCTGGGCACCGCCCCACCGGTATTCGGCAGCATGAACGTGGTCAAACTGCTGACCGAGGGGCTGGAGGATGCGGTCGGCGCGACCTTCGCCGTCGAGCCAGACCCCAAGCGAGCAGCCGTCCTGATCCGGCGCCGGATCGAGGCCAAGCGCAAGGCCCTGGGCCTGCCGCATATCGAGCCGGATTCGATCCCGATGCCGGAACCGGAGATCACACTGTGAATTCCAACATCTCCAGGCGGGGCGGCCTGATGACTTCCGGTCGTCGGGCCGTCCCCTCCCGGATTCGTTTGGAGTCCCAACCTTTGGGCAAACACCGAGGCCTTCCTGCCGGATACATCAGGGGGTGGCAATGAGAATAGTGATCATAGGCGCCGGGCCTGCCGGCGTCACAGTTGCCGAAACAATCCGCAGATACGACCGCGAGTCGCAAGTGACCATGCTCTCCTCAGAACCGTATCCGCCGTACTCGCCGCCCGCAATGATCGAATACTTCCTTTCCGGGCGCCCGGCGCACCTTTGGAAGGGCGACAAATTCCCGGAGCGGCTCGGAATCGAATATCGCAGCGGAGTTCGGGTAACCGGGATCGACGCGGATGCGCACAAGATCACACTGGAGAGCGGCGAGGAGCTGGGATACGATCGCCTGGTGATAGCAACGGGCAGCAGGCTCTACGCCCCGGTAGAAGGCGCCGATCGGGAAGGCGTCTACAACTTCAAATCGCTTTCCGCCGCCGAATCAATGATCTCCCGCGTCCGCAGCGGTGACGTGAAAACGGCGGTGATCGTCGGCGCGGGCTTCATCGGCATGGAGATAGCATTACTCCTGGCCGGCCTGGGCCTGAAAGTGATCCAGGTCGCAATGATGGATCAGGTAATGCCCAGGATGCTCGACCCGGAAGTGGCCGCCATCGTACTAAACGTGATGCGCGAGCGCGGCATTGACGTACGGTTGAACACCAAAGCCGACGCATTCATCGGAGACGGCCACGCCGAAGGAGTCCGCCTTGAGAACGGGAGCGAATTACAGGCCGACATAATGGTCGCGGCGACGGGCGTGACGCCTAACATCAACTTCCTTGACGGGACGGGGATCGAGCTGGACGGCGGCGTAGTGGTAGACGAGCATCTGCGAAGCTCGGCGCCGGATATTTACGCCGCCGGCGACGTGACCTCAACGCCGGACATCATCACCGGCGAGAGATTCGTACACCCGATATTCCCAAACGCAGTAGCTCAGGGCGAAGTAGTCGGCCTGAACCTGATCGGCTACGACGTGACATATCCGGGTGCCGAGGCGATGAACAGCCTCAAACACCTGGGCCTGCCGGTGATCGCCGCCGGGGTCAGGGACGCCGACGAAGTGATCCGCCTGCGAAGAGGGGAAATGCTGCGCAAAGTCTTCATACGCGAAAACCGGATCGTGGGCTTCCAGATAGTCGGCGATACCCGTCCCGCAGGGCTTCTGCGCTCGATGATGCGGCGGGGGATAAACATATCACGCCTGAAACACCGGCTTGCCGACCCCTCATTCGGCATGGGCACAGTCGAATGGATGGCGATCAGGCCGGACCTGTAGTAGCGGTCGGATAATGGCAAAACGGCGTTCGCTACAGTATAATCCCATCAGCTACCCTGACGACCCTGCTTGTGCATTATGGAGGCGACTCGATGACCGACCGCAGCGCCGCGGTTGAGGATGGTGTTGGCGATCAAGTCGTAGAAGAGAAGGACCCATTCGCCGAGCAAATACGGGAAGCATGGCAATCCCACAGCCGTGGCGATAACGCCCGCGCCCTCGCCATCTTCCAACAAGTGCTCTCACAAGACCCGAACCATATAGATGCCAACTACGGCGCCGGCATGGCCCTGAGCGCCATCGGACGTTTCATGGGACTGCTCAAACCCAGGCCGGAAGTAAAACTCAAACACCTTAAGCCGGAACTGGTTGAAGAGATGGAGCGTCAGATCAAGCTGGAAGCCATCGCCTCGTTCGAGCGAGTACTCGAGCTGGTCGACGGCATCAGGAAAACCCAGCCGGGACGCGCCACCATGCTGGAACGGCTGTGCAGGCGCAAGATAGAAGACCTGCGCTCCGACGAAAAGCCTGATGAATAAACGAGAGCGCCTGGAACGCGCCATAGCCGGCGAGCCGGTCGACCGGGTACCGGTTGCGCTATGGCGTCACTGGCCCGGCGACGATCAACGTGCTGCGGATTTCGCCGCCTCTACCATCTGGTTCCAGAGGCATTACGATTGGGATTTCGTCAAAGTCACCCCCGCCAGCAGCTTCTGCCTGGTGGACTACGGGGTACAGGACGAATGGGCCGGCGACCCAGAAGGAACCCGCCGCTACACCCGTCGAGTCATAAAGCGCTCACTGGATTGGACGGAACTGAAAGTACTCGATCCGAAAAAAGGCGGATTAGGCCGCCAGATACAAGTGCTCAACCTGCTCAAAGAAGCCCTCGGCGACGAAGTTCCGTACATCCAGACCATATTCAGCCCGCTGGCCCAGGCCAAAAACCTGGCCGGCCCCGACCAACTCCTCCGCCATATGCGCCGCCGACCAGATCGGCTCCATACCGCCCTCAACACCATCACCGAGTCCACCATGCGATTCCTGGACGCCATGCGCCGAACCGGCATCAGCGGCATCTTCTACGCGGTTCAACATGCCGACTACGGCATTATGAGCGAAGCGGAATACAACGAATTCGGGCGGCCATACGACCTGCGGATTCTGGAGCTGGCCGGCAGGTGGTGGTTCAACGTCCTGCACATACACGGGGACGCGCCGATGTTCCGACTTCTGGCCGATTACCCCGTCCAGGTCATCAACTGGCATACCCACGGCGAAGGCCCCGATCTGGCAGAGGGCCAGGCCTATTTCAACGGGGCGGTCTGCGGCGGCCTGCAACGACGGGACGTCCTGCTCCTGGGCACCCCACATGAAATCCTGGCCCAGGCACATGAGGCCATAGCGCAAACCTATGGGCGACGGTTCATACTCAGCGCGGATTGCGTGATCCCGGTCACCACGCCGATTTCCAACATCCGCGCCGCGCGGGAGGCCGTCGAAAAAGGGTGAGCGTATGCCCATCAGAGTGATCTCCGGGCTGGCCAAAGGCCGCAAACTCCGCATGGTGCCGGGCGAGGGAACCCGCCCGGTCATGGACCGTGTCAAAGCAGCGCTCTTCAACATCCTGGGCGACGCAGTGCCGGGATGCAGATTCCTCGACCTTTTCGCCGGAACCGGCAGCGTGGGCATCGAAGCGCTCAGCCGTGGTGCCGAACGTGTGGTATTCGTCGAACGCAGCCCGATGGCGATCCGAACCATACACGAGAACCTGCGGATAACCGGACTGGCGGAACGGGCCGTAGTGCTACGCCGGGACGTTTTCAAATACCTGGGACACAAACCCAAAGAATCCTTTGAATTCATCTACATAGCGCCGCCACAATATCGCGGCCTTTGGAAGAAAACACTACTTGCCCTGGACGCTACCCCCGATTTCCTCTTCCCCGACGGCGTGGCCGTGGCCCAGATCGATCCGAAAGAATACGAGGAACTGACACTGGAAAACCTGGTGCTCTACGACCGAAGACGCTACGGACGCACAATGCTATGCTTCTACGAGCGTCCCGGAGAATAAACCCGGCATTTGCCAGCGAGGTGCCCCGGTGATAAAATGGCCCTCAAGGAGCCTGACTATGCCCGTCCATACCCAGAATCGATTCGCAACCCAGGACGATAATAACAACGACAACAACCGCCCAGGCGGGCGCGGTTGGCTCCGACGTACCAGGTAACCGACACCGGTACCGACGTAAACAAACCGCCCCGCGTACAAATCGCAAGGGCGGTTTTTATATTGGCCTGCCACGTCCCCATCACTCAGGAGGTAGACAATGTTGAAAACTCACACCTGCGGTGAGTTGCGCGCCGGGCACGTCGGACAGGAAGTGACCCTGGCCGGATGGGTTAACCGCCGCCGCGACCACGGCGGACTGATATTCATCGACCTGCGTGACCGTTGGGGGATAGTCCAGGTGGTCGTCAGCCCCGATGCGGCACCAGAAGCCTATAAAGTCGCCGACCAGGTGCGCAGCGAATACGTATTACAGGTCACCGGCGTAGTCAGGCACCGCCCGGAAGGCATGGTCAACCCGAATCTGCCCACCGGCGAGGTTGAGATCGAAGCCCACTCCATCCGCGTCCTCAATACCGCCAAGACACCCCCGTTTTACATCAACAAAGACGAAAAAGTCTCCGAGGCGTTGCGCATGAAATACCGCTACCTTGACCTGCGGCGACGGCGTATGCAGCACAACCTGATCCTGCGCCATCGGATCGTGCTATTCATCCGCAACTACCTTTCCGAACGCGGCTTCATCGAGATCGAGACCCCGATCCTGTTCAAGAGCACGCCGGAGGGCGCCCGCGACTACCTGGTTCCCAGCCGACTGCATCCGGGCAAATTCTACGCGCTCCCTCAAAGCCCCCAACAGCTCAAGCAACTGCTGATGGTGGCCGGGTACGAGAGATACTTCCAGATCGCGCGGTGCTTCCGCGATGAAGACCTGCGCGGCGACCGCCAACCGGAATTCACCCAACTTGACCTGGAAATGAGCTTCGTCGAACGCGACGACATCCTCGACCTGATAGAGCCGATGATGATCGCACTGGTTGAGGAACTATCCGATATGGAACTGCTCACCAAACCGTTCCCGCGCCTGAGCTACTCCGAGGCCATCGAGCGCTTCGGCACCGATAAGCCCGACCTGCGCTACGGGATGGAGCTAATCGACGTGAGCGACATCGCAGGCAAAAGCGACTTCAGGATATTCACACAGAACGTGGCCGAAGGGCGACCGGTCAAAGCGCTGTGCGCAAAAAGCCTCGGCGGATATAGCCGCAAGCAGATGAGTGAGCTTGAGGAGATCGCAAAAGAATCCGGAGCGAAAGGCCTGGCATGGATCGCGTTGCCAGAAGGCGGTGAAGTGCGAGGCTCGGTCGCCAAATTCTTCCCGGAGGAGCTACGGCGTGAGCTTTTCGAACGTCTGGGCGCCGAAGAGGGCGACCTGATCCTGATGGTGACCGATGAGCACAAGACCGCCTGCGAGGCACTAGGGGCCTTGCGCGTGGAATTGGCCCATCGGCTCGGACTTGACGATCCGGACAAGATCGCCTTCGCATGGATAATAGACTTCCCGCTCTTCGAATGGGATGAAGAGGGACAGAGATGGGATCCGAGCCATCACCTGTTCACCTCGCCGATGCCGGAAGACATCCCTCTGCTGGATTCCGAGCCGGGCAAAGCGCGTGGGCAGCAATACGACCTGGTCTGCAATGGCTACGAACTGGCGGGCGGCAGCATCAGAATTCACCAAAGGTGGCTCCAGGAAAAGATATTCGGCCTGATCGGCCTGGACATGGCAACGGCAAAAGAGCGCTTTGGGCACATGCTGGAAGCATTTGAATACGGCACGCCTCCGCACGGCGGGATCGCCATGGGGATCGACCGTTTGGCGATGATCATGGCCCGCGAGCCGAACATCCGCGAGGTGATGGCCTTCCCCAAGACACAGCAAGCCGTCGACCTGATGGCCGATACCCCCAGCGAAGTTGAGCCGGAGCAACTGGAGGAGTTGCACATATCAATAAAGAACGGGTAAGATCATCGCGAACCGGCATAACACATACGGCATGGAGGTGGGCATGACCACTATAGTCGGATCACTGGGAACCAGACAGTACGACACAAAATACGACTTCGGCGACGGCAATGTGATCCAAACCAAATTCTTCCCGCTGGCGCTTGCCAGGCACCTGGGCGCCAACAAAGTCGTCTTCATACTCACCGGGAAAGCGGAAGAGGCCAATGCGAGCGCGATCGGCCCGGAACGCGACGCGCTGTGTCCCAACGTCGAATGCCTGATCAAACGGATTCCACTTGGCCTGAACGAGCAGGACCTTTGGGAGATGTTCGATACACTCGGCGAGGCGATCGGCAACGGCGAACCGGTCGTATTCGACATAACCGGCGGTCTGCGCTCGATCCCCTTCTTCATGTTCCTAGCGATCAACTACCTGAAAGTGGCCAGGGACGTGAACGTGGAAGGCGTCTACTATGGCGCATACGAGCTGAAGGGAGACGACGACAACGCGGCCCCGGTGATAGACCTCACCCCGGCGCTCAAGCTGATGGACTGGATCACCGCGACCGACGTGTTCGTCAGGCTAGGCCACGGCGAGCAACTGGCCTATTTAGTCAGGCAGGAAGCGCCCCCAGAGGAGAATCCGCTGAAACCGTTCGGCAAAGCCATCGATGACGTATCCCACGCCATCTGGCTATCGAGGCCGGTAGACGCTATGGGCTATGCCGAGCACCTGCTTGGAAAGCTGGAAAAAGTTAAACAAAGCCCGCCGAAGGGAGCCAGACCGTTGGCATTGCTGCTGGATCGCATCCAGAGGGAGTATCGCACCTTCGCAATACCGAAAGATATGGCCAATCGGCTAAGTTGGGAGAACCTGGAAAAACAGATCGAATTGGTGAAATGGTACGTCAGGCGCGGCCACGCCCTACAGGCATACATAATATCCCGTGAGTGGCTCGTCTCGCTGACCCAGCTCATCCTCAACCACCCACAAGATAGCATGTCGAACAAGGAACTGCGAGAACAAGTGGAAAAGGCCCTCAAACAATACCTCAACTCCCCAGAAACCACACTGCTCAAAGAAGTGGCCAAGACTTATCGGGACATCGGCCAGAGACGTAATGACCTCATGCACGCCGGGATGCGCGAGGGGCCGATGAGTCTCCCAAAAATCACACAGTCGCTGGACGAATTGCCGGCGAAGCTGGAAGAACTACTACGGCTTGCAAGAGAGGAGGCGCAGTAGCCGCGTGGGCGCGCTGACCATCGTAGGTGGGGGGCTGGCCGGCAGCGAAGCGGCCTGGCAGGCCGCAGAACGCGGCATCCGGGTAACCCTTTACGAGATGCGGCCCGTCAAATCCACCCCCGCCCACGTCACCGACAAACTGGCCGAACTCGTCTGCTCCAACTCACTCGGCTCCAACCTGCCGGATAGGGCACCCGGGCTGCTCAAAGAGGAGCTACGCCGCATGGGCAGCCTCCTGATGCGCTGCGCCGACGAATCCGCCATCCCTGCCGGCGGCGCCCTGGCCGTTGATCGCGAGATATTCGCCCAAAAAGTCACCCAGGCCCTGGAAAACCACCCACTGATCACGATCGTGCGGGAAGAGGTGCGCGAAATACCGCAAGGGCCGACGATAATCGCCACCGGCCCCCTCACATCGGATGCGCTTTCCAGGGCCATAGCCGGGCTGACCGGCGAGGAGTACCTCTACTTCTACGATGCCATCGCCCCCATAGTCACCGCCGAGAGCATAGACATGAACATCGCCTTCCGCGCCAGCAGATACGGGCGCGGCGAATCCGAGGAAGGCGACTACATCAACTGTCCATTCACCAAAGAGGAATTCGAGCGATTCGTCGAGGCATTACTTTCCGCCCAGACCATCCAACTGCGAGACTTCGAGCGCGAGGACCCGAAATTCTTCGAAGGCTGCCTGCCGATAGAGCAGATGGCCGCACGCGGGGCCAAATCGCTTGCCTTTGGGCCGATGAAACCGGTTGGGCTACGTGACCCACGCACCGGTAAACGGCCATACGCAGTGGTGCAACTGCGCCAAGATAACGCCGCCGCCACACTCTACAACCTGGTGGGCTTCCAAACCAACCTGCGATGGGGCGAGCAGGAGCGCGTCTTCCGCATGATACCGGGCCTGCAAAACGCCGAATTCGTCCGTTTTGGACAGATGCATCGCAACACCTTCCTTAACGCGCCGAAACTACTGAGGCCGACCCTACAATTCCGTGGACGGGACGACCTGTTCTTCGCCGGCCAGATAGCCGGCGTGGAAGGCTACGTGGGCAACATCGGCACCGGGTTGCTGGCCGGGATCAACGCCGCCAACCTGATCACCGGGAAGCCGTTATGGGTACTGCCGCGCGAAACGATGCTCGGCGCCATGATCCACTACATCACCCACGCCGCCCCCAAACACTTCCAGCCGATGAAGGCCAATTTCGGCCTGCTCCCCCCGCTCGATCCGCCCGTGCGGGGCAAACGGGAACGCCACGCGGCCTATTCCAGGCGTGCCCTGGAC
>JALXEW010000243.1 GCA_027069285.1 Ardenticatenia bacterium | reverse complement strand
TTGTCGGACGTGGCGGGTCACGTGCCTGGTATAAACCGTTGGACGAGGTCGTGCGTTCATCGCCGTTAAATTGCAAGGATTCTGGTAGTTTTTCCTGGGGAGATTTTACCCCGAAAGGGGCTTGACAAAAAGAACGGGTTTGTGCATAATATATGCAAGCGTGTGCATAAATTTTGCATACGTTTACCGGTCGCGAACGTAACCGGCCCTCAAGCCAATGGCCTACGAACACTCTCTGATCATGGCGCCAACACTGAAGGACATCGCCGAAAAAGCGGGGGTATCACCATCTACAGTGTCGCGGGTTCTGAGCGGACGTCCGGGCATCAGTGAGGCGACCCGCGTAAAGGTACTCGAAGTCGCCCGCGAACTGAACTATGCCCCCGATATGTCCGCACAGGGGCTTGCCACCACGCAACTGAAGAACATCGGCCTGGTCGGCTATAAGTACCGCACCAGGTGGGCCGGTAGCATGGCGCCGGCGGATATTCTGGGGGCGGATGCTGCCGCCCAGAAACACGGCTACCATATCATCACCACCTATGTGGACAGCGAGCAAATGAAGAGCATCACCTCGCTGCCAATGGTAGACGAGAGACGGGTTGACGGCCTGGTCGCGATCGGGCCTGGCATCTCGACCCGTTTGATATTGCATTTGCATAGCCGTGGGGTGCCCATCGTCTTGATGGATAACTTCATAGCAGAGGCGCCTATTGACCGGGTTCTCTGCGAAAACCACGAGGGCGCCTATGCCGCAACCAGGCACCTTTTGGCCGTGCGTTCACACAAACGCACGGCTTTTATTTCCGGCCCCATATCCTGGACAAGCAGCCGCGAGCGTTACGAGGGATACGCCCAGGCAGTCACCGAAGCCGGCCTGGAGCCGCTCCGGATCGAAATGCCTAACACCATCTACGAGACCGGCTACCAGGCCATGAGGGAACTGCTGCGCGAGCACCCGGATG
This sequence comes from Ardenticatenia bacterium, assembly GCA_027069285.1. Classification (GTDB taxonomy): domain Bacteria; phylum Chloroflexota; class Anaerolineae; order Aggregatilineales; family JALXEW01; genus JALXEW01. Next base: position 12,021 of record JALXEW010000243.1, on the reverse strand, counting down.
TGACGGCAGTGATGGCGGTGAACGACGCGACCGCCATCGGCGCGATCAAAGCGGCACGTGAGGCCGGGTATCGGGTGCCGGAGGACATTGCCTTCGTGGGCTTTGACGATGTTGACTGGGCCTCTTTGCACGATCCGCCGCTGACCACGGTTCGGGTACCCAGATTCGAGATGGGCTACCAGGCCGTGGAGCGGCTGATCGAGCGACTGGAGCGCGGGGATGTCCCGCCGATCACGATCCGGCTCGCCTGCGAGCTGGTGATCAGGCGCTCTTGTGGCGCCAACCGGTAAGAGATCGAAAGGAGGTGCGAGCTACTCAACTTCCCTTTTGGGACTTCTTTTGGAGGGGTTTATTTCGGCTCTCTCAACCTTTTAAGGAGGAAAAGCCATGAGGAAGCTAGGGTTCGTGTTCGCACTCGCGTTGATCGCCGCATTGATCGTCCCCAGCGTCAACGCGCAGGAAGGAGCGGTATTCCGCACCGCCGGTGGTTGGGATGCCCCGCCGAACTGGCATGGTAACCACTATCAGTCCGGCTGCTGCGGCGCGGCATGGTGGTGGATTTGGGAGCCGCTCTTCCACTACGTGCCGGGCAGTGATGAGATCATCTTCCGCCTGGCCGATAGCTATGAGGAGAGCGAGGACGGCCTGACCTCCACCGTCACCATCCGCGAGGGATCGATGTGGCATGATGGCACCCCCGCCACCAGCCAGGACGTGTGGGACTCCTTCGCCTTTGAGCGCTCCTGGAACGCCACGGTCTGGAACTTCCTGGAGGACATCGAACTGCCCGACGAGCGCACCGTGGTCTTCCACTGGAAGCAGCCCACGCCCATCGCTCGCCAGCTGCTGGCAGGCGTTCAGATCCGCGCTCCGCACCACATTTACGGTGAGTGGGCGCAGGCCTTCTGGGATGCCGGCGACGATGAGGAAGCCAAGCAGGCCATCTGGGACGAGATCGCCGAGTTCCGCCCGGAGAACCCGATCGGCACCGGCCCGTTCATGATCGACACGGTGACCGAGAACGTGATGATCCTTGCCAAGTTCCCGGATCACCCGATGGCCGATCAGATCGCATTTGATTACGTCCGCATCGAGCGCTGGAGTTCCAACGAGGCCGTCTGGAACATGCTCCAGGCCGGCGAGATCGACGCGGCTCACCCGGCCATGACCCCGGACATCTTCGAGGGCATCCAGGCGGCTCAGCCCGGCATCGAGATGGCGACCGTTAGCGACCTGGGCGCCTTCGCCATCTACTTCAATCCGGAAATGTTCCCGCTGGAGCTGCGCCAGGCTCTGGCCCACGCCATCAACCGCTCCGAGATGCGCGAGGTTTCGTACTACTATGCCATCGACTCCGGCCCGTACGCGACCGGCCTGTTGCCCTCCAACGAGGAGTACTGGCTGGGCGAGGACTTCATGGCGACCCTGACCCCCTACGACTACGATCCTGATCTGGCCGCCTCGATGCTGGAGGATCTGGGCTGGACGAAGGAAGACAGTCAGTGGATGGATGCCGATGGCAACCCGGTCAGCTACACCATTGGCGCCCCGGCGGCCTACTCCGACTGGGTGCTGGCCTGCGAGAACCTGGCCCAGCAGTTGACCAACTTCGGCATCCCCTCCGAGTGCCAGCCGCGCGATAACTCGGTCTACTGGGGCGACCAGGATGCCCACAACTACCAGATCGACATCGGCTGGATGGCGACCATGTGGGGCACCGGCCACCCGTACACCGCCTATGACCGCTTCTTCTCGGAAAACGGTAGCTGGGCACGTCGGCTGGGCCTGGATCAGGTGCATGAGTTTGAAGGCCCCGACGGCGAGATGGTGGACACCTGGGAGCTGGTGACCCAGCTTGGTCAGGCATTGACCTTCGAGGAGCAGCAGGAGATCGTCCGTCAGCTGGCCTACGTCTCCAACGAGAACGTCTTTGCCCTGCCGTTCCTGGAGAAGGCACTGCTGATCACCCACAACACCGCCACAGTGACCGGCTGGCCGCCGGTGGATGATCCTCTGTGGACGATGTGCGGCGGCGGTATCGAGCGCTTCTACGTCACCCTGATGCTGTACGAAGGACTTGCACCCGCCGAGTAGCACGCCCGCCCGACCCTGTGATGTGGCCCACCCCAATTGGGGTGGGCCATGCTAAAATATGGGCGGTCGCGTTGGTAGTTCTTGAAAAACCGAGGCCCGTTTGCAGACGGGTGATCTTTAACGGGAATGAGCAGGGGCGCCTGTCGGGCGCCCCTGTGGATCGAAAAGCGCTTGAAAGGCATCTCGAGCGGGAAGGATCGCGCCTTCCGAACTCAGGAGACGACCCATAATGACTGAGAGGCAGAAGAAACTGGTGGCGGTCGTCTTGGGCATAACATTCCTCATCGGGCTGTTCGCCAGAATATCCTTGAGCAGCGATCTGGCCGCCATTGACGCCCGCCTTGAAGAGATCCGCCGTGTGGGCCACTCATCCGAGGAGATCGCGCTCCTGCAAGAGGAGTATTCGGAAAAAGGCAACGTAGTCAGCCTGATCACACTGGGATTGATAGTGAGCGGGCTGGCGCTCCTTTACTTTATGAACGCCGGGCTGGCGAATCGGGTCGGATTCGCCCTGCTCACCGTGGCCCTGGTTGCCTTCATAACGTACACCCTGATCCGGATCATGCCCGGAGACCCCATTCAGCAGCTGGCAACCGAATTGGTACGCGAGCGGGGGCTTTCTTACGAAGATGCGGTCAACATGGCCTACACCCTGCTGGATTACGACCCGGAGGAGAGCTTCCTGGAGGGCTTCGCCGACTACATGGCGGGAGTCTTGCGCTTCGAATTCGGGTACTCCTGGGTCTACCACGTCTCGGTTAACAAAATAATCGCCCGCGCCCTGCCCTGGACGTTGCTGGTACTTTCGATCTCACTGATGCTGAGCTTCGCCATTGGCATCCTGCTGGGCATGGCGATCGCGTGGAAGCGGCGTACCGCCCTTGACCCGATCATCACATTCTACGCGGCCTTTACCGGCGCCACACCTGACTATGTGACCGCGTTAGTGCTACTCATCGTCTTCGCCGTGAACTTGAGGTGGTTCCCGCTCAGCGGCGGCTACGACCCGACCCTCGACATAGGCTTCAACTGGCCGTTTATCGCCAGTGTGCTTTACCACGCATTCTTGCCGATATTGGCTTATACCTTTGAGAACACCGCCGCATGGGCGCTGGCGATGAAAGGCAGCGCAGTCAGCACCCTGGGCGAGGATTACGTGATGGCTGCGCGTGCCAGGGGGCTGCGGGATAGGCGCATCATGGTATCGTACGTTGGCCGCAACGCGCTCCTGCCCATGATCACCGGGTTGGCGATAGCGCTTGGCAGCATGTTGGGCGGCTCCACCCTGATCGAGAACATTTACAACTACCCCGGAATCGGTCGCTTTAACGCCGAGGCATTGGTTCGCCGTGATCTGGGCATGATGCAGGGCCTGTTCCTGTTTCAGGCGATGGCCGTCATATTCGCCAACCTGATGGCGGATCTGCTTTACACGCGGCTTGACCCGCGCATAAAGCTGGAGGACTGAGCGATGACCACCACGGCAAAAGCAGTTCGGCGGCACGGATGGCGTCGCTGGCTGCAAAGGAACATTGTCGAACCGTTCCTGATCATCTATCGCAACCGCAGGGCGTTTATCGGCTTCCTGATCCTGCTCTTCTTCGTACTGATAACGATATTCGGCCCGATGGTGGTGCCGCTGGAGTTACGCACCGATTATGCCAACAGATTCGCTCCCATCTCACTCGATCACCTGCTGGGCACTGATTACCAGGGCCGTGACACCTTCCAATTGCTGGTACACGGCTCGCGCGAGACTTTGGGGATCGCGTTCCTAGCGGGCATATTCACCACCCTGATCGCGGTAGTGGTCGGGATGACGGCGGGGCTTTTCGGCGGGTGGGTGGACCGGATACTCATGGTACTGACCAACGCGGTGCTCACCGTGCCCTACCTGCCGGTTCAACTGCTTTTGGGCGCCACATTCACCTTGCGCGACCCGATCTCGCTGGCACTGGTTCTCAGCATCTGGGCCTGGGGGTCTTTGGCACGTGCCGTCCGCTCGCAAGTGCTTTCCATGAAGGAACGGGAGTTTATCGAAGCGGCCCGCGTGCTCGGACTGAGCACCACACACATCATCTTCAGCGAGATGATGCCCAATATCATGCCGTTCATCGCCATCAACTTCCTGACGATCATGCGCAACGCCATCACCGCCAGCGTCGCCCTGATGTTCCTGGGCCTGGTACCGCTCGATCCGACCAACTGGGGCATGATGCTCAACGATGCCACATCGCGTTCCGGTGCAGTGCAGATCAGCGTCTTCAACCGCAACGCGCTCATATACGTGGCGGCGCCGATGGGCGCCATCGTGCTCTTCCAATTGGGCGCGGTCTTCCTGGCCCACGGGCTGGATGAAGTGCTCGATCCGAGATTGCGCGGGGAGTGAGCTTCATGGGAACCGGAACACTGTTGACCCTTTGGGTGATCGTTTGGGCGCTGTACGGCGGCATCGTGACCTATGTGGTATACCGCCGTGCCGGACATCGTGGGTTACCCGGCTTTGGGATCGGATTGCTGCTTGGGGCTATCGGGAACGCCCTTTTCGTCTTTGCCATCCCCGAATCGGAGATCCTGGATAGTGCCGCCAGGGCGGTCATGGGGGCATTCGGCAGCTTCCTCTTACTGATCCCGCTCTGGTTGCTTTTGTCCAGGCAGGGCAAACGGTGCCCGTATTGTTTTGAGATAGCCGATCCGAGCGCGACCACCTGCCCGCATTGTGGGCGTGACTTCCCCGGCCTGGCTGCCTGGCGTCCGGATGGCTCGGTACCTATCCTGAGCGTGCGCGGCCTGACGGTCGAATATGCCGTGCGGCAGGGGAGGCTGGTGGCGGTTGACCGGGTTAACCTGGACGTTTACCCAGGCGAGCTGGTGGCATTGGTGGGCGAAAGTGGCTGTGGTAAATCCACATTGGCCTACTCACTTATCCGTCACGTCACATTTCCGGGCGAGATAACCGCCGGGCAGATATTCTTCAAAGGCCGTGACGTTTTGACCATGACGCCGGAGCAATTGCGCCAATTCCGATGGCGGGACATCGCCGTAGTTTTCCAGGCGGCCCAGAACGCCATGAACCCGGTCATGCGGATAGCCGACCAGATGATAGATACCGTCCAGGCGCACGAGCAGATGGATCGGGAGCACATATTGCGCCGTGCCGCCGAACTTTTGGAGATGGTTCGTCTGGAGCCGGATAGGGTGCTACGCTCATACCCGTTCGAGCTTAGCGGCGGGATGCGTCAGCGGGTGATCATCGCCCTGAGCCTGATCCTGGAGCCGGAGATGCTGATATTGGACGAGCCGACCACGGCGTTGGACGTGGTGACCCAGGTGCATATCCTCGACATCCTGCGCGAGATACGGGACCGTCTGGGCCTGACCATGTTGCTGCTGACACACGACATGGCAATTGTGGCCCGTGTGGCCGATAGGGTGGCGGTGATGTACGCCGGTAAGATCGTCGAAGTCGGCGGCATCAACGACATATTCTACCACGGCCTGCACCCCTACACTCGCGGCCTGATCAACGCCGCACCGTCCCTGGTAGGCGATCTGAGTGGAAAATCGCCCATCCCCGGAAGCCCGCCCAACTTCCTGAATATGCCCACCGGCTGCCGATTCCACCCGCGTTGCAAATACGCGGTTCCAAAGTGCCGCGAGCGGGTGCCGATCATGGAATCCGTTGATGGCAGGCAGGTTGCCTGTCACCGCTGGCGCGAGATCGCCAACATGGAGGCGTGACTATGGCTCTGATGGAACTGCGAGACGTTTCCATGACGTTCGAGATCGGCGGTGGGTTATTCGCACCCAAACGCTACGTCCAGGCCGTAGTGCACGCCAACCTGCTGATAGACGAGGGGGACATTCTCGCGTTGGTGGGTGAAAGCGGTTGCGGAAAAACCACACTTGGACGTATCATTACCGGCCTGCAGAAGCCAACGTCCGGCGAGGTGCTCTTCCGTGGCAAAAATATCTGGAAAATCTCGCGAGAGGAATTCCGCCAATACCGCCTGGGGGTACAGATCGTGCATCAGGACTCATTCGCTGCTCTGAACCCGGTGCGCACCATATTCCATACCCTCAGCGCCCCCATGCTGCGCCACGGGATCGCGAAAAACCGCCAGGAGGCATGGGAAAAAGCTGCCGATCTCCTGCGCACTATGGGACTGACGCCACCGGAAGTCTTCCTGGATGAGAAGTACCCACATCAGCTCAGCGGCGGCCAACGCCAGAGAGTGGTGCTTGCGAGGGCGGTATCGGTTCAACCACGTCTGATCGTGGCCGATGAGCCGGTCTCGATGGTTGACGTATCACTCCGTCTGGCCTTGCTCGACCTGATGGCAAAGCTAAACCGCGAATTGAACATCGCATTTGTCTACATCACGCACGACCTGGCAACTGCTCGATACTTCGCCCAGAAGGGCAAGATCGCGGTGATGTACCTGGGCCAGATAGTTGAGACCGGGCCACTTGGCAAGGTACTCAATCGCCCACGTCATCCCTATCTACAGGCGCTCCTGACCGCAGTCCCGGTTCCGGACCCGGAGTTGACCAGGAAACACTTTGAGTTACCTCTCCGCACCATGGATATGCCCGATCCGACCAGTCCGCCGCCTGGGTGCCGCTTCCACACCCGTTGCCCCTATTACGAGCCGATCTGCACCACCGAGGTGCCGGTCTTGAAATCGATAGGCAATGGTCATAAAGTGGCTTGCCACCTGGAGCATAAAATACCCGAGTGGCAACCTCTGGATGCGGAGGTGTGATATGCCCCCGGCAATCGGGCGCATCGCCTTTTCCACGGGTTTGACTATCTTCTTGTTAGCGTTGGTGCTGTTGCCGGTGCTGGAGCCTGATAGACCCGAATTCGTAGCCGACATCCTGGCCCTGATCATCAGCGGCATTTTCACCTTGTTGGTATTCATCAGCGTGCGCCGTGCCGCCAGCCTGAAGATGAAACGTCGGTTCCCGCCGGATAGGGAGCCGGATCAAGAGTAAAAATCAAAAATCACAGGAGAGTCTTGAGCGTATGGAACTCAAACGACACCCACAAAACCCCGTCTTTATGCCCAACCCCATGAACGATTGGGAGGCGCTAAACGTTTTCAACTGCGCCGTGGTGCACCATAACGGCCTATTCCACATGCTATACCGTGCCCAGGGGCGCAGCTACACCTCCTATATCGGCTACGCCGTTAGCGCCGATGGCGTCGAGTGGAAGCGACTGGATAAACCGGTCATGTCGCCGGAGCTGCCGGAAGAATCCAGGGGAGTCGAAGACCCTCGCGTGGTTGAAGTGGACGGGACATTCTACATGACCTATGCCGCCTACGGGGTCAACGGCAGCCGCGCCATGCTGGCCAGGAGCGATAACCTGATCACGTGGGAGCGCATGAAGCCGTTCGAGTGGGATAATAAGGACCACGTGATCTTCCCCCGCAAAATTGGGGGACGCTACGTGATGCTCCACCGCCGCCCGCCCGACATATGGATCGGCTACAGCGACGACATGGAAAATTGGACCGATCACAAGGTGGTTATGAAGCCTCGTCCCGGCACCTGGGAGGACTTGAAGATCGGGGCCGCAGGGCCGCCTATTTACACCGATGACGGCTGGGTGCTCATCTATCACGGCGTGAATCAGGATAACGGGCGGACATATCGATTGGGCGTGGCGCTCTTGGACCTGGAAGACCCAAGCAAAGTCATCAACCGGGCCAGGTACCCAATTCTGGAGCCGGAGGAGACCTGGGAGCACCGTGGCGACGTCCCTCACGTGGTGTTCAGCTGCGCCAACCCGGTGGTTGACGGGACGGTATACGTCTTCTATGGCGGCGCCGACCGGGTGATTGGGCTTGCCACGTGCAGCCTTGAGGAATTGAAGGATTACGCGGCAAACGGCTGAGCCTGACGATGCGGTGGGGGGGCGGCCACTGAGCCGCCCCACTCTCTTGATGTCACGACACGGCTGTGCTCAAAGGCGCTACCTGGTCGCTATAATACCGATCCTGCTGATCGCGATATATTTGCGGGCGGCGGAGTTCGTCGCCCCTAACAGATTCCACGCCGACGAGGCGCTTTACGCCACCTTCGCGCGGGCGATTGCCGCAGGCGATGACTTGCTGCTGGCCCATATGGACGTCGATAAGCCGCCGGTGGCCTTTTACATCATGGCCGGCGTTTTCGCGTTGGTGGGCGATTCGGAGTGGGCGGCCAGACTCCCCAACTTAATCGCGAGCATACTAACGATCGCGGCGGTATACGCACTGGCGTTGCGCCTTTACGGTGACCGCTCGGTGGCCTGGATGGCGGCATGGTTGCTGGCGCTCTCACCTTTCGATGTGCTCTTTGCCGGTACCGCGTTCCTGGATCCGATGTTGGTGCTTTGGACGGTTGGGACCGGCCTTGCCGCTGCGTCGGGCCGATGGGCGATCTCAGGGGTTTTGGGCGCTTTAGCGCTTGCCACCAAGCAGAGCGCGGCCTTCACCTTGCCCATCGCGTTGATCGCGGGCATCATCGGCTATGCGCGCCCGGATCGGCGATGGCGTGACATCGCCCATCGGGTATTACTCTGGCTGCTGCCGGTTTTGATCGGGATCGCATCGCTGGCGGCGTGGGATATGGCCCGAGGGGGCGTGAGCTTTTGGGAATTGGGCCGTGCCCGTAACGATCCGGGCCGTCTGATCCGATCCGACGAACTGATCCCCAGGGCGGCCAGATGGATTTACCTGCTGGGCGAAGTGTGGGGCGGTCAGGCGCTTGGGCCGGTGCTTGGCATCCTGATCGGATTCGTGCTGATTCGCGCAATTGCCTCGCCGGGGCATAGCAGATGCGCGAGACGGGGTATGGCATCCGATCTGGCGCTGGGCACATACGTGGTGGCGTATATCGGTTTTCACTGGCTGGTGGCCTTCAACACGTATGACAGATACGCGCTCCCACTGGTGCCGTGGCTGGCGATCTTGGGCGCGCGCGGGATCACATTATGGCGACCGGATGGGGTTCCCGGCTACGTCCGGTACCGGGGCGTCATAATGGCCCTGATCGCCGTTGCTATAGCGCTGGTGCAGGTCGGGCCACTGGACGCGGCCTTGCAGGGTGAGGTACCTATCGGCGGCGATCACGGCCATCACGACGGGATAGACGAAGTTGCCGGGTACCTGAACTCGTTACCGGTCGGGACGCGGGTTATGGCGCCCTGGAGTGGCTGGGAGTTATGGTACTATCTGGGCCGTAGCAGCGCGGTGGAAGTTGTATACTATCGTTCCCCCGATGAGGTGCCGCTTGGGGCCGAGGAGATGCCGCGCTACCTGGTCGTACAGATGGGGAAGCCTTATGGCCGTTGGCTGCGGAAAGCGGAGGAAGCCGGTTGGCGTTCCGAAATCATCCTGGAGACGTTAGATCGGCACGGGGCGGTTTCATATCGGATATACCGCTTCATCCGGCGTGGCAGATGAAGTGGGCGGCTTACCCGTCGCTGGCCTTCCTGGTGGCATTCTTCCTTCGTCGCATGTTGTTCACCAACCTGATCCCGGCCCGTGGCGACATATTCCTCTACTTCTATCCGTATTGGCGCCATTTAAGCCGGGTGCTGAGGGGTGGTACCTCCCCGCTATGGAATGATTACCTTTTCATGGGGGTGCCGTTCCTGGCGAATTCCCAGGCCGGGGTGCTATATCCCCCAAACTGGCCCCTTGCCTGGCTGCCGACCACGGCTGCGATCAAAATAGCGATAGCGGCGCACATATTTTGGGCGGCCCTGGGGGCCTACCTCTTCGGGCGGATCGGCTTGAGAGAAGGCGCTTTAGGGGCCTGGATTGGGGCCGTGGCATTCGCATTCGGCGGCGCGTTTTTGACCCACATGGAGCAAATCAACCAGCTACAGGGTTTATCGTGGCTGCCGTGGCTCTTCCTGCTCTTCGATTTGGGGATGAAAAAGCCGGTGCCATATGTGCCGTTGCTCGGAGCGGCGATGGGGTTACAATTGCTGGCCGGTCACACGCAGGTGAGCTTCATTTCGTTAGTAGGCCTGGGAATTTTCGCAATTGCGTCCGGCCCACTGAGCAGAGACCGGCGTAAGGGCGCGATCACCGTGATCACGGTACTGGCAGGCGCCGGGGTGATCGGCTTGGGCCTGGCGGCGGCGCAGATATTGCCCACTGCGGAACTTGCGGCCATGTCACCTCGTGGCGGTGGGCTGGTGCCCGGCGATGTGATGGTATTTTCGCTGCCGCTGCCGATGATCGGGCGTGCGCTGCTGCCCCCTTACGGCGTCGAGATATTCGGCGAATACGTGGCATATATCGGCGTGGCGGCACTGGCTTTGGCGATGGTGGGGGCCTGGGTCGGCAGGGCCGAGCCTTCCAGAGTCGGGATGGTGGCATTGGCGTTTTCCGGGTTGATCCTGGCGCTGGGTGCCTATACGCCGGTTTACTGGCTGCTGGCGGGCCTGCCGGGGTTCAACCTGTTCAGAGTACCGGCCCGGTGGATGGTGCTCTTCGGCTTTGGGGCGGCGATGCTGGCCGGATATGGTCTGGAATGGCTTGGGAATGGTAGTCAGATCGGGCGATATGGCCTGATCGCGATAGGCCTTGTCATTTCCGTCGTGATCGCATTGGGCTTTGCCGCCCCGCTTGCCGGTGATGAGGCGGGGGCAGTCGCGCCGTCGCCTGCGGAGCTGGTCGGGTGGGGTGGCGCCCTGGCGTTGATACTTGCGGCGATAGCATCAGCCGCCTGGAAGCCACATTTTGCCATCCCGGTGGCCGCGTTGATCGTAGTGGCCGAGCTGGCGATCGCCGGCGAGCACATGCCGTACAACCTGGTGACCGCGCCGGAGGCCCTGACCGGTCAACGCCCGGCGATTGACCATTTGCTGGTTGCTGCAGAAGGGGATGTGCCGCCTGGAAGGGTACTGAGCGTATCCGATACGCTCTTTGATCCCGGTGATATTGGGCTTCTGGATGCGATTTACGGGCCGCAACTGACGCCGGATGCGCTTTATGCCCTGATCGTAGCGGTGAAGCAGCAGGAAATATTGGCGCCGAACCTGCCACTTTACTGGGGGATACCGTCGGTGGATGGTTACGATGGGGGCTTATTGCCTTTGCGGAACTATCAAATGTTCGCCGCCTTGCTGAGCAATGGCATCCCGGCGCCGGATGGGAGACTGCGTGAGGTTTTAGATTCGGTACCTGATGGCCGTTGGCTGAACTTGAGCAATACCCGATACCTGATCATGGATAAAGTGCGTGACCTGTGGGATAGGGGGGTTATGTACGACCGGGCGTTCCCGGCGTCGCCGGGGGCGGGGGAGCGAGTCTCTGCGGGTTACGTGCCGGATTTTGAATCCACCGGTGTGGGGATCGCCTGGGGAGTACGTGGGCGGATCGGGTATGGGGAGCCGTTGGCCGTTGTGACGGTAGAGGCAGAGGACGGATCGCTTGCCCGCATGACGTTACGCTATACCGGAGGCCGTGATGGAGTGACATGGCTGGAGTGGGGTGTACCGCTGACGCCTGTGGCGGTGAGCGCCGAGGGCCTGGCCCCTGATGGGGCCGGATTTGTGCTGGAGGCGATGAGTTTAATTGATGGCCGGAGCGGTGCCTTTATCCCGCTGACGCTCGATACAGTTGGCAGATTCAGATTAGCGCACTCCGGCGACGTGAAGATATACGAAAATCTCGACGTATTGCCCCGTGCATTCGTGGCCTACTGTGCCGAGGTAATTTCCGACGACGTGGGGGCGTTGACTCGCATGTCCGAGCCGGGATTCGAGCCTTCGGATGTGCTGGTGCTGAGCGGAGCGTCGCCGGACTCCCTTGTGAGATGTAACGAGGGCCTGCCGGGAGGGGGCGATGCCAGGATCATAGTATATGAATCCGGTCACCTGGTGATCGAGGTAAATGCAGCGGCGGATGGGTACCTATT
>JALXEW010000242.1:7599-12996 GCA_027069285.1 Ardenticatenia bacterium | reverse complement strand
GCAGCATCGCAAAGGCATGTCAACGCGCTGCTGGGCAAGCGCATCACCGGCGTTGCCTACGAGCTGATTGAGGATGACGGAAGGCTGCCGGTGCTCAAGCCGTTCAGCCAGATCGGCGGGCGGATGGCGGCGCAGATAGCGGCCAGATTCCTGCAAAATGACGCCGGCGGCAAGGGTATACTGCTGGGCGGTGTGCCGGGTGTGCCTCCGGCAGACGTGGTGATAATCGGTGCGGGAACCGTGGGCACGAACGCGGCCAGGGCGTTCCTGGGGCTGGGCGCCCGCGTCATTTTGATGGATCGCTCGCTGGAGCGGCTGCAGGAGGTTGACGAGCTTTTTGGCGGGGCGGTGACGACGATGGTATCGCACGACTTCAACGTGGCGCGGGTGTGCCGATTCGCTGACGTGCTGGTCGGTGCGGTGCAGATCCCCGGTCAGAGGGCGCCGGTGGTGGTCACGCGGGAGATGGTGCGCTCGATGCGGCCCCGTTCGCTGATCATCGACTACAGCATTGATCAGGGCGGTTGTGTTGAGACATCGAGGCCCACAACGCACGATCGGCCAACGTTCGTGGAGGAAGGGGTCACTCACTACTGCGTGCCGAACATCCCCGGAGTGGTTGCGAGGACTGCCACACACGCATTCCTCAACGCCGCCTGGCCATACATACAGCAGGTGATCGCAGAAGGCGTTGACAGGGCGCTTGAGGCCGGCGAGCCGCTTGGAAAAGGCGTCGTCACGCATCGCGGGGAGATCGTGAACCGGCGTCTGGCGTCGGTAGTCGCCAAAAGGGAGGGTTGACGATGCCATCATGGCTTGATGTGTACCACAGCAGGATGGCCGATCCGCAGACGGCTGCCGCAGCCATCAAGTCCGGCGATCGGGTGTTCCTCACCGGCAACTGTAGCGTGCCGCAGAAGGTGCTGGCCGCCCTGGTCGAGCGTGCCCCCAGGGAGCTGGAAAACGTCGAGATCGTGCAGGTGCTGACGGTGGGTGAGGCCGATTACGTCAAGCCGGAGATGGAGGGCCATATCCGGGTCAACACGCTCTTCGTCAGCCACAATATCCGCCAGGCGGTGAACGAGGGCCGCGCGGATTTCACGCCCTGCTTTCTAAGCGAGATACCCAGGCTTTTCCGCTCCGGCATATTGGCGCTGGACGTGGCGTTGATCCACGTCTCGCCGCCGGATGAGCATGGGTTCTGCTCATACGGGGTCGAAGTTGGGGTGACCAAGACCGCTGCAGAAACGGCAAAGCTGGTCATCGCCGAGGTTAACGAGCAGATGCCCCGCACCCTGGGCGATAGTTTCATTCACGTCTCGAAGATAGACATCGCGGTTCCGGTCGATTACCCCCTGCCGGAGTTCCGACAGAGTGCTTCGTCGGAGGTACAGGAGAGGATCGGCAAGCTGATCGCCGATATGATACCGGACGGGGCCACGCTTCAGACCGGGATCGGCGGGATACCGGATGCGGTGTTGCGCTACCTGACGGATAAGAAGGACCTGGGCATACACACCGAGCTATTTTCCGATGGGGTGATCGATCTGGTCGAGATGGGCGTGATAAATAACGAGCGCAAGAGTATCCACCGGGGGAAGATCATCGCCGGGTTTCTCCTGGGGACGCAGCGACTATACGATTTCGTGCACAATAACCCGATCGTCGAGTTGCATCCGACCGAGTACGTCAACGATCCGTTCCTGATCGCGCAGAACGACAGGATGGTGGCGATCAACTCGGCGCTGGAGGTGGATTTGACCGGGCAGGTGTGCGCCGATTCGATAGGGCCGCGACTTTATAGCGGTGTGGGCGGCCAGGTAGACTTTATACGGGGCGCGGCCCGCTCCAAAGGCGGTCTGCCCATAATCGCGATGCCGAGCACCGCCGCCGGGGGCAAGATCAGCCGGATCGTGCCGTTGCTGAAGCACGGCGCGGGTGTGGTGACCACACGGAATGATGTACACTACGTGGTGACCGAATACGGGGTGGCGGACCTATACGGCAGGACGATCCGCGAACGGGCACGTGCCCTGATAGACATCGCGCATCCCGATTTCCGCGAGGAGCTGGAGAGGCAGGCATATGAGCTTAACTACCTCGGAAGGATATATCCGGTTGGCGGCAAGACTGGGTGAGATTTTGCGCGGACGCGGGATGACACTTGCCGTGGCCGAGTCGTGTACCGGCGGGCTTTTGGCCCATATGGTGACCGATGTGCCGGGGAGTTCCGACTACTTCCTGGGCGGCGTGGTCGCTTATGCCAACTCGGTTAAACGTGAGGTGCTGGGCGTCCGTGAGGAGACGCTCGACAAATACGGCGCAGTCAGCGCCGAGACGGCACGTGAGATGGCAGCCGGTGTGAGGCGTTTGCTGGGCGCGGATGTGGCGGTCGGCATCACCGGGATCGCCGGTCCGGGCGGCGGCACACCGGAGAAGCCAGTCGGCCTGGTGTACATCGGCATGAGCACGCCGGATGGTGAAATGGTCGAGCGCCACGAGTGGGACGGGGATCGGTGGGAAAATAAGGCGTCCTCCGCCGAGCGGGCGCTGGCCTGGCTATGCGAGTACCTTGAGGGCGCAGGCGACGGTTAACCCCTCGCCGCCGCCGGCAGCCCGCGCGAATCGGAGGTGCCGACATGTTGGATACGATAATCCTGTTCGTACTGATAGGCGTCACCGTGGCACTGGGGATAAAGCCGATCAATGCCTGGCTCCGGCGTTTGGCGGGTGCGGGGGCACTTATGCGCCTGCTGATGGTGGTGATCTGGATCATCCCCTACTCCGTGGTGGTGTGGGAGCACGGGGTTGGCCTCAAAGGGGTCTGCCTGGCGTCTGTTTTGCTGTATCTTCTGCTGCCGATAGCGTTGATCCTGGCCGTTGGCAGGCGCAGGGGATGGTCGGATTGGGTGGACGTTGTGACCGTCTGTCTGCTGATCTACCCTTTCATCTGGGGGGAGCCTTTCGGTCTTCCGCCCGGAGAGTTGGTCGTCGCGGATAACGCGATCCCGGTGATTCGGCCAATATCGGTTGTGGTTGGCCTCTTGATCTTCACGGTGATCCGCCCCATAAAGGGGCTTGGGTATACATACCTGCTCCGGACGGATGAGCTGATGGATTTGCCTTTGGGGCTGGGCATTTCCGCGCTGGCGGCCATCCCGATCGGACTCGTGATGGGGTTCATCGGCTGGGCGCCAACCGGGAGCGACCCGGTGGAAGTGCTGGTGCTGGCGATCTTCATATACCTGACGGTGGCTCTGCCGGAGGAGGTGCTGTATCGCGGATTGGTCCAGAACATATTGCTCGGCGCCAGGAAGCCGTCTAAGGTACGGTGGGGGTATGTGGTGGCGGCGGATTTGGTCTATGCGGCTGTGCATCTTGGGATACCGCCGGTGCCTGGAACTCCGCTGGTGGTGTCGGCTTTCGGGGTCAGCCTGAACGTCGGGTTCGCGTTGATGGCGTTTGCGGTTGGGCTTGGCTACGGTTGGTTGTACGCGCGTTCCAGGAGAGTGATGGCGCCATCTGTGGCGCACGCGCTGGTTGATCTGGTATGGTTTGTGTTGTTGGATAATTTAGGGGTGTTCAGTGCTTTGTGATCTGTGTGTTTTGGCGGTTTTTTGAGTTGTTGGGTGGGCGGCTTTGGGGTTGGTCTCGTCGTAATGACTACACGAAATGAGAACCAAGTACCTGAACCAGGCATTCTCTATGGGGTACGTCGGCGGCCCTGTGACCGCACACCCTTGTGTAACGTGCAATGACCGGTGATAACCGGCGACGGTCATGCACTCTTGTACTTTGCAATGACTACACGAAATACGGTGCCTTAATACACGGATAGAGCCTATGTTCGACGATTCCGATTTCTACGAGCGGCAGGCCCGTCAAGATTGGCGGGATGCCAGGCGAAAAGCCCATTTGTATGACCTCTTCTCCATATTCGGGGGGCCACGGAACCAGCTCCTGGCATTCGAGGAAGTAAGAAATAAACTCAGATTATTGCAGAGGACTTACCGGGGATTGCAAACCATCCCGCTCGATAAAATCGTGGGCAGCGTGGGCCGCTACCAGGACTTCACCCGCACGTTCCTTCCGCTGCTGGATAGCACTGCGGAACGATGGCAAAGGATCGCCCAGCTCCAACGCTCATCCGCCGGCCTGCCACCGATAGAGGTTTACAAAGTCGGCGACGCCTATTTCGTCAAGGACGGCAACCACCGTGTCTCGGTCGCCAGGCACTTCGGCGCCAAGACTATCGAGGCGTACGTGTGGGAATACCCCACCCCGGTCGGCCTGGAACCCGATGCCGACGTCGATACCCTGCTGATCAAGGCCGAGTATCGCGAGTTCCTGGATCACACCAAACTGGATAAGCTCCGCCCGGAACAGAACATAATTTTCACAACGCCGGGCTGCTATCCGGAGCTGGAGATGCAGATCGCGATATACCAGCACAACCTCTCGATCATCGATGGGTATGATGTGAGTTATGAAGAGGCCGTCACCGCCTGGTACGATATGATATACACCACAGCGGTGGAGATAATCCGGGAAGAGGGTATCCTGGAGCGATTTCCAGGCCGCACCGAGGCCGATCTCTACATCTGGGTCTTCCGGCACCGAGAGGAGCTCGCCAAACGTTATGGCCGTAATGTATCGCTGCGCGACGTGATCCACGAGCTGGCAGAAACCGAAGGCGCACCACCGGTCAAGCGCATGGTACGTCAGGTGGTGGAAAGCGTCGAACAGCTGGCAGAGGCCGGGGCGCAACTGGTGCGGGATGTCGTCGGCACCGAAGATAAGGCCAGGGACATCTCGCCTCTCCTGGCATTGCTCTCCAATTCGGCACGCGCGATCACCCCATCAATGCCGTACCCGGTCGGACAGGGCCGAGATGCCTGGCGCAAATGGCGACCCCGACTACGCGGCAAGCTGGCCGAGTTGCTAGGCGTGCCGGAAATACAGGATGCCCCGGTCGAGGCGATCCGCCAAAAAGGCGAGGCACAGGTAAGCGACTACGTACGCCGCGAACGCCTCACCCTGATCGGGCCGGACGGGATGAGGTTGCCGGCCATGCTCCACATGCCGGCAGCCCTCCGCGAGAAGGGCCGGGCGCCGGCCATCCTGATCTACGCCGGCCACGGCACGATCCGCCAGACCGCCGGACTCGCGAATTCCTACCATAACTCCAACGCAGCCGCACTGGCAAAGGCCGGGTTCGTCACTCTGACGATAGAAGGCAGAGGATTCGGTGAGCTGCACCATACGGATCACCTGATCCTGGACGCTTCCGCCCGACTGGTTGGCGGAACGTGGATGGGATTGGTGATCGGGGACGGTTTGCGCGGCCTGGACTACTTGCAGACGCTGCCGTTCGTTGACCCACACAGGTTGGGGGTG
>JALXEW010000242.1:0-7589 GCA_027069285.1 Ardenticatenia bacterium | reverse complement strand
CTCTACACTGCGGCACTCGACGAGCGGATATGCGCCACAGTAGTCTGCGACTACATGGTGCGCTTCGACTCCTCACTAGCCAGCGGGCGCAAACATACCTGCCAACACATACCTCACCTCCGCCGCTACGCCGAGCTGAGCGACATAGCATCCCTGATAGCTCCCCGCCCGGCATTGTACGTCCGGACGGCAATGGGAATAGCCCAAGACCCGGAAGAATTCTTCAACGCGGTCTGCCCGGTATACGAGATGCTGGAGGTACCGGATCGCTTGCGGTACGAGGAAAGCCGGGTTCGCGGATTCGATAACGATGCCGCCGTCAGGTGGTTCAAGCGCTGGCTGGTAGAGGAGGAGGATATGGACGTGCTCCGCAGGCCATACAGGCCGGACTGAGGGGTAAGCAAGTTGAAGAAGCCGAAGTGCATCCCAATATAACGAGATTTACCAATACCCCCAGCCTGGGTGCTATAATTACAGCCCGTCGGAAAGCGTAAAACAGGCAAGGAGAAACACAAAATGCCCGATCCACGTGTGCAGAAGTTGGCCTCAATTCTGGTGAAATACTCCACCGACGTGCAACCCGGTGAGTTCGTGCTTATCAACGGTGATGTGAACGGGTTGCCGCTGATGCTCGAAACGTACCGAGAGGTACTTCTGGCCGGCGGCCACCCCAACATGCTCATAACGACCGGTCAGACAACCGAGCTGGCCCTCAAGTACGCCAGTGAAGAGCAACTAAGCTGGATTTCGCCATTTGAAAAAATCTCATCCGAAGAGGCCGACGTAGCGATCGTGATCCGCGCCTCGGATAACACCCGCCACCTCAGCGGCACCGATCCGGCGCGGATGCAGATAGCGCAGCGGGCACGCGGAGAGCTGATGGCCATGCGCATGGAACGCGCGGCACGTGGCGAATTCAAATGGGTACTCACACAATACCCGACCAACGCCTACGCCCAGGAAGCCGATATGAGCCTGAGCGAATACGAGGATTTCGTATACGGCGCCACGTTCGCCGATCAGGACGACCCGGTGGCAAAATGGAAGGAATTCTCGGAATTCCAACAAAAGCTGGTCGACTGGCTGGAAGGCAAAAGAGAGGTGATCGTAAAAGGCCCCAATGTCGACATCAAACTCTCGATAGAAGGCCGCAAATTCATAAACTCCGATGGCCACCACAATATGCCCAGCGGCGAGATATTCACCGGGCCGGTTGAGGACTCGGTCAACGGCTGGGTACGGTTCACATACCCGGCCATCACGATGGGACGTGAGGTCGAAGGCATCGAACTGCGGTTCGAAAACGGCAAGGTCGTGGAAGCCCACGCGGAGAAGAACGAGGAATTCCTGATCAGCCAGCTGAACACAGACGGCGGCTCACGCTATCTGGGCGAATTCGCCATCGGCACTAACAATCACATCAACCGGTTCACCAAGAACATCCTCTTTGACGAAAAGCTCGGCGGTACCATACATATGGCCGTCGGCGCCGGCTACCCCGAAACCGGCAGCAAAAACCAATCGTCCATACACTGGGACATGATCTGCGATATGCGCGATGGCGGCGAGATATACGTTGACGGTGAGCTTTTCTACCGCTCAGGCGAGTTCGTAATCGACGTGTGAGGGAACAGCCCGACGGACACACCAAAGCCGCCCAAAATGCCGGGCGGCCTTTTTTCTCCACCTAAACGCCAACGATCATCAGCGTCATAGCGCCCAGCATATAGACCGACGCCGACTTAAAGAGCACGAAATCGAGAACCGGCGTCGGTTTGAGCATACCGAATAGCGCCATCCCGACCAGGATGGCCCCCAACACAATCCCCATATTCAGGTAAGCCGCCCCCAACCCGATCTGCCACATTGCCACGGTCATCACGATAACGGCAGCGCAGGTGGAAAACCCGATGATCAGGCGCGTCACCCTCTCGCCGTACACGTTCGGGAACACCGGAACCCCGGCCCTCTTATAATCGCAGGCGTACTTCAGGCTGAACGTCATAATATGCGTCGGTATCCAGAGCAAAATCGCCAATGCCAGCAGCGAGCCAATGAGGTCTATCACCCCGGCACCCAGGACACGACCCGCCAAGATCGGCATCCCGCCGGAGATCCCGCCCCAGACCACCGACCACGGCGTGCGCCGCTTGAGCCAGACGGTATACACCATCACATCAAAGAACAAACCGGCAAAGACCACCGCCCCGCAAAGCGGGGAAAGCAGCAACGCCCATCCCACGCCCAGGGCCGAGAGCGCCAACCCGAACATCAGCGCCTCGCGAACCCCCACCTTGCCGGAAGGTAACGGACGCCAGGATGTGCGCTCCATCTTGGCATCAATATCCCGGTCGTAAACCATATTGAGCACGGTGCTGCCGCTTATGGCCAGGAACAGGCTTCCGGCAAGCGAGGCCAGCTCACCCCAATCGAAGTTCCCGCGACGTGTACTCATAAAGCCGGCCAGGCCGGTGATCAGCAACAGGCCGGTCTGCAGCGATTTGATCATGGCCCAATACGCCTTGACGCCTTCCAGAAGGCCCCTCATCGTCCCGGTTATCTCCGGCTTACCTCTCGACTCTCCCATATCAAACCCCCCGTCACCCGCCCGATGCGGCTGGCAATCAATTCGCACCGGGGCGCCCCCAACCGGAGGCGCCCCAGGGGAGTGCCGAGGATTACCGAACGGAGCGCCGGTTACTCCTCAGCACCTTCCACATCCCTGACACAGCGGAAACCCACACTCGGCGCATAGAAATCCGGGCCGGCGCTATTGCGCCACCAGACGCGCAGCCCATAATCGTAATTGCGGAAGCTACCGCCGCGCATATACCTGTAGTGGGTGCCCTCGTATACGTTCGCCGTCCATTCCCACACGTTCCCGGCCATATCGTACACGCCGTAAGGGCTGGCCGAATCCTCGGTCTGGAACCCGTCATACTCGTTACCGTTATAGAAGCCGACCGGCGTGGTATCCCCCAACGGGCCGAAGACATCCTCAAACGGATCGCCGCTGTTATAATAATTGGCATTGGCAGGGGATATATCGTTGCCCCACGGATATGCACGCCCATCGGTACCGCGAGCGGCCTTTTCCCATTCCTCCTCCGTTGGCAGCCGCCAGCCATAGTACTCACAGTAGGCCCTGGCGCCGAACCAGGTCACGTTCACCATTGGGTGATCGGCATATCCTTCCAATGCCGAGAACTCCCCACCCTCGTAAACGATCCTCAAATACGGGTCGCCCAGCTGGATGTGGAGCCAATTACCCTCATCTATGGGCAACTCGTGCTTATAGCCGTGGAATTCGTCGCCCGGGTAGTAACCGACGATCTGATCCCCGTCCATCTCAACGGCGCCTTCATCTAAGGCCTCGTTGAGGTACTCGGCGTACATGGCGTTCGTCACCGGCACCACCATGATCTCGTAGTCGTAGTCTATCATGGTCTCATGCAGGTGTTGCCCCATCAGGAACTCGCCTGCGGGTACCAAAGCCCAATCCCCAGGCTCGATGCCGGTATCGAAGGTCGGCACCTCGACGCCGGTGGCCCTGGACGCACACCCGGCGATCAGAACGAGAAGAGCTGCCATCAACAGCGGAAACACACGCCTCATCGTCATCCCTCCTGCGAGCCGGTAGCGATTTCGTCACCGGGAGCGAGTTCTGGGTCGGAGAATTCCTCGGACCAGCGGCCACGAGGCCTGAAAAGGTCTACCAGCCTCCACGCCATTAACGCGCCCAAAGCGATCAACACCGCCGCCAGGCCGATCTCGATAAACAGCATCGTCCCCTTCACAAATGCCTGCTCGGACAACTCGTCCACGAACAGGCGCTTGATGGAGTACACGGTCGCCCCCGCGAATGCCAGGTCCGAGCCAATTATCACGATCCAACCGAACCACTGCCTGACCTTGCCCTTCAACCCGGCTATATCGGCGTAGTATAGTAATATGATAGTCGCAATTATCCCGGAAAGTATATGCCAGTGCCCGGTTAACGCGATCCGCTCCTCGCGCCACGGCCATACCCTGAACACCTCATCAAGCTCTATCGCCATGTATATGCCGATGAATGTGACCGGAAAGTTCATGTAGATCATCTGCCAGAGCGAGCCGAACCTCAGCGGATCATGCAGCAGGGCCTTCACCTTATCGGCGAAAGATGGGTTCTCGATGCCCTTTTCGGCCAGACGTTCTCGTATCAGCTTGCCCCATCCGTATATCGCCAGCAGGAGCGACGCGGTCAAGATCGGCGTGGCGCCGATGTTGATGATGATATGAGCTATCGCCTCAAACGGCACCACCATCCACACACCGATCGTGGTTATAATGGTGCCGATGATCATCAACGGCATAGCCCACTTATGCAGTATCCCCTTGAAATCGAACCACCTGCCGATTATCAACGCCAACGCCACCGCGATCAGAGTCAGCATGATATGCAGGTGGCCGATGACCGCCAGTTGCAACGGGGATTTATGCGGCTCGCGAACCACATCCTCGGCCAAAAAGGTCTCGTGGCCGTTGCCCCATAGCGAACCGGGCACCGCCCCGAAAAGCGCCGACCCCAACATAGCCAGCGCCATGATGAAGAACGCCATGCGCTCCCCATCTATATCCCCAAAGAAGTGGGAATATTCCTTGCTTTTGACGCGATACTCCTTCTGCCAGGGCCACAGAGCTACGGTTAGCATCACCCCGGCGAAGAACACCAGCGACTGGCCAAACAGGAAAACCCCGTGGAAGACGAAGTTATGCCCAAAATACGCGAAGGCCAGACCAAACACCATCGCAGCCATATACCCCACGGTGATGGTGGCGTTGATCGCGGTTCGCCGCGCATCCTTCATGGGCACCAGCGACGTGATCATATAAGTCTCGATCGCCACCACGGCCATCGCTATGGTGTGGTAAAGGATGATGATCCTGCCCTCACGCTCGATAGGGTCTAACCTCATCCCCAGCACACGCACGGTAAAGTCTTTGACCCCCCACTCCGCCAGCGGGCCGGAAAGCGTCCCCCAGATGGCAGTCACCAGCGCGATCATCGCTATCGCCACCAGGATCAGCCCCTTGGTGGAGCTGAACAGGTAATTGAAACGATCCGTCAGCCACTTCATAAAGACTACCTCCTCGATGACTTTGGCCCCCTCGTGTCAAAATAGGCCTCCCAACGGGATAGCTTCCCCCGTGGGAGGCCAGATATTTGCATCAGCATGGCAAGGGGAAACCACAATCGGGGTCGGCCCGGAAAAGAGCCAGAGGCTTGCGGCCATGTCCTGTGATCGATAACGCCTCGTCCATGCTAACGCACCTTCCGAGCCGCCCCGCAGCGGCCTCTATCCCTCACCTCCGGCCTTGATGTTTTTGACAAAACCCCATGCAAAGGCCAGCGCCATCAAAAGCAACAGCGGTGCCAGGATGGTGAACACCACATCCTCGCTGAAGAAGAGTAGCTGTTTACCGCTCTTGAGGAACGCCAGCGCCATCCCTCCCAGACCGATCAACACACCGCCCACGGCCACCAGCACGAAATCCGCCTTCGTCTTACCCTGCGCCACCACGACGATCGGCAGGGCCACTATGGTAACGCCGGCGATCCCGTGCACGACCGCAAGCAACGGAGTCTTAAGCGACTCCGGCCCGGCGAAACGGGTGACCGCTATCAGCAAGAACCCGATCACGACGAAGGCCAGGTATATCTTCTCGTATTCGGGCAGGTACTGGGCCACCAGTCCCATCGCCAGGGCCAGGGGGATCAGCGCCGCCACGATCACCACCCACGGCGACGACAAGACATCATACGTGAAGATTATGAGCAGCACCCCGGCGACCAGAAGTACGGCGAACGAGATCATGTAGTATATGTCATGGGTCGCCTTCCCTTCGGACTTC
The DNA here is from genome assembly GCA_027069285.1 of Ardenticatenia bacterium. Taxonomy (GTDB): domain Bacteria; phylum Chloroflexota; class Anaerolineae; order Aggregatilineales; family JALXEW01; genus JALXEW01. The sequence continues at coordinate 1,694 of JALXEW010000242.1, read as the reverse complement.
TGGTAATCGCCGAAGAACCGCCAGATGAGATACGCCGCCACCAACCCGGTGGCAAGGAGAACTATTTGATCGAACAGGTTCACCGCCTCTCCTCCTTGTAGGACTACCGCTTCGGCAGCAGCCGAAGCATACTTCACCAAAGACGCGGCTTCTGTGATCTAGATCACATAAGCTCCGCCCTACGCCCAGGGCATCACATCGCGACGTGTGAACCCACGCGCATTGCCGATGCGCGCCACCTCAGAAGCCGGCCAACTTCTCCAACTTCCGGCGGTCGCGTATGATCACGATGCCGCGTCCCAACTCCACCACTCCATCCCTCTCCAGCTGAACCAGGGTGCGAGAGACACTCTCGCGAGACGCCCCGACTAATGCGCCCAGCTCCTGCCTGGTCAGCCGGAGCTCGTTCGGATTGCCGGAGCTATCGGCCTGCCGGCGGCTTTCGGTCAATATGGCAAACGCCAGCCGTTCCCTCACACTCCTGAACGCGAAGACCTCTAACCGCCGGATCAGGTCGCGCACCTCGGTCAGGCAGGCGCCTTGCACGATCGCAAGCAGCTCCGGACTCTCATTGCAGAGCGCCACAAACTCATCCCTATCGGCGTATAACGCCCTGACCTCGGTCATCGCGATAGCGGTGCCCAGCTCCGGCCCCCCGTCCAGAACGGTCACCGGGCAGAAGAACTCACCGGGCCTGCGCACGCAAAGTATACTCTCGTAGCCCTCAGGCGTGACCCTGACGGTTTTGACATGCCCCTCGATCAGGAAATATATGGCCGAAGGCTCCGTCCCCTGGACGAATATCTGCTCGCCTGGAGCGAATGCCTTGAATTTGAGCATATCGCTCAAGCGCTCCAGCACCGGTTCCGGCAGCCCATCAAACCAGGGGCGAAGCTCGTCCTTTAGCGACACCTCAGCCGCCCCACAGCCCTTCCTCGGTGCCCGATATGTGATTCGCAAGCCTGGCAACCACGAAAAGCCAGTCCGAAAGCCGATTCAGGAAGCTCACGGCCACCGGGTTCACCCCCTCCGACTCGGACAGGGCCACCGTCCACCTCTCGGCACGGCGGCAAATCGTCCGCGCCACATGGAGCGCCGCCCCGCCGGGACATCCCCCCGGCAGGATAAAGCCCCTCAGCGGTCGCAATCCCCCCTCGATCTCGTCTATCTCGCGCTCCAGGGCGGAGACCGCCTCCTCGTCAACGCGCTTGACCCATGCGGCATCCACATCCAGCGGGGTGGCCAGGTCTGTCCCCAAGAGGAGGACGAGACTTTGAACCCGTGCCACCATAGCATCCACCTCCGCAGGCAGTCCGAGCGCACGCGCCAGGCCGAGCATCGAGTTAAGCTCATCCAGGGTGCCCGCGACGTGGAACCTGACCCCGGTCTTAGATTCCCTGCCGCCCCCGGGCACACTCGTGCTGCCATCGTCGCCGCCCCTGGTGTATATCCTCGTCACATCGGCCTCCGATTACCGCGAGGTCGCATCCGCCACCGGAGCGGGAACGCCCCTGCCAAAAAGCAGCCATGCCCCACCCAAGATCAACAGGGCGCCGACCACGGCCAACGGGATCGCCAAAACGTCAACCAGGTTATACCCGTTGACCATATGTGTCGGCCCGGCCCAGAACCTGGTAGTGATCGTGACCAGGCCGGCGACCATCATAACAGCCCCCGCAGCCGCAGTCCCCGAC
>JALXEW010000241.1 GCA_027069285.1 Ardenticatenia bacterium | reverse complement strand
CTCTACCACCTGGGCGATGGCACCTACCAGATCAACCTGTATGAGTACGGCCAGCTGACCGACGAGGCCATATTCACACCGTGACCCTGCCGACCCATCGATAGACCTTGAGGCCCGGCCTGCGTGTCATCCTGACCGTAGGCCGGGTTCGTTCACCCGCGCCGATACGTCCCCAGCACGAACCACATCCCGCCTGGTGACCCCAGAGAGAGTACTCGCCTTTCCCCACGCGCCTGCCCAGGCAAACACGGCCCGCAGCTTCTCCAATTCTGCTTTTACGCGCACCAAAATCAGAAATTCCGACGACGAATATATTTAAGCATTCGCAGCACCTACAGCTAGGAGATTACAAAATGCATCCTAAGCGGTTTTTATTAGTGACTGTTATACTATCAATTGTAGCCTTTTGGGCTGCAGCCGTCCCCGCCTCGGCCCAGGGGAACATAGGCTTCAATACGGTGGAAGTCGCCGGCACCATCTACCAATTCGGCCAGGTCAACGATTATCACATCTACGCCCTGGGCGGAACGCTACTCGAAGTCTCCACGGTGGACGCCAATTGCGACATCGACCCGTGGGTCATGCTGTTCGGGCCGGACGGGAGCCTTTTGGCAGAGGATGACGACTCCGGCGCAAGCTGCCCCACTGGCATCCGTTTCAACTCCCTCTTCCAAATCCCTCTGCCCAGCACCGGATGGTACACCATCAGGGTGACCACCTGGAACGCCAACGGAGGCTACGAGGAACTCGTCTCACAAGGGTTTGGGAACATATACTTACAGCAGGCCGCTCCATTTGAGACCGGCAATTACACCCTGCGGATTTCCGGCTACTTCATCATGGGGGAGACCGGCTACGAAGAGGCTATGGGCAGCTACCGCCTCTACGATAACCTCCGTAACTTCGTGCTCTTCCGCACCGCAGCGGGCAACATCGACCTCTACACCCTGGCTAACGGCCAGGGCGTCCTGATAGGGCGCGTGCCCATCTCCGAACTGGACGGCTCTCAGCCGACCGGCGAACCCGCCTTCCGCGAGTGGACTTATGGCAACCTGGTCTGGCGACTCTACCACCTGGGCGATGGCACCTACCAGATCAACCTGTATGAGTACGGCCAGCTGACCGACGAGGCCATATTCACACCGTGACCCTGCCGACCCATCGATAGACCTTGAGGCCCGGCCTGCGTGTCATCCTGACCGTAGGCCGGGTTCGTTCACCCGCGCCGATACGTCCCCATCAGCTGTGCCTCCGCCAGGATATGGCCCTCCATCGCCCGGAGTACATCCCGCCTGGTGGCCCCAGAGGGAGTACTCGCATTCTCCCCACGCACCCAGGCAGATGCAGCCTGCAGATTCTCCGCCTTTATGCGCACCAAAATCAGAAATTCCGACGACAAATACGCCAAAATACACAACACCCACAACCAGGAGGTTACAAAATGCAACCTAAACGGCTTCTCTCAGCGATTGCTATACTATCAACCATAGCCTTTTGGGCTGCAGCCATCCCCGCCTCGGCCCAGGGGGACATAGGCTACAATGTGGTGGAGGTCACCGGCACCATCTACCAATTCGGCCAGGTCAACGATTATCACATCTACGCCCTAGGCGGAACACAACTCGAAGTCTCCACGGTGGACACCGATTGCGACATCGACCCGTGGGTCATGCTGTTTGGGCCAGACGGGAGCCTTCTGGCCGAGGATGACGACTCCCTCGCCAGAGATTGTACCCTCAACTCACTCTTCCAAATCACTCTGCCTAGCACCGGATGGTACACCATCAGGGTAACCACCTGGGAAGCCGTCGAAGGCTACGAGCTATTGACCTCAATGGGGTGGCATGACTTGTACATGGCGTGGTTTGCCCCAATGGAGACCGGCAATTACACCCTGCGTATCTCCGGCTACTTCATCATGGGGGAGACCGGCTACGAAGAGGCTATGGGCAGCTACCGCATCTACGATAACCTCCGCAACTTCGTGCTCTTCCGCACCGCAGAGGGCAACATCGACCTCTACACCCTGGCTAACGGCCAGGGCGTCCTCGTTGGGCGCGTGCCCATCTCCGAGCTGGACGGCTCTCAGCCAACCGGCGAACCCGCCTTCCGCGAGTGGACTTATGGCAACCTGGTCTGGCGACTTTACCACCTAGGCGATGGCACCTACCAGATCAACCTGTATGAGTACGGCCAGCTGACCGACGAGGCCATATTCACGCCGTGACCCTGCCGGCCTACCGGTAGACTTTGAGGCCCGGCCTGCGTGTCATCTGACCGTGGGCCGGGTTCGATTCACCCGCGCCGATACGTCCCCATCAGCTGTGCCTCGGCCAGAACATGGCCCTCCATCGCCCGGAGCACATCCCGTTTGGTGGCCCCGGCCCCCAGTTCCAGCCTGGCATCCAGCGCGTAGAGCTTGAAGTAATACCGGTGCGGCTTACCCCTGGGCGGACATGGCCCCCCGTATCCCACACGCCGGAAGTCGTTGATCCCCTGAACCGACCCATCGGCCAGCACCCCTTCGGTGGGGACGCCCTCCGGCAGCCCATCGGCATCCGCCGGGATGTTGAAGATCACCCAGTGCACCCACGTCCCCGCAGGCGCGTCCGGATCGTCGCATATCAGCGCGAAACTCACCACCCCATCGGGCGCATCGCTCCAACTCAGCGGTGGCGATACATCCGGCCCGTCGCACGTATATCTCACCGGTATCGGCGAACCCCCAGAAAACTCCGTGCTTATCAGCTTCATCTCATCACCCCTCGTTGCTCTCACCGGCGGCTCACCAGCTCCAGCATCCGCCGACCGAGTTCACTATCCGGGAAAACCGCCAGATACTCTCTCAGATCCTTCGCTGCCATATCCAGCATGGCTTCCGATGCCTCACCGGCAGCATCCCGATAGATTCGCTCCGCCTCATCGTGCTCCCCGGCTGCCAGCAGGTACAGCGCCAGGTTGAACGTGTTCAACCAATTATCCGGCTCATCCTCGTACTTTGGGCGGGCCAATTCAACCGCCCGTTCCCATTCGGACACCGCCTCCACCTTCTCCCCGACCTGGTATAGGGCCAGTCCGCGCATGTAATGCCTCCAATCGCTTTCAGGGTCAAGCTCAATCGCCCGGTCGAAGTCGGCCAACGCCTCCTCATATCGCCCCATCAGCCTGTACGTCTCACCCCTGTGCCCAAGCGCCCAGGCGTACTCAGGATCAAGCTCAATCGCCCGGTCGAAATCCGCCAGCGCCTCCTCATATCGCCCCATCAGCCTGTACGTCTCACCCCTGCTCCCAAGCGCCCAGGCATACTCAGGATCAAGCTCAAGCGCCCGGTCGAAATCCACCAGCGCCTCCTCGTACCTCCCCATCAGCCTGTACGTCTCACCTCGCTCACCCCATACCCACCGCAACCCCGGCTCTATCTCCAGTGCACGGGTGAAATCGGCAATCGCGGCCTCCTTGTCTCCCATCGCCTTATGCACCTGCCCCCTGCTCCCAAGCGCCCAGGCATACTCAGGGTCAAGCTCAATCGCCCGACTGAAATCCGCCAGCGCCTCCTCATATCGCCCCATCAGCACGTACGTCTCACCCCTGCTCCCAAACGAGCGGGATGCTTTCCGATGCAGTCCCATCTTCCGAAACATCTCGGCTGCCCTGCCAAAACACGCGATGGCCTTTTCCATCATATCGCCCCGGTCCTCACCGGGCAGCCCGGCGACTTTCCGATATGCCAGGCCCAGGTTGTTCTGCGTCATCGCGTAGTCCATCGGGGCGGCATCCGGCGTCAAAAACCTCAGCGCCTCCTCATACGCCTCTATCGCCCTCCTCAGATTGCCCCCCCTGTCCTCTATCTCCGATAGCTGCCTATAGGCAAGCCCCAGGTTGTTCTGCGTCATCGCGTAGCCCATCGGGGCGGCATCCGGCGTCAAAAACCTCAGCGCCTCCTCATACGCCTCTATCGCCCTCCTCAGATTGCCCCCCCTGTCCTCTATCTCCGATAGCTGCCTATAGGCAAGCCCCAGGTTGTTCT
>JALXEW010000240.1 GCA_027069285.1 Ardenticatenia bacterium | reverse complement strand
CGAACTGTTGCAAGAGCTCAACAACGCCAAACAAGAGCTCTTCAACCTGCGGTTCCAGGTAGTGCTTGGCACCGTCAAAGATACATCCAGATTCCGCCAGGTGAAACGCCACATCGCCCGCGTCAAAACCATCCTGCGCGAACGCCAGATAGCGCGCGAGATGGCAAAGGAGGCGGAAGATGCCCAATAGGCGCAGGCGGCTGGTTGGCCGCGTCACCAGCGATAAGATGCAGAAAACCGTCGTGGTGGCCGTCGAGCGGCTCAGGCGGCACCGCCTTTACGGCAAGGTCATCCGCGTTGTCAAGCGCTACATGGCTCACGATGAGCACGAGATCGCCAAAGTCGGCGACCTGGTGCGCATCGTCGAAAGCCGCCCGATCAGCAAACGCAAACGCTGGGTGGTCGAAGCGGTGCTCCGCCCGCAAAGCGGCCCCACTCAGGAGGGGAAGGATTATGATTCAGCAGGAAAGCCGTCTTAAAGTGGCGGATAACACCGGCGCACATGAAATACTCTGCATCCGGGTGCTGGGCGGCTCCAAACGCAAATACGGCTACATCGGCGACGTGATAATCGGCACGGTTAAATCCGCCGCGCCGCAGGGATCGGTCAAAAAAGGCGACATAGTGCGGGCCGTCATCGTGCGCACCGCCAAAGAATACAGGCGCCCGGATGGCTCTACCATCCGCTTTGACGATAACGCCGCCGTCATCCTGGAGCCAACCGGCAGAAACCCGAAGGGCACCAGGATATTCGGACCGGTCGCCCGCGAACTGCGTGAGAAGGGATTTATGAAAATAGTATCCCTGGCGCCGGAAACGCTGTGAGGTGAAGTATGCGAAGGATCAGAAAAGGCGATCTGGTTGAAGTGATAACCGGTGACGACATCGGGGTGCGAGGTCAGGTACTGCGCGTTTACCCGAAAAAGCAGCGCATAGTCGTCGAACGGGTAAACATCGTCAAGAAACACCAGCGCCCGATGCAGGCCGGTCGCCAGCAGGTACAGCCCGGCATCATCCAGTTCGAAGCGCCGATCCACATATCCAACGTGATGTTGGTCTGTCCCAATTGCGATACCCCAACGCGCGTTGGGTTCCGCTTCAACGAAGATAACGTCAAAGTGCGATGGTGCAAAAAGTGCGGGCAGGACATTGACTGAGACCGGGGGATAGATAGACGATGAGTAGCACGCTCAAGGAAAAATACAAAAACGAAGTCGTCCCGGCCATGATGCGGGCATTCAACTACCGCAACGTCATGGAAGTACCCCGCATAGTCAAAGCGGTGGTCAATATCGGCGTCGGCGAAGCGCTCGATAACCCAAAGGCGCTCGACCATGCCGTCAATGACCTGATGCAGATAACCGGCCAGAAACCGATCGTCACCCGCGCCCGCAAGAGCATCGCCGGCTTCAAACTCCGGGCAGGTCGACAGATCGGCGTCAAAGTCACATTGCGGGGCGATAGGATGTGGTCGCTGCTGGACCGGCTGATCAACGTGGCGCTGCCGCGTACCCGTGACTTCAGGGGCATCTCACCGGATGCCTTTGACGGGCGTGGCAACTACACACTGGGAATCCGGGAACAACTCATCTTCCCGGAGATAGACTACGATACAATAGACAAGCTGCGCGGTATGGAGATCACCATCGTCACCACCGCGAAAACCGATGAGGAAGCCCGTCAGCTGCTGAAGTTGCTGGGTATGCCGTTCCGCGAGAACTAGGAGGTAGATAGGTATGGCGAGGAAGTGCCTGGTCGAACGCGAAAAGCGTCGGAAATACAAAGTCCGTGTCCGCAACCGGTGCCAGTATCGCGACCCACGGTCGGGCAAGATATGTGGGCGCCCACGCGGCTACATAAGGCGCTTTGGCCTTTGCCGCATCCACTTCCGCGAACTGGCGCTGCAGGGCAAAATCCCCGGCGTGACCAAGGCGAGCTGGTGACGGTGCGGAGGTAGAGTAATGCTGACAGATCCGATTGCCGATATGCTGACGCGCATCCGTAACGCCTTAATGGTCGGTCAGGAAACCGTGGACGTGCCCAAATCCAAGATCAAACTCGGGATCGTTCAAATCCTCAAAGAAGAGGGCTACATCGAGGACTATACCATCGGCGATGAAAAGCCGGTCCCGATGATCCACATCAGGCTGAAATACTACGGCCAACGGCGCAACCGCCGCCCGGTCATCACCGGCCTGAAACGGGTGAGCAAGCCGGGACGTAGGGTATACGTCAAGCGCAGAGAGATACCCTGGGTTCTGCGGGGAATGGGAATCGCCATCCTTTCCACCCCGCGCGGCCTGATGACCGACCAGAAGGCCAGGAAATTAGGCGTCGGCGGAGAGGTGATCTGCTACGTCTGGTAAACTTCAGGAGGATAGGATGTCGAGAATCGGTCGTATGCCGGTGCCGGTGCCTGATGGCGTGCAGGTCACGATAAATGGGTCAGAGGTCACCGTCAAGGGGCCTAAGGGAGAACTTACCCGCCGTTTCCACCCGGATATGCAGATAACGTTGGAAGATGGCCAGATCAAAGTCTCCCGCCCGACCGACCAGCGTCATCACCGCGCGCTGCACGGGCTTACCCGTGCCCTGATCGCCAACATGGTCACGGGCGTCTCGGAGGGGTTCGAGAAAGTGCTATGGATCGAAGGCGTGGGATACCGCGCCGAGCAGGCCGGTGACAAGATCATCATGCACCTGGGCTACTCACATACCATCGAAGTCGAACCCCCGCCCGGAATCAAATTCACGGTCGAGGAGCGCGGTCGCAAAGTCATCGTCTCCGGCATAGATAAAGAATTGGTCGGACAGATCGCGGCGAACATCCGCAAACTGCGGCCTCCCGAACCCTATAAGGGCAAAGGCGTCCGCTACATAGACGAAGTGGTTCGCCGCAAAGCCGGTAAGGGCGGAAAGGCATTGAGATGAGTCCGACCGGAGGGGTACTTATGAAGAAGTTCAAGAGTCGGAACCTGCTGCGTAAACGTCGCCATCGGCGGGTGCGGGCCAAAGTCCACGGGACGCCGGAACGTCCGCGCCTCAACGTCTTCCGCAGCCTCTCGAACATCTACGCACAGATCATAGACGACGAGGCCGGGCGTACCCTGGTGGCCGCATCCACCATAGACCGCGAACTGCGCGATAAAGTGGCCGGCATGACCAAAACCGAAGCGGCCAAAGAAGTCGGTAGATTGATCGCCCAGCGTGCCCTGGCCGCAGGGATCACGCAAGTGGTCTTCGATCGTGGCGGCTATAAATATCATGGCCGCGTAAAGGCACTGGCCGATGCCGCCCGCGAGGCCGGTCTGGAGTTCTGATACCGGAGGGATCATGGCTTTACGACGAGACATTTTCGACGAGGAAAACGAGGAACTGGAAGAGCGCGTAGTTGACATCACCCGCGTGGCCAAAGTGATCAAAGGCGGGCGCCGTTTCGCCTTCCGCACCGTGGTTGTGGTGGGCGACGGACGCGGGAACGTGGGCGTCGGAGTGGGTAAAGCCCGTGCCGTACCGGATTCGATCCGCAAGGGCACCGAACGGGCACGGAAAAACATGCGCCGCATCCCCCTGGTCGGCACGACCATCCCGCATACCGTGATCGGCAAACGTGGCGGCGCAGTGGTGATGCTCAAGCCCGCCTCGCCGGGCACCGGCGTCATCGCCGGCGGGGCCGTCCGCGCCGTGGTGGAAGCTGCCGGGATAAGGGACATCTTGACCAAAAGCCTGGGCAGCTCCAACATCCTGAACGTGGCTTATGCCACCCTGGAGGCGCTCAGCCAGCTGAAAGACCCCCATCAATTGGCGGCCATGCGGGGCAAAAAAGTCGAAGACGTGATGCCGTTTTGGCTGCGGGAGAGAAAGTAGATGGCCGAAAAAAAACTGCGCATCACACTGGTCAAAAGCCCCATCGGCTACAGTAAGCGCCAGAAGGGAACCGTTCGTGCCCTGGGCCTCCGGCGCATCAACGACACCGTGATCCATAAAGACACGCCGGTCATCCGGGGCATGATAAACAAGATCATTCACTTGGTGGAGGTCGAAGAGGTCTTATGAAACTGCACGATCTGCGCCCGACGCCGGGCGCCAGGAAAAAGCGAACTCGCGTGGGACGTGGAATCGCCGCCGGCAAAGGGAAAACCGCCGGTCGCGGTACCAAAGGCCAGAAGGCCCGATCCGGCGGAGCCAAGCCGCCCTATTTCGAAGGCGGTCAGCTCCCGCTTGTCAGGCGACTCCCGTTCAAACGCGGCTTCACGAACATCTTCAGGATCGAATATCAGGAGGTCAACCTCGATAGGCTGGACGTGTTCGAGCCGGGCGAGGAAGTGACCCCGGAGAAATTGGCCGAACGCGGCCTGATCCGCAAGGCCGACCGACCGGTGGTCATCCTGGGCCGTGGCGAGCTGGATCGGCCACTGACGGTCAAAGCGCATCGCTTCTCCAAGAGCGCCAGCGCCAAGATCGAGGCCGCCGGTGGCAAAGTCGAGCGATTGCCGCTCCCGGTCACCGGCGCCCGTGCCACCGTGCGTCCTCTGCGCCGTTCGGCCAGGTAGTGAGTGAGGTGGTCGCATGTTAAATGCCTTGCGAAATGCATTCCGGCTGCCGGACTTGAGAAACAGGATAATCTACACCATCCTGCTGCTGGTGATCTATCGGTTCGCGGCGACCGTCCCCGTGCCGGGCGTTAACCGAGAGGCATTAGACGCCCTATTGAACCAGCCAAGTGCCGGAACCGGCTTCATCAACATCCTGGACTTGCTTTCCGGAGGCGCGGTATCCAACTTCAGCGTCATCGCCAACGGAGTCTACCCTTACATCACCGCCTCGATCATATTCCAGCTACTCATCCCGATCATCCCGCAGCTGGAAAAGATGGCATCCGAGCCAGGGGGACGCGAGAAGCTGAACCAATATACCTATTACCTGGCGATCCCGATGGCGGCATTGCAAGCCATTGGCCAGGTCAGGATATTCCAGCAGTTCACGCCTGGAAACGTGCCCATCATCAAGCACTTTGGCTTTTCGGGGCCGAATCTGTTGCCAACCCTATCCACCGTCCTGACCATGACCGCCGGGACAATGTTCGCCATCTGGCTGGGCCAGCTTATCACCGAGGACGGGATCGGAAACGGCATCTCGGTTGTCATCTTCGCCGGCATCGTCGCCAGGGTGCCGTATAACTTCGCCCGCCTGATCCAGGGTGAGTACGCCCTGTTCAACGTCGTCAGCTTCCTGGTACTGACCGTGGTGACCGTGGTTGCCATCGTCATCGTCCAGGAGGGCACCAGGCGGGTACCGGTTCAGTATGGCAAGCGCGTGCGTGGGCGTAAAATATACGGCGGTGGCAGCACATACATCCCACTTCGGGTCAACACCGCCGGCATGATCCCGCTCATCTTCGCCCAGTCCATACTCACCTTCCCGGCCATCATCGCCAGCTTCTTCCCCTCCGGCGACGTGCGGACGTGGATACAAAATACCTTTGGCAGCGGCCAGGGATGGGTCTACTGGGCGACATACTTCGTCCTGGTAGTGGCCTTCACGTACTTCTACACCCAGATCCTGATCGAAAACCAGAACCTGGCCGAGAACCTGCAAAAACAAGGCGGCTACATCCCCGGAATCCGGGCCGGGCGTCGAACCCAGGAATACATCAACCGGATCATGAACCGGATCACCCTGGTGGGCGCCCTATTCCTGGGAGCAGTTGCCGTCTTACCTGGCGTGATGCAATGGGTCACATGGGTCGTCACCCAACAGGCGGGCGGCCCTAACCCGGCCCTGGTCATCAGCAGCGCCGGGCTGATCATCGTCGTTGGCGTCGTGATAGATACCATGCGTCAGCTGGAAGCCCAACTTATCATGCGCAACTACGAGGGATTCATGAGCTAGCCGGAGAGAGCCAGTGGCGACCTATATCGTACTCCTGGGTATGCCGGGGGCCGGCAAAGGCACTCAGGCGGCCATAATCTCAAAGGATTTGGGGCTGCCACATATAACCAGCGGCGGCATGTTCCGGGAACTGGCCGGGCAGGATACCGAACTGGCGCGTCGGGTGCGTGAGATCATGAGGCGCGGTGACCTGGTGCCGGACGACCTGACCGTGCAGATAGTGCGGGAGCGTCTGGAGAGGCCGGACGCCGCAGGCGGGGCCATACTGGATGGCTTCCCGCGAACCGTGCCGCAGGCCGAGGCGCTGGATGCCCTTTTGGCGGAAAATGGACACTCGGTGACGGTAGTGCCGTTCTTCAAATTGAGCAAAGAGGAAGCCCTGGCGCGGCTGGGTGGTCGCTGGATATGCAGCAAAGACCCGAACCACATGTACCATACCAGATTCAACCCGCCAAAAGTGCCGGGGGTTTGCGATATAGACGGGGCGCCGCTCTACCAGCGTGAGGATGACACTCCGGAGGCCCATAAACAACGCATCGAAGTCTACATGGAACGGACGGCGCCACTGATCGAATACTATCGCGACCGTGGCCTGCTGGTCGAAATAAACGCCGAACAGCCCATCGAGGCGGTGACGGCAGAACTTATGGCCGCCATCAAGGAACGCATAGTGGAAAATGGCCATTCTGATTAAAACTAAAGAGGAAATAGCGATAATGCGCCAGGCCGGGCGGATAACCGCCCTGGCGCTGGAAGCAATGCGCAAGGCCGTCAGGCCGGGCATCACAACGGCAGAGTTGGATGCCATCGCCGCCGACGTGATAGCATCACATGGCGCGAAACCGGCCTTCTTGAACTACCCGAACTTCCGGGCGTCGGATAGCCCGTTCCCGGCCACCATCACCGCCTCGATCAATGAGGAACTGGTGCATGGCATTCCGGGCGACCGGGTGCTGAAAGAAGGCGACCTGCTGAGCCTGGATTGTGGCGTGATCTACAAGGGATACGTGGGGGACGCTGCCTTCAGCATGGGCGTGGGCAAAGTCTCGCCCCAGGCCGAGCGCCTGATGCGGGTCACCGAAGAGGCCCTGTACGAGGGCATACGCGCATCCCGTGCCGGGAATCGCATCGGGGATGTTTCGGCTGCGATCCAGTCATACGTGGAGCGGCACGGCTACAGCGTGATACGCGAATACACCGGTCACGGCGTCGGCAGGAAAATGCACGAAGAGCCACAGATACCCAATTGGGGCAAACGTGGCCGGGGAGTGATGATCAGGCCGGGCATGACATATGCGCTGGAGCCTATGGTCAGCGCCGGGCGACCGGAAACCCGCGTGCTGGCCGACAAATGGACGGTGGTGATCCTTGACGGATCGCTATCGGCGCACTTTGAACATACCATAGCCGTCACAGATGGCGAGCCGGAGATATTGACATTGCCCTGATCGCGGTGAGCGGCGGATATGCGGGCCGGGTTTCCACGTCCGGCTGCGGGCGGGAGTGGATTCTGCCGGCTGCTCATCCGGCGGGGTTGGGTTGTTGGGCAGAATCTGGATATTGCGTTAAACTACTTGAATGTCCCGGCAACCTGTGAGAAGATGTAACGCCATGTGACCGGGCTGTCGGTTACGCCGCCCGGTTGGGATGGTGTTGTGAGGAGGCGAATCATGAAGGTATCAACATCGGTAAAGCGGCGCTGCCCCAAGTGCAAGATAATCAGGCGCCGAGGGGTGGTGCGGGTGATATGCGAGAATCCGCGACACAAGGCGCGGCAGGGATAGTCGTGTGAGTGAAGTGAAAGGGTCGGCACGATGGCACGTATCGAAGGTGTAGACCTCCCGCGTAACAAGCGCGTGGAGATCGCGCTGACGTACATCTACGGGATCGGGCGAACCCGCAGCAAAGAGATATTGCAGAAGACGGGGATCAATCCCGATACGCGCGTCAGAGACCTGACCGAGGCAGATATAACAGCGTTGCGCGAGGCCATCAGCCACTACAAAGTGGAAGGTGAGCTGCGACGCGAGGTGCAGATGAACATCAAGCGCCTGCAGGAGATCGGGTGCTATCGCGGGCTGCGTCACCGCCGGAACCTGCCGGTGCGTGGTCAGCGCACGCGCACCAACGCCCGAACCCGTCGTGGACCGCGCAAGACAGTGCCCGGTCGTGGTCGGCGCCGTGGAGCGAAGAAGAAGTAACCTATCTCTAAAGTCGTATCAGGAGGTAACATGGCTCGTCGCACACGCCGTGGCGGGGCCAAAAAGGCCAGGAAAAACATACCCTACGGACAGGCCCACATACACGCCACGTTCAACAATACCATTGTGACCATGACCGATCAGCAGGGCAACGTTATCACCTGGGCCAGCGCAGGCACAGTTGGGTTCAAGGGCAGCCGCAAGAGCACACCCTACGCGGCGGGCCTGGCGGCCAAGAAGGCAGCGGAATTGGCCCAGGAGCACGGGATGATCGAAGTGGACATATTCGTCAAAGGCCCCGGCCCTGGGCGGGAATCGGCCATCCGCGCCATCCAGACCAGTGGCCTGCGTGTCCGCTCGATCACGGATGTGACTCCCGTGCCACATAACGGTTGCAGGCCACCTAAAAAGCGCCGAGTATAAACCCTGCGGTAGCGATTAGAGGTTCAAGGGAATATGGCAAGATATACCGGTCCGGTTTGCAAACTATGCCGCCGAGAAGGCGAGAAACTGTTCCTGAAGGGGGATCGTTGCTTCACACCCAAGTGCTCGTTCGAGCGCAGGCCGTATCCCCCAGGTCAGCACGGCCAGGAAGCGCAATATCACCGCACCCGTGCGTCGGACTATGCCCTGCAATTGCGGGAAAAACAGAAGGCCCGCCGCATTTACGGGGTGCTGGAGCGGCAATTCCGCCGTTACTTCAAAGAAGCGCTACGTCGTCCGGGGCTGACCGGCGAGAACCTGCTGGTCATCCTGGAGCGCCGACTGGATAACGTCGTCTACAGGCTTGGGTTGGCCGCATCTCGCGCACAGGCACGCCAGCTTGTGCAACACGGCCACTTTGTGGTAAACGGTCGGCGCACCAACATACCGTCGTTCCTGGTCAGGCCTGGGGATGTGATCGAAGTGCGTGAGGGTAGCCGCAAGCGGGCGTACTTCAAAGAAGTGCGGGATTACCTGCATGACCGTCCGCCGGTGCCTGATTGGCTGCGATTCGATTCAAATGCCCTGCGGGCCGAGGTCCTGCGCCTGCCCAAACGCGAGGACATCGACCTGCCGCTCAACGAGCAGTTGATCGTCGAGTACTACTCGCGCTGATCGGCAAGCGCCTTCGACCTAACCGGTTGAGAACGAGGAGGAGTGGGTGAGCAATCTAAACCTGATGCTGCCCAAAATCGAGCGCGAGGCCACCGCGCGTAACTACGGCAAATTCATAATAAGCCCACTTGAGCGCGGCTTTGGCACCACCATAGGCAATGCCCTGCGTAGGGTGTTATTGGCAGCCTTGCCCGGCGCGGCGATCACCTCGGTGCGGGTCATGGACGTGCCGCACGAATTCTCACCCATCCCGCACGTCAAAGAGGACATGACCCAGCTCATCCTGAACCTGAAAAAAGTACGTCTGCGGTTCCTGAGCGAGAACGAGGATACCGCCAGGATGGAGCTGGAAGCGCGGGGTGAAGGTGTGGTGACCGCTGCGGACATATCCTGCCCGGCCTGGGTCGAGATCGTCAACCCGGAACAGTACCTTTTCACCGTGGACGACCCGGATGGAGTGGTCGAAATGGAATTCACCGCCAGACCGGGACGTGGCTACCTGCCGGCGGATAGGCACGGCAAGCTGCCCATCGGCGAGATACCGGTGGATGCCATCTTCAGCCCGATCCGCAAAGTGAACTTCGACGTAGATCAGGCCAGAGTCGGGCAGCGCTCGGATTACGACAAACTGATCCTGGAAATATGGACCGATGGCACCATCAGCCCGGAGGAGGCCATGAGCGAATCGGCCTCCATCCTGATGCGCTACCTGAGCATCATCGCCGGCGTCACCGAGGAGAGCCTGGAACCGCAACCTCAAGAGGAGATCGAGGAAGAACCGGGCAAAGTCGCGCCGGAGGTCTACGATACCCCCATCGAGCAACTTGATCTGAGCGTCCGGGTTTTCAATTCCCTCAAGCGCACCGGCATCACCACGGTCGGGGAAGTGCTGGAGATGCTTGAGCGCGGCCCGGATGCCATGCTCGCCATACGTAACTTCGGCGAAAAATCGCTCAACGAATTGCTGGCCCAGCTTAAGGAAAAGGGATTCCTGACCGACGAGATGCTGGCAAGCTACATGGGAGAATAACCGCCGAGAGGTAGAGGTAGACAATGCGACATCGCGTAGTAGGCAAGAAGTTGGGGCGTAGCAGCGGGCACCGCAAAATGCTCAGGCGCTCGCTGGTGACCCAACTTTTGGAACACGAACGGATCAAAACGACAAAGGCCAAAGCCCAGATGATCCGCCCGCACGTTGAGCGCGTGATCACCATAGCCAAGCGCGCGCTGGCCTTTAAGGACGAGATGCTGAAACAGGCCGCCGAATTGGAAGATGAAGAGGCAAAAGCGGCCATCGAGAGAGACGCCGAGGCACGTGTGGTGCACGCCAGGCGATTGGTCGCCGCCCGCCTTACCGATCCAGGCCTGGTCAGAAAAGTCTTTGACGACCTGGCCCAGCACTATCGGGAACGTCCGGGCGGCTATACCAGAGTGGTGAAGTTAGGCCAGCGTAAGGGTGATGCGGCTCAGATGGTGCTCATCGAGTTGGTGGATCGGGAATAAACGGGCATCTCCCGCCCCGATCCCCCGCCTATGGGACGGCCTGCGGAACCGCCCTCGTGCCGGCCATAGGAGTCCGAAAGCATGGATTCGACGAAACGGTACCGCGCCGTGGTCGCCTACGATGGCACCGGGTATCATGGGTTCCAGGTGCAGGCCAACAGCCGCCCCACCATCCAGGGGGAGCTGGAAGCGGCCATCAGGGCGGTATCCGGCCAGGAAAACATCCGGGTGATCGCGGCGGGCCGTACCGATGCGGGCGTACATGCCACCGGCCAGGTGATCGCATTTGACCTGGCCTGGCGTCACAGCCCGATGGACCTTGCCAGGGCGCTTAACGCTCGGCTGCCTTTGGATATAGCGGTCAAATCGCTGGAGGAAGCGTCGCCGGATTTCCATCCCAGGTACGACGCCAGGAGCCGGGTCTACCGCTACCGGATATACAACGCGCCGGTGCGAGACCCGCTTCAAGTGCGGATAAGCTGGCATGTCAAGCCTGCCCTGGATGTGGAAGCGATGCAAGAGGCGGCCCGCGCATTGATCGGGACGCATGATTTCGCCACATTTGGGCAGGCGCCTGATGGCGGCAGCACCGTCCGCACGGTCTATCGGGCGGAGTGGAAAGCCTCTGGCGCACGCCTGGCCTTTACCATAGAAGCCAATGCGTTCCTTTATAAAATGGTGCGCAGCATCGTCGGAACGCTGAAAGAGGTTGGGATGCGGGCCATGACGCCGGCTGAATTCGCCGAAGTCCTGCGTGCCGCAGACCGGTCTCTGGCCGGGGCAACCGCCCCACCGCACGGGCTTTTCCTTGTGCGCGTGGTATACTAAACCGTAATCTCGATGCGTATCGGAGAAGGTAGACGTGAGGAAGACATACGTCACGACACCAAAAGACATAGAGCGGCAGTGGTACGTAGTGGATGCCACAGGGCAAACGTTAGGGCGACTTGCCTCGCGCATTGCCACCATATTGCGCGGCAAGCATAAGCCCTACTTCGTCCCCCATCTCGACGTAGGCGATTACGTGATCGTCGTCAACGCCGAGAAAATCCACGTCACCGGGCGCAAACTCGACCAAAAAATCTACTACCGGCATTCCGGCTATCCCGGCGGACTCAAAGAGACCACCCTTCGCCAGCAGTTACAGAAGCACCCGGAGCGTGTGATCATCTCGGCTGTGCGCGGGATGTTGCCCAAGAACCGGCTTGGCAGAAAAATGCTCAAAAAGCTAAAAGTCTACGCCGGGCCGGATCATCCGCACCAGGCGCAGAAGCCTCAACCGTTAGAGCTTTAGGGGGAAGATAGGCCATGACGGATAGCACAATGACCACACGGTATTACGAAGGCGTGGGACGTCGCAAAGAGGCGACTGCGCGGGTCAGGCTCTACCCTGGCGGCGATGGCCGCATGATAATCAACAACAAACCCGCCGAGGAATACCTTTGTCGCCTGGGAGACCTCGACATAGCGCTGGCACCACTCCGGCTGGTAGGTCAGGAGAGGGCTTATACCATCACCGTCCAGGCCAAAGGGGGCGGGATCACCGGCCAGCGTGATGCCATCAAATTGGGGATCGCCAGGGCGCTTGTCAAGATCGACCCGAATCTGCGCCCGGTGCTCCGCAGAGCAGGCTACCTGCGCCGTGACCCGCGTGCCAAAGAGCGCAAAAAGCCCGGACTCAAACGCGCACGCAAGGCGCCGACCTACACCAAGAGGTAAGGTCGCCGGCTCTCACCATAGCCTGACAACGGGGTTCGCATTGGGGCGGCCTTCGAGCCGCCCTTTTCTTTAATCGGCAGGTGGTTCGGAGGTGAAGTTATGGGCCAGCTCGGCTACGGTTTACTGCTTGCCGTGGTCTCTTACCTGATCGGCTCGATCCCGACCGCGTACCTTATCTGCCGTGCACATGGAGTGAACATCTTCGAGATCGGCAGCGGCAATATGGGGGCGACTAATGTCAGCCGCGCATTAGGCCTCAAGTGGGCGCTGGCAGTTGCCGCACTCGATATAGCAAAGGGGGCCGTTGCGGTGCTGATGGGACGGGCGATCATGGCCTCGCAGCCAGACCTGGGCGTGGTGATCGGCGCCATATGCGCGGTAGTCGGCCACAACTGGTCGGTCTTCGTACTGGCGATCACCGGCAAATTACGGGGCGGCAAAGGGGTGGCGACCTCTACCGGCACCTGGCTGCTGATCGCGCCGCCGCCGTTAGTGTTGGTTACCGCCGGTACCTGGGGAGTTGTGGCGCTGACTACCCGTTACATATCCCTGGCGGTGCTGGTTTCGCTTGCAATCGGCACCCCGGCCATGCTGATACTGATCGGCCAGGGATACGTGGGGCAGGTATACCTCTTCTACACCCTGATCGTCGCGGCCCTGATCGTGATCCGGCATAAGAGCAACATCGAACGTCTATTGCAGGGGCGCGAGAACAAATTCGGCCTCAGCTCCCGCCGTACCCAACCACGCTGATGGGCTTGACGCTTTCCGGGGTCCTTCCGGCTGCTATCTCGGAGTAATAACCAGCAACTCGTCCATCATGGCG
>JALXEW010000239.1 GCA_027069285.1 Ardenticatenia bacterium | reverse complement strand
TCTCTATCCGCTGCGGGCGCAGGAGACTTGAGGGGAGCTGCTCCTAGTACGAGAGGACCGGAGTGGACGGACCTCTGGTGTGCCAGTTGTACCGCCAGGTGCATCGCTGGGTAGCCACGTCCGGCAGAGATAACCGCTGAAAGCATCTAAGTGGGAAACTCGCCCCAAGATTAGGTCGCCCACCTCCTTCGTGAGGGTAAGGCCGCTGGGAGACTACCAGCTTGATAGGCGGGAGGTGTAAGCGCAGCAATGCGTTCAGCCGACCCGTACTAATGGCCGAGGGCTTATACGTGTTGTGATGCGGAGAAGTTGGAGCTCTGGTTCGCCTATCCTATCCGATTGTATACGTGTGCCTCATTGAAAATGACGAAAAAGTCTCTTGGTGATTGAAGCGACGGGGGTACACCCGGAACCATCCCGAACCCGGAAGTTAAGCCCGTCAGCGCCGATGGTACTTGGGGGGCAGCCCCCTGGGAGAGTAGGTCATTGCCAAGAGACTTTTTCCATTTATACCCGCCAAAACAAATCGGGGCGGCTCTAAACAGGCCGCCCCGATCATATCCTCGCGTCCCTACTACGGCGGCATCACCTCAAACGTCTCGATCACCCCCATCAGCACCCCCACATGTTGCTCATACTCATCCGCAGCACTATCCAGATCGAAACCATAAATAGCATTATTTTCCGGCACATACACCGTCGCAAGCAACCCCCATCTTGGCCCCTCATCGCCCTGGTACGAATAACTCGTCAGATACCATTGTCGTCCGTTGACCGTCCTATACTCCTGCTGGTGCACCGTCAGCCCGGTTACAGACCACGAATTGATTATAACCTGGGCCACCTCGGCAGCCGAGGTATAACCGGCGTACGAATAAACCGTCAGCAGCGCATCACCCTCACTTGGCCCGAACAACAACCTCCCCTGGTACGAATTCGGCCCGAACCAATCCGCCGGATACAGGAAATGGATCAGAGCATCCGCATCGGTATACCCCTGATACTCCGCATCCAGACCGGAATTCGTAACCGTGACGCGCACACTCGAATAACTCGAATTACCCGCCATATCCTCCGCGACAAACCCCAGCAGATACGTACCATCCGGCGCGGGGCGGTACTCGAACCGTATCGGCTCATCCCCAAAAGTCAGGACGACCGCCTCCTCCGTCTCCTGAGTCAGGAAATTCCCCTCCGCATCCAGATAAATCCAATAAAACTGGAACTGATCGCCCGCCTGCGGAGTCAACTCAAAAGGCACCTGGAACCCGAACAGACTATTGCCCCAGATCGCCACCACCTCCCTGGTATCCAGATCGAAAACCATCGACGCCTCGATCCAATCGGAGCTACCGGCCTGTCGGTAAAGCCCAGCCCCGACCGCCAACTCACCGTCTAAAGTTGGCACCAAGACCGCATACGTCTCCGCATGTCCATCGCTCACCACCGGCACCTGTCCCTTCCACTGGAACGACACCGAATTAGTCCCATCCTCCCAGTTATTGATCCTCTGGCCGCTTTCCGTCACCTCTATCGATACCAGCTCATCATAATCCAGCATGACATTAACCCCGCTGGGGAGCTGATAACTCACGGTGAAATAAACATGGGCTATATCCCGTCCCGTCACATCCATATAGAGCGTCACCGGCTGGTAGATAGATGTCTGCAGACCGGGGTACACATCGGTGATCTCAAGCTGAGGTGCCTCCACCAGAACCTGAGTAGCCGTCCCATAAAAAGTATTCAAAACGGTCACCCAACTTGCCATCATATCCCCGACCGCAGAGGTATACGAATTACCGATCCCGGCCAGGTTAAAAAGCTCCTGAGTACGCGGGAAATACACCGTCATCCCGGTTGAGCGGGTGAACCTGGGGCTTGCGTCCACCAACAGCACCGCGCTGTTCACCGCCTGCACCACCGATTGAGCGGCCATCCGCAACTGTGGGGCATTTGCGCTCAGGTCGGCCACTAATGACGCAAAATCCCCCAAATCCACCAGTGCCATCGCATCGACGTCATCCGGTGGCAGCGAACCATCCCCCATAGTCAGCGCGTTATTACGGGCGTCACCCAAGATCGGCAGGGCCAGCGTCGGATTAGCCTGAGCGGCATAAGCCAGATTACCGAGCGCGTTCATCACACCGCCCAACTGCTGCAAATTGATCGCAGCCAGCCCCACCGCATCGCTAGACCTATCCTCCGTCCGATAATGCTCCATATAACTCCTGACCATCAACTGTCCCAGGGCCGGCCCGTCCATAGTGGGCTGCTGGAGCAACGCATTCAGCGTGCGGTCGTAGCTGAAACCATAACCCGGCACCAACTCCTCGGACGCTACCGCGACATCTGCATAAGGCTGCAGCGCGTTAAACACCGCCAGCTGGCCCATCAGACATGCGTCCAGCCCGACCAAATCCAACCTGGGCACCCCGGCCCGTTGGAGACCGCTACCGATCCCCTGTTGCAACTCCGGCAAATTAAGCGGATCGTTGCCGTTGGTGAAGTCATAAGAAATGCCCGACCATCCGCTGCCGTGATCCCAAATGATCAGAGCATACCTCCTGGCCGGGTACGAAGTGATCCCCCAGGCGATAAAATCGGCCAGAGTTGCCGGGTCGCCCATGTTCACCTCGCCCAAATTTGCCAGCTCGACCGAGCCTATCGCATTAGGATTCTGGTCTCGCGTCACATAATACCGTCTTGCCTCGGTCCACCCGCCTTCCCCATCATACTCGCCTGGGATGCGATCCAGCTGTACCAGCACATTCACCTGGTTGGACGATCCCACGGCCTCCATCTCATTGAAATCGACCAGCGCCAGGGCTTCCAGATCATTATCCCCGTCGAGATAGACCATGATAGTCCATTCGGCCATGGCCTGACGGGAGCCCTCGGCCAGGACCAACGGTGGGCCGGCGGGCAGAGCAAACGCAACCAGCAATATCGCTGTGACCAAAAGAATCGCCGATTTACCCATAGTATCATCTCCTTGTGTAATGAGATAGCCACGCAGCATACTAACTCTCATCAGGAGGCCTATCTGGTGAGTGATTCTTCTTTGGGCACTCCCTCAGAATATGCTTCCCAAGCTCATGCTTGGACGAAAACAACTTCTTGCAGTAAGGGCACAGATAAAGCTTTATGGTATCGTCCTTACTGCGGCCCTCATTTGCGTTCATTATAAACTCCTGGGCAATATCCTGGTCTAGGAATTATATACCAGTGCGTACCGGCTGTGAACCGGGCCGAAAGTACCGGTGGCGCCAGTACTCAAACGTCACAGTTGTCCCGTCATATTCCTGTGACCGCGATCGTGATATACTCATAGTATCAGAACATGGGGTTGAGCAGGTATCGTAACGCGGCAAAGAGATGGAGTACATTATCGCTTTGCTGATCATCGTAGTTTGCATCCTGGCAGCCGCCCTGGTGGCCGAGCGGAACCGCCGCAGATGTATGGCAGAGCGTGTGGAAGAAGACCTGAGGACATGTCAGCGGGACATACTGGCCTTGGGCGCCATCAGCGCTGCAATCGGCGGCACACTAGACCCCGACGAAGTACTACAGCGGGCCATAGAGCAAGTCCTGGCGATCACCAACGCCGATGGAGTAGCAGTTTACCTGCTCGAAGACAACGCATACATCCGCGTAGCGGCCTCACTTCGCCGGACCGGCTCCGAATATCCCGCCCCGCCGGAGAGAGTTCCACTTAAAGGCAGCCTATCCTCCCTCGCGATCGAACAGGGCAGAGGAATACTGGTAGTTGACCCTGCCGATCGTTTCGCCACCGTTCCCGACCATTTCAGGACGGTGGCCGCCGTACCCATCGTATCCCATGATAAGGCGGTTGGCACAATCGTAGTAGTATACCTGAAGCGGATGGAAAGCGACCCGTTCGAAATGGCCGTCCTGGAGGGGATAGGTCGTCAGGTGGGCACCGCCCTGGAAAACGCCCGCCTGCACGCCGAAGAACGTCGTCAGCGCCGCATAGCCGATACATTAAGAGAGGCCGCCGGCATAGTTGGCAGCACCCTTGACCTGGATGAAGCCATTAACGCCCTGCTGGCCCAACTATCGCGTGTCATACATTACGATAGCGCCTCGGTCATGCTACTTTCCCCCGCCGGCAGACTGGAATTTCAGGCCGCAGTTGGATACGAACAAGGCACCGCCGAACCCGGGACGGGCTTTTACCCATCGGAAGTGCCGAGCCTACAACACCTGCTGGATACCCGTTCCCCCGTGCTCATCGCCGATACAACCGAATGTGAAAGCTGGGTGCCCAGGCCCGAAAGCCGTCGAATCCGTTCCTGGATAGGCGTCCCCCTCGTAGTCAGGGGTGCCCCGATCGGAGTGCTTAACGTCGACAGCTTTTCTCCTGGAGCCTACACCGAGGGCGACGTGCGTGTAGTCGAAATGTTTGCCGGCCAGGCCGCCATTGCCATAGATAACGCCCGCCTGTTCCGCACCGAACAAATAAGACTAGCGCGGGCCGAGACCTTGCATAAAATAGCCGTGCTACTGACATCCACCCTTGACCTGGATGAAGCGATAAACCGGGCGTTAGAATTGCTTGGAGAAGTGCTGGATTACGACAAAGCCACGGTCTTCCTTTTTGAAGGCGAGCGATTCTCTGCCAAAGCATCGCGCGGCTTTGACACCCCGGAGATACTTGACGGGGCATACCCGATTGACGATGTGCCGACCATGGCATGGCTACGCAGCCATCGCGAGAAACTCCTGCTGAAAGACACCTGGCAAAGCCCCATCTGGCGGCGGGATATACTTGGCGGCACGCCCATACGCTCATGGATCGGTGCCCCCCTGATCGGGCGTGACCGGGTACTCGGCGCGATCTGCGTGGACGGCATGGAACCCAACAAATTCTGCGAGGACGACGCCCAAATAGTCCAGACCCTTGCCAACTACCTGGCTGCCGCCATCGAGAACGCCACCCTTGTCGGCGAGATCACCACCCTATACAAAGACCTGCAAAAGCTGGTCACCGAGCGCACCGCCGAGATAAGAGAGCAAAAAGAACGCACCGAAGCCATCCTGCAATCGGTAGCCGATGCAGTGATCGTCTTTGACCTGGATGGCCAGATAGTGATGACCAACCCCGTAGCCGATGGTCTCATCAACCATCCAGACCCAGAAGTATCCGAGGGAGTGCGGGAATTCATAAAATCCCTCACATCCGGCTCCACCCTGGCCGAAACAGGCATCCTGGAGCTGGAAAACCTGGTCCTGCAGGCAAAAGCCTCGCGCGTAATCGAAAACGACAGGGAGATCGGCATAGTAGTCGTCTTGCGCGACATAACGCGACTGCGCGAACTGGACAAACTCAAAGACCATTTCGTCTCCACAGTCTCGCACGAATTGCGCACCCCGCTTGCCAACATCAAACTCTACCTCTTCCTACTCCGGCACGGGAAACCAGAACGTCGGGATAACTACTTCAAGATCATGGAGCAAGAGACCACCCGACTCGAACGCCTGGTTAGAGACCTCCTGGACATCTCTCGGCTCCAGGAAAGGCGCATACCCACCCGTTTAGAGCCATTAGACCTTAGCGGAGTCATCATCTCGGTTGTGGAAAGCCACACCCCGCTGGCAGAAACAAAAGGAGTCCACCTTTCATTCCAGAGCCAGGCGGCCAGGCACCAGAGCA
The DNA here is from genome assembly GCA_027069285.1 of Ardenticatenia bacterium. Classification (GTDB taxonomy): domain Bacteria; phylum Chloroflexota; class Anaerolineae; order Aggregatilineales; family JALXEW01; genus JALXEW01. Next base: position 7,571 of record JALXEW010000239.1, on the reverse strand, counting down.
TCAAAGCGGATCGGGGCCAGATGATCCAGGTTTTCACAAATCTCATCAGCAATGCTATCATGTATACGCCGCCCGATGGCCAGGTATACGTCATTTTGCGAGAACAGGAGCGTTTTGGGCGCAACGGCGTGGCAGTAGAAGTGATCGACACCGGCGTCGGGATACCGGAGGAAGACATGCCCCACATATTCGACCGTTTCTATCGCGGCAGCAACGCCGAAGGGGCACCCGGCACCGGCCTGGGACTGGCCATCGTAAAAGAGATAATAGCCCTATACGAGGGCGTCATAGAAGTGGAAAGCAAGCCGGGGCAGGGGAGCAAATTCAGCGTATGGTTGCCTGGCTACACCGAGGGTGAGACTGATGGATAAAGCCACACTACTTGTAGTGGAAGACGACATCTCCCTGATGGAAGGGATCAGAGACTACCTGGAAAGCACCGGCTATCGAGTCGTCACCGCGACCAACGGCCTGGAAGCATTAGACCTGCTGCGGAAAATGGAGCAACCGCCCGACCTGATCATCTCGGACATAGGAATGCCCCAGATGAACGGGTACGAATTCTTCGAAGCCGTCCATCAGGAAGGCAGATGGCTTGCCATCCCCTTCATATTCCTTTCCGCCAAAGCCGAAAAGCAATCCGTCCGGTACGGCAAAGAACTGGGGGCCGACGACTATGTGACCAAGCCCTTTGAACCCGAAGACCTGCTTGCCGCCGTCAGATCCAAACTGAAGCGCACCAGGCAGCTCAGAGCCGTTCAAGAAGCCCGGATAGAGGACACAAAAAGGAAAATACTCACCATCCTCAACCACGAATTCCGCACCCCTCTCACCTACGTCCTCGCCTACTCCGACATGCTATACCGCGAGGCCGACGACCTGAGCGACCGCGAATTCCGCGAATTCCTGGAAGGAGTCAGGCGCGGCAGCGAACGGCTCCGCCACCTGATCGAAAACTTCATCTTCCTGGTGGAACTGGAAACCGGCGAGGCCCGCAATAGCTACATGCTACGTCGTCGCCGCATCGACGACATCCCCGTGATGTGTGCCGAGGTAATCGAGAGCCTGCGCCCGATGGCCGACGAACGTGGCGTCACCCTTGAGCTGGAAGTCGCGCCGGAGATACCGGCCCCGGTCGCCGATAAGGAATACCTGCGCAAGGCCATAACCCACCTGGTCGAAAACGGCATAAAATTCACCGAAGAAGGGAGCGGCAAAGAAGTCCGACTGCGAGTCGTTCCCAGCAATGGCAAGATACTATTCCAGGTGATCGACCACGGGCGCGGCATCCCGGAAGCCGAGCTGGAGCGGATATGGGAAGCCTTCTACCAGATAGACCGCAGCAAATACGAAGACCCCGGAGCCGGAGCCGGACTTGCCATAGCCAAAGGCGTGGCCGAGATCCACGGCGGCGAGATAGAAGTGGAAAGCCAGGTGGGGGTGGGCAGCACATTCACATTCGTCCTGCCCGTTGAGCCACCACCGGAAAACCAGGAGGCGCCTCTCCCGTAGTATACTTATGGGAGCCGGTAATTCGCATCAGCTGCGATCTCCTGGTATCCTACAACAGCGTTACATTTTATAGACTTGACCGAGGAGGCAAAGATGGCATCGCTTTTGGAAAAAGTTCAAACCCTCATATCGGCCAACCTCCATGCCCTGATAGACCGTGCGCTGGAGGCCAACTCAGTTGCCGTACTTGACGAATACATCCGCCAGGCCGAACGCAACCTCGAATCACTGGAAGACGCCGCAGCCACCGTCGGCGGCACCGTCCGCACCCTCAAACGCAAATACGAAGAATACAAAGCCGCAGCCGATAAACTTGACCGCGACATAGATACCCTCCTGATGAAGGGCAAAAGCGAACTCGCGGCAGCTGCCCAGGCGGACCTGAACACCAAGCAACAACTTGCCCAGGAATACTACGAACAATGGCAAAAACAAGAAGCCGAATACCAGCGGCTGCTGGATGCCCGCACCAAACTCGAAGCCAGACTCACCGCCATCAAAGAGGAACGCGAGCACCTGATCGCGCTGATGGAGCTGGCCGAGGCCAAAGCCGTCACCGTCGAAACCATCAAATCGCTGGACGACCTGCAGGGCATCGGCGACGAGGACGTGCGGCGTCTCAGCGAACAGATCAGGTCCAGGCTGGATCGGGAAGAGGCCAGACTGGAAATGGAATCCACCTCCTTACAACGCCAGATGGATGAAATACTCGAGCGCGATGCCATCGAGGCGCAACTCGAAGAGCGGCGCCGCAGGCTTGGGCTTTCGGGCGAATCCTAGCGGCGCTGGCCGGCTTGCGCTCGCGTCACCGGGAAGCATTACCTTATAGGGGCACATCATGAGCAGGACACGAGTGGTTTTCTTTGTGATCGTAGGGGCAGCCGTCCTGATCGTACTTATCGGGCTGGCAGCTGGCGGCGTCTTTGAACAGGGGCCCTCCGCCCTGGTTCCGCCCACTCCCCCCGGCCCGATAGAAATACGCATCGTGGCCGCCTCTACGATCTACCCCTGGGTGGACGAGGCGGCGAGTGCCTTCAACTCCGAAGAGCACATCATGGAAGGGCAACCGATCCGCGTCCAGGTGGTACCTATGGACGGCCTGGAGGCACTCCGCCGATTCGACGCCCAGACTATGGAAATACCCACCGCCTGGATCCCCGAAAGCAGATACCTGGTCGAACTGGTCAACGCCGTCTACAAGCCCCAGATGGGCCGTGACGTATTCCTGACCGACGGCGAATACCGCGCCAGGCCGATAGCGATCTCACTGCTTGCCTGGGGCGTATACCAAAGCCGTGCCCGCGTGCTGGAAGAAGCATTCGGCGAGATAAACTGGCAGGCCCTGCACGATGCCGCAGTTGCCCAGGATGGCTGGCCGGGGATCGGCGGCCCGGCGGATTGGGGCTACTTCAAACTGCTCATACCCAGCCCGAACCGCAACATCGCCGGGCTTAGCGCCATGATCAGCGCGGCTGGCGAGTACTTCGGGCGCCCGGACATCTCGGTGGCGGACGTGATGGACGAGGACTTCCAACAATGGCTCTACGAACTGATGAGCGCGGTGCCGGAATTTTCAAGCGCCGGCGCCTACCCCGGCGAGAGCCTGGCACTCTTCGGCCCATCCGGCGGCGAAGTCGGCCAGCTGCTCGAAAGCGACATCCTGACCCATATGGCCGGCGCCGCCCAGAGGTGGGGGGAGCCACTCCTGGTCTACTACCCGCGATTCGTCACCTGGTTTGACTACCCCTTCACCATCTGGATCGGGCCGGAGACCACCGCCGCCGAAAAGAACGCCGCACTCGAATTCGAGCACTACCTGCTCAGCCTCGAAGTGCAGACCCGTGCAGTTAATTACGGTCTGCGCCCGGTGCACGACCAGGTGGGGGTAGACCTGCCGGATAGCCCATTCGTCGAGTGGGAGGAATACGGTGTAGTCACCGTCGTGCCGCGCTACACCGCCATGCGTTCCCCAAGTCGTGACGTGCTCGAAACCTTCCTCACCTGGTTCGAGCGCAACATCGCGGAGCGATGACAATGGGAGATGTCCGCGAGCCTCGGGTTACGTTGACCGGCCTTATCGGCCTGGCCGTTGTCGTATCGGTATTGGTAGTCTTCTGCTGCATGGCATGGTTCGCCGTCCAGAAACTCTCCTCGTGGATGGGAATCGACCTCACATCCGGCGGGGAGCCGGAAGATTCGGCCACCCTGGTCGTCGCCTACTCGCCCGAAAAGGCCGAACTCTTCCTGGAACTGGTCGAGAACTTCAACTCCGCCGGCCACACATCTGCCGACGGCACCCCATTGCGCATACGCGCCGTGGAGCTATCGCCGCAGGGGATGGTGGATGGCGCAATCGGCGGTGAATTCCAGGCCGTCTCGCCGGATTCCTCATTCTGGCTTTCCCAGATGGATGCGGCCTACGCCGACTACATAGGACACGACGACGCCCTCCTCGTCACGCAACAAGTGCGATATGCCGTATCCCCCGTCGTGATCGTGATGTGGCGTGACGAAGCCGAAGACATGGGATGGCCGCGTCGCCCCCTGGGGTGGAGCGACCTGCTCGAACGCGCCAGATCCGACCCTGACTTCCGCTGGTCGCACCCATCCACATCATCTGCCGCCGGGCTACTGGCCACCCTGGCCGAATTCTACGCCGGTGCCGGCAAAACCCGTGACCTCACCATCTACGACGTGCAAGACCAGTACACACTCGACTACGTTGCCGAGCTTGAGCGCACCGTCAGCTACTACGGAGAAGGCGAATGGGCCGTCGCCCGCCAGATCGCCGAACAAGGGCGCGGCTACCTGGACGCCTTCGTCGGCCAGGAACAACTGGTCATCTACCTTAACCGGTTGGGCTACGACCTGGTCGCGGTATACCCGCAAGAGGGGACCTTCTGGGAAGACCATCCGCTGGCTCTCCTGGACCTGAACCTCACCGACATCCAGCGACTTACCTTCAGGCGCTTTGCCGAATACATCACCGGGCCGGAAGCACAACAGCTGGTGCTCGAACATGGCTACCGTCCCGCCGACCTGACCGTCGATCTGGAGGGGGAGGGATCGCCATTCGTCGGCACCGACGCAGTTGACCCATCACAACCCCAGTCCGTCCTCCAGATGCCGGGCGGACAGGTCATAGAAGTCGTCCTGGACGTGTGGTGGTATACCAAGCGCCCCACCGACGTATTCCTGGTCGTGGATACATCGGGCAGCATGGAAGGCGAGAAACTGGAACGGGTACGCGACGCCCTCACAGTATTCATAAACGGAATCCGTGGCGACCGAGACCGTGTGGGCCTGGTCGAATTCTACGACTACCCGGTATTGCGTAACCAGCTCTCCGTGCTTTCCCCCAGTCAGCGGCTGGCGTTGCAAAACACCATAAACTCACTGGAAGCCGGAGGTGGCACCGCACTCCTGGACGGAGTTGCGATGGCTTACAGCCTGCTCCAGACGAACCCCGACCCCGAACGCATTCACGCTATCGTCGTTATGACCGACGGGATCGAAAACTCGTCAACGCTCTCATTCGGCGAACTTGCGACCCGCATATCCCAGGGCAACCAGACCGGAGTCCCCGTCGTCATATTCGCCGTAGCCTACGGCGACGACGCCGATTACGACACACTCGAACGCCTGGTTGGGATCACCGGCGGCAGGGTATGGGAAGGAACCCCCGCCAACATCCGCAACCTCTACCAGATAATATCCACCTACTTCTAAGCGGACGCCTCATGGGCCGGATGACCAAAGCCGCTCCGGAGACATTAGGCGAACCCAGCTACGTCTGGCGTGCCGGGCAGGAGCGGCGTCTCGCCATGATCGCGCGGTGGGCGCCTTTGAAAGATGCCCGAGTCCTGGTAGTTGGCTGTGGACTTGGACTATACGCCATCGAAATCCGCAAGCGTCACACCCCTCACGTCCACGCCCTCGACGTGGAATACACCAGGGTACAGGAAGCCCACAAACGCATTCCGCACGCCATCGTCGCCGAAGCCGAAGCATTACCCTACCCGGCGGACGCCTTTGACGTGGTACTTTCCAACGAAGTACTTGAGCACGTCCGTGACGACCGGGCATCAATGGCCGAAATGGCCCGTGTCGCCAGGCCGGGTGGCCGGATCGTGATCTTCTGTCCCAACCGATGGTATCCTTTTGAGACGCATGGCTTCTACTGGCGGGGCGTATACCACTTTGGCAACATCCCGGCCATCAACTACCTGCCGAACCGGTTAAGAGATCGGCTGGCGCCGCACGTCCGTGCATACACATATCGCGGATTAATGAAACTGATAGATGGGCTACCGGTTCGGGTGCTCCATCACAGGCGGATATTCGGCGGATACGACAACCTGGCCGCCAGACTTGGCCCGATTGGCCGCCTCATGCGCCGCATCCTGTACACCCTGGAGGGGAGTCCGTTGGATTGGTGGGGGCTTTCGCACCTGCTGATCCTGGAAAAGAACACTTCCTCAATGGACTCGTAATTTATTCTGTAACGTTCTTTTATTATTCTATAAGCGATATCGGCGTTGGAACACTCCCGGCCCAACATCCCGCTCACCTGAGTGAAAAAATATACTCTTCCCCAACGTCCAGCGCAGATATTAGAGCCGCCTCCCCCAGGCGGCTCTCCCCTTTTACATAGAACCCCGCGTTCCCAGGAGACCCCGACCACAGGCCCACGGCGCCATCCGAAAACCCAACGCGCTCGCTAGGTACACCCTATCGTGTTACAATTCTGGCACTATGTTGCTTTTACCGGACTATCGGGTCAGACAAAGGGATTACCTGCTGGCGATAAGCCGCGCAATGACCGCGCGGCTGGAGCTGGAAGCCGTACTGCGCATGGTGCTCGAAGCCTCCGTATCCATGCTCACCGGCCAGGCCGGCATGATCGCCCTGCTGGAGGCCGACGGAGCATTCCACATCCGGGCGGCATACGGGATACATCCGGCCTCGTTCGGACACTTTGAGCCGCTGCTTTCCAACATCATCGTGCGCCGGGACGGATCGATCTTCATCCCAGAGGCCGAGCGGATATTGCGGCGGCTACGTCGGGCGATCAACGTGCCACTACGTCAAATGGTGGCCCTGCCAATGGCCGTGGGCGGCGAAATGGTAGGCGTCATCTTCGTCTTCCGCGCCTACGGCGGCAACTTCTCGGCCAACGACCGCAACGTCCTGGAAAGTTTCGCCGATCAGGCCGCGATAGCCGTGCATAACGCCCGGCTCTACGAAGCAGTCTCCAGAGAGCGAAGGCGGCTGGAAGCCATCCTGGAACACAGCGCCGACGGAGTAATGATCCTGGATTCCGAAGAGCGCATCACCAAATTCAACCGCGCCCTGGGGCGCATATCCGGCTGGAGACCGGAAGATGCCATCGGCAGACCACATGACGAAGTGATAACCTGGGCGAAAAGGGAACCGGGGCCGAGCCTGGGCGAAGCGCTCGAAAGCGGATGGCCCTATCGCAGGGACAAACAGGATACCCTTTACGTGGAAGGCGACCTGCTCAGGCCGGATGGGACAACCATCAGCGTGGGGATCACATATGCGCCGCTGATGGACGACGACGGCGAATTACTGAACATCATCGCCAACGTGCGCGACATCACACACTTCCGCGAGGCCGAGCAGATGAAATCCATGTTCATCTCGGCGGTCTCGCACGAATTAAAGACCCCGGTTTCCCTGATCAAAGGGTACGCCAGCACACTTCGACGCGAGGACGCCGACTGGGACCGGGAAACGATCCAGAACAGCCTGGCCATTATAGAGGAAGAGGCCGACCGATTGGCCTCACTCATCGAAAACCTGCTGGAAGCTTCCAGACTCCAGGCCGGGGGGCTGAAGCTGGAACTTTCGGACGTCGCACTGGATAAGCTGACCGAACGTGCGGCTGCCAGCTTCCGCACACAGACGACCGAGCACACGATCACGGTTGAATTCCCACCGGACTTCCCGGTGATCCGTGCCGACGAACGTCGAATCCGCCAGGTGATAGACAACCTGATAAGCAACGCGATAAAGTACTCCCCCGATGGCGGAGA
>JALXEW010000238.1 GCA_027069285.1 Ardenticatenia bacterium | reverse complement strand
CAAGATACGGGAGGCCGCGCAGTCGGCAGCCGAAGCGGCAACCGAAGGCAAAGAGGAAAAGAAAGCCGACGGAAAGAAATCGCCCAGGAGAAAGAAACGCCGAACGACCACGGAAAGACGCCGGAAAGCCGCCGCAGAACCTGCCGCACCGGATTCCCTCGCATACCAGCCACAGATCGTGACCGGAACGCGGGATTGGCAGTTGCCGGACTATCGACAATTGCTGGACGAAGGAGATGAGCAACGCATAAACGACAAAGTGCTCCTGGAAAGGGCCAGGATCATCGAGGAGACGCTGCGTAGCTTTGGCGCCCCAGGCCGGGTGGTGGAGATAAATCCCGGTCCGGTGATCACCCAGTTCGGCGTCGAGCCGGACTACGTGACCACACGCTCCGGTAAGCGAACCAGAGTCAAAGTGGGCAAGATCGCTGCCCTGGCCGATGACCTGGCATTGGCACTGGCAGCCAGGTCGATCCGGATCGAAGCCCCGGTTCCGGGCAAGGGATACGTGGGCATCGAGGTGCCGAACGCTAAAACGGCACTGGTCAGCCTGCGCGATCTCATGGACTCTGAGGAGTTCGCCGCAGTGGATTCCAACCTGCGGATATGCCTGGGCGAGAGTGTGGATGGGGCGCCGGTGGTGGCAGACCTGGCGATGATGCCGCACCTGCTGATCGCCGGGACGACCGGATCGGGCAAATCGGTATGCATCAACGCGATAATCTCGTGCCTGTTGCTCCAGAACACACCGGATGACCTGCGATTCATCATGGTCGATCCCAAACGGGTGGAGCTGACCGGATATAACGGCATCCCGCACCTGATCGCGCCGGTCGTAGTCGATCTGGAGCGGATCGTAGGCGTCCTCAAATGGGTATCGCGCGAGATGGACGAGCGATACAGGCGGTTTTCAAGCGCGGGTGCCAGGAATATAGCCGACTATAACCGCAAGCTGCCCGAAGGCGCCCCCAGGATGCCGTACCTGGTCGTAGTCGTGGACGAGCTGGCCGATCTGATGATGTTGGCGCCGGACGAGACCGAACGCCTGATCACACGTCTGGCGCAGATGGCACGCGCGACCGGCATCCACCTGGTCATTTCAACACAGCGCCCAAGCGTAGATATAATCACAGGGCTGATCAAAGCCAACTTCCCCGCAAGGATCGCCTTTGCCGTGGCATCAGGCGTGGATTCGCGGGTCATACTGGATATGCCCGGAGCCGAACGGCTGCTCGGACGCGGCGACATGCTCTTCCAGGCACCGGATGCATCGGCGCCGATCAGGTTGCAGGGCGTATTCGTATCCGACGCCGAGATCGAGCGGATAGTGCGCTATTGGAAGGCCGCCCAGGGGGCAGCCCCCGCCGACCCAATCGGGCCGGCGCCGGTAACGGAGGCGGAAACTATCGAATCTCCGCCATCTCATAATGGACTGCGTAAGGAGCGTGAGCAACCTCATCCGGTGGCCAGGGTTGAAGTGTGGGACGGATCGGATAACGATCACAGGCCGTCCCGACGTAACCGAGAAATCGGCGACGACTTATATGACGAAGCCGTAGCACTGGTTCGCCGCCTGCAGAAGGCCTCGATCTCGCTCCTGCAGCGGCATCTGAGAATCGGATACACGCGGGCTGCCAGGCTTATAGACATGATGGAAAAGCGCGGAGTCATCGGCCCGGCAACCGGCACCAGCGCACCGCGCGAGGTATATCCGCCGTCCGACGATGAGTGACCTCGGAGATTGGCATAAATTCGCCGAAAGAAAGTTGACCCTTACAAAGGATCGTGATATAGTGATGGCAGAACGGTAGGTGTAGCATCACCCCTGTTAACGTACTGGGTGGCTGGGTATCGGACGCTTTGCCACGGTAGCTATCCACGCCTGTAACTTTTTGACACGCCCCGACCAAGCTCTCATGGCATGGTGATAGGACATTGGGCTTATCCCGTAAGTGGGGGTGAGGGTGCGGTTACTTCATTGTGACGAAACGGCAATTATGAATAATTCATACACTATGAGGATAAGACTATGGCCGGAGAATTCGGTAAAATGAATATCGCCGAGCTGGAGGCGAAAACCTTACAAGAGCTACGAGATATTGCACGCGAAGCCGGCATCGCCGGATTCAGCCGCCTCAAAAAGCAAGACCTCATCCTCAGGATATTGCGCTTCCAGGCCGAAAGACAGGGACTGGAGTTGCGAGGCGGCGTCCTGGAGGTCATAGAAGAGGGGATAGGATTCCTCCGGTCGGATCACTACCTGCCGGGGCCGGACGATATATACGTCAGCCAGAGCCAGATACGGCGCTTTGGGCTGCGAACCGGAGATATGGTCATCGGGCAGGTGAGGCCACCAAAGGAGAACGAGAAATACTACGGCCTGCTGCGCGTCGAGACCGTTAACGGCATGGACCCGGAACAGGCAAGGCTCCGCCCCCATTTCGAGCAGCTGACCCCGATATTCCCGCAGGAGCTTTACGACCTGGAAACCAACCCCCGCATACTTTCAACACGCCTGATCAACCTGATCGCGCCCATCGGCAGGGGGCAGCGCGGCCTGATCGTATCCCCGCCGAAAGCAGGCAAAACCACCATCCTCAAAGACATCGCGAATGCCATCTCCACCAATTACCCGGAAGTGCACCTGATGGTCGTACTGATCGGCGAGCGACCGGAAGAGGTGACCGATATGGATCGGTCGGTCGAGGCAGAGGTGATCAGCTCCACGTTTGACGATCACGTCCAGAACCACGTCCGCGTGGCAGAGATGGCACTGGAGCGGGCCAAACGCCTGGTGGAATGCAAACGTCACGTGGTGATATTGCTGGATAGCATCACAAGGCTTGCCAGGGCCTATAACCTGGTCGTCTCGCCGAGTGGTCGAACGCTTTCAGGCGGCCTCGATCCCTCGGCCCTCTATCCGCCCAAGCGATTCTTCGGCGCAGCCCGTAATATCGAGGAGGGCGGCAGCCTGACGATCATCGCTACCTGCCTGGTTGACACCGGCAGCCGCATGGACGACGTGATCTACGAGGAATTCAAAGGCACTGGCAACATGGAGTTGCACCTGGAACGCAAACTCCAGGAACGCCGTATATTCCCTGCCTTCAACATCGAAAAATCGTCCACGCGGCGTGAGGAACTGCTGCTTGGGCCTGACGTCTTGCAGCGCGTCTGGACACTGCGCCGCATGATGGCCCAGCTGACCGCCCCGCCGCCCAACGGCGCCGGCTACGACATGGCAGAGGCGGTGGAGGCACTGCTAAACCGTATGCGCCAGACCGAAAGCAACGAGGAATTCCTGGCCACACTCAAACTCGGCTGAAAAATGCGAATCCTCATCACCGGAGCACGCGGCAGCCTGGGATCACGCCTGATGGCCGGGCTGTCGGCACAGGGCAAGCACCAACCGACCGGCTTCGACCTGCCGGAGGTGGACATCACCAATGCCGATGCCACGTTCCAGGCCATCTACGAGGCCGAACCGGATGTGATCGTACATTGCGCGGCCTATACCGACGTCGACGGCTGTGCCAGAGACCCCGATAAAGCCGTCGAGGTCAACGGCTACGGCACCCGCAACGTAGCCCAGGCCGCACAAGCCGTCGGCGCACTCATCGTCTACGTGAGCACCAACGAGGTATTCGACGGCAAAGCAACCCGCCCATACCTGGAGACCGATGAGCCGCATCCCATCAACCCATACGGGCACTCCAAGTGGCTGGGCGAGAAATTCATCCAGGAGATCACACCGCATTTCGCCATAGTCCGAACATCCTGGCTATTTGCACACAAGCGCCGTAACTTCATACACGTGATCCGCGAACGGGCAGAGCAGGGGAAACCACTGCGCGTGGTTACCGACGAGATCGCGTGCCCAACCTATACCAATGACCTGGCAGATGCGCTCATTCGCCTGATCGAGACCGGCGAGACCGGGATATTCCACCTGGTCAACGAGGGATACGCCTCGCGGTACGACTTCGCCCGCCGGATATTGGAATTTGCCGGTATGCCGGACTACCCGATAGAGCCGATCCTATCGAG
>JALXEW010000237.1 GCA_027069285.1 Ardenticatenia bacterium | reverse complement strand
GTGTGGGCCGTGACCCCGGTAGCGGTTGCGGTCGGGAGCTCCGACAGTGGTGCCGTGGGTGTCGGGTTCGCACCGGGAGCACATCCGGCCATCAGTGCCGCGAGCAGCGCCAGGTAAATTATGTTCTTCGACATTGGCCCTCCGCGTTCTCTTGCTCATTTATAGAGGCCGTGGCGGGTGATATATTCCAGCACGGCATCGGTCACCCTATAGCGGATGCTCAACCCCTCTCGCACCCGCCTTCGCAGCTCTCGCCCGGCTATCTGGATCAACGGCGCATCCACGAAGCACACCCTGGATTTGATGCCGGGTATCGCCAGCTCCAGCGCGTCCATATCCGGCTCCGCCGATGGCCTGCGCACCACCGCCAGCGTGCATAGCTCGATCAGCCCGCCGGGATTGTGCCATCTCGGCAGGTCGCGGAGCGAATCGCTGCCGATCATAAAGAAGAGGTCGGTGCCGGGATACTCTGCCGCGATAATCCGCACCATGTCAACCGAATAATGCGGGCCGGGTCGATCAATATCGGCGCGGGAGATGGCGAATCGCCTGTTCCCGGCAATCGCTGCCTTGACCATTGCCAGTCGGTGCTCCACCGGCGTGATCACCCAATCCTCTTTCAGAGGGGGCTGGCCGGCGGGTACAAAAAGCACGCGCTCCAGATCGAGCGCGTCGGCAACGGTTTCGGCCAGGATCAGATGTCCCAGATGTGGCGGATCGAACGTGCCGCCGAATATCCCCAATCTATCAAGGCCCTCGGCCATCTTGACGGTGCCTCATTCCGCAGGTTGGGCGCATTGTAGCGCGTCGGGTGCTGCCGTGCAAAGCCGTTTTGCCTTTGTACTTCCGTGTGCCGTTGGGTATCATCCACATGGGAATGCATCTGCAACTTGTGGCGGGGAGTGACCGGCGCTTATGGAAGCATCTCGAACCTGGGGCCGTGACCTGACCACCGGAAACATCCATCGCAACATCTGGTACCTGGCCCTACCGATGATGTTGGAAACCGGGATACTAAACGTATCCCAGATACTCGATACCTACTGGATCGGCAAGCTCGGATCGGCAGCGCTTGCGGCTGTGACCATGAGCGTCACCGTTCGTTGGATGGTCAACAGCCTTTCAAACGGGCTGGGGATCGGCGGGATGGCGGTGGTTGCCCGTCGGATCGGGGAAAAGAACCGCCCCGCAGCTGAACATGCCACCTTGCAGACCATTATGCTGGGTCTGATCACATCGGCAATACTGGCCGGGATCGGATTCCTGGTAGCCCGTCCGGTGCTGATCCTGCTGGGCGCCGATGAAGAAGTTTTGCCGCTGGGCCTATCGTACCTGCACGTCACCTTTGGTGGCCTTTTCACCGTGATACTGCTCTTCGTCATCAACTCGATGCTGCGCGGAGCGGGTGAGGCCGGGGCGGCGATGGCCGTGCTATTCCTGGCGACCGCCGTCACCGTGATCTTGGAGCCGGTACTTGTATTTGGCTGGGGTCCGATCCCACCGCTTGGAGTTGCCGGGTCGGCCTGGGCCGGCGTGTTGGGATTCGGGTCTGGGGTGGCGCTGCAGGTCGTGATCCTGCTGAGCGGACGCGCCAGGATCGGGATCAACCTGCGCGACCTGCGTCCGGATTTCCCGTTAATGTGGCGGATAATCCAGATCGCGTTGCCCAGCACCGTCCAGATGACATTGCGTTCCTCCTCCAGGCTGCTGGTACTGGGGCTTGTGGGCGCATATGGCACCTTTGCCACCGCAGGGTACGGCGTCGCGAACCGGATGTTACTGATCGCATTGATCCCGCTTTTCGGGCTTGGGAACGCCGCCGGGACGCTTGTGGGCCAGAACCTGGGCGCCCATAAAGCCGAACGTGCCGAACGCAGCGCATGGTGGGTCAGCGCATACGCTGCGGGATATATGGCGATCATGGCGGTCATCCTCTTCGCCTTTGCCGGGCGACTGGTGGCACTTTTCGACCCCACCCCCGAAGTGGTCGCCATCGGCGCCGAATGTTTGAGGATCGTGGCCCCGTCGTTGATCGTCAGCGCGGTCGGGGTGGTGCTGGCGCGTGGGCTTGACGGGGCGGGCAACACCGTCCCGGCCATGAGCATAAACCTGCTAACCTTGTGGGCGATGGAGATACCGATCGCGTTTGGCCTTTCCAGATGGGTTGGGTTCGGAGTGAGGGGTATCTGGTGGGGCCGGGCCATCTCCAACCTGGCCAACGGGCTGATGTTCGCCTTCTGGTTCCGTCGCGGGAAGTGGAAGAGCAAAGAGGTCTGAATGAAGATACTCTTGCGTATACTGAGCTACATAAGGCCCTATCGGCATATCGCCGTGCTGGTATATGCCTGCCTGATCGCCACCACGTTGCTGAACCTGACCGCCCCCTGGCTGATAGGCAATGCGGTTGATGCAGCCCTGGGCGTTGAGAGGGGATTCAGGATATTCCCGGATGATTGGTCGGGCAGGGAGCGGCTGATCGGCACGGCAGCCCTGATCGTGGTGTTGGCGCTGGTGCGCACCGTGGTCAACTATGGCCAACGTTACGGCACCCAATGGCTTGGCCGCAAAGTCGCCTACGACATCCGCATGGACCTTTTCACCCACCTGCAGCGGTTGCCGTTCTCGTTCTACGATAGAACCCGTATCGGCAAATTGATGAGTCGGGTCATAGGCGACGTGGACGAGATACGGTTCTTCGCGGGAGTGGTAGTGGGTGATATGCTCAACATGGTGATCCTGCTGGTGGGGATTTACGGCGTGCTCTATAGCATCAGCCCGCAGCTGATGTTGATCGTATTGGCCCCGTTGCCGCTGCTATTTGCCGTCTCCTTTGCCTTTGGCATCAGGATCGAGCCACTCTTCGGGAAAGTCCGGCGGGCCAGGGCCGATATGTACGCCCGAATCCAGGAAAACCTGTCGCAGATCGTGGTGGTCAAAGCCTTCTCCCGCGAGGAATACGCCAGGGAGAAATTCCAGGAAGATAACATCACCGTCCTGAACAACTGGGTCCGGCTGGCGAGAGTCTTCACCATGGCGCTGCCGACGGTGTGGTTCCTGGTTGGCTCGCTCACGTTCCTGCTATTGCTCTTTGGGGGCCAACTGGTGCTGAGCGGGCAGCTTTCGGTCGGCACCCTGATCGCCTTCAACTCGTACATGGGCCTGCTGAGCCTGCCCGCCCATCGGCTGGCCTTTATGATAGACGTGACCGCCAGGGCCATCGCCAACGGCAAGCGCATCTTCTCGATCATAGATTCGGCTCCGGAGATCAGGACTCCGCTCAACGCGGTGAATCCCGGTCGGCTGGAGGGACATATAGAATTCGACAACGTATCGTTCGTGTACCAGCCGGGCGAGGATGAGCCGGCACTTGAAGTCCTGCACAACATCACATTTGAGGCGCCACCGGGCACGGTGACCGCCATAGTTGGCGCCACCGGGAGTGGGAAAACCACCCTGGTGAACCTGGTTCCGCGCTTCTACGACGTGACCGATGGCTGTGTTCGCATAGACGGTATAGACGTGCGGGATATGCCCTTGAAGATATTGCGTGCCCAGATCGGCTACGTAATGCAGGACACCTTCCTGTTCAACGCCACCATCCACGAAAACATCGCCTTCGGCAGGCCGGACGCGACCAGGCGCGAGGTGGAAGAGGCCGCAAAAGCCGCCCGTGCCCACGAATTCATCATGGAATTCCCCGATGGCTACGACACCCTGGTGGGCGAACGGGGCGTCACACTTTCCGGCGGCCAGCGGCAACGGATCGCCATAGCGAGGGCGTTGCTCATAGACCCGCGAATCCTGATCCTGGATGACGCCACTGCCAGCGTTGACAGCCGTACCGAGTACCAGATCAAAGAGGCCCTGCGGGAACTAATGAGAGGCCGCACCACCCTGATCATAGCCCAGCGGCTCAGCACCGTGATGCACGCCGACCAGATACTCCTGCTGGAAGATGGCCGCATAGTCGAACGCGGCACCCATGATGAGCTGCTACAACTCGGTGGCCGCTACGCCAGGATATGGCACCTGCAAAGCGAACAGGGCCTGGCCGAGGATATTAGGG
>JALXEW010000236.1 GCA_027069285.1 Ardenticatenia bacterium | reverse complement strand
CATTACGGCGTCGCAAAGAACTGCTTGCCTCGATCCAATCCAACCTGGAGGAACTGGCCGATTCGGCTGCCGTCGCCGAATTACCTCGCAGCATCGGCCCGATCGAAAACTCGCTGCGTCCCGACGTGCAGGGCCAGATCACCCTGGGCAACCTGACCATATACCCCGGCAGATACCAGGTTGCCGTCGGCGGCTCGGTAGCCGACCTCACCCCGACCGAATTCAAACTCCTCATGTACCTGATCGCCAACCGAGAACGTGCCGTATCGTGCCACGAACTGGTGCGCGAAGTCAGGGGATACCTCAGGAGCGAGCAACAGGCCCGCGAGATAATACGACCCCACATCAGCAACCTGCGTCGCAAATTGAGGAACCTGGGCCAAAGCCCGAACATAATCGTAAACGTGCGTGGCGTGGGCTATAGAGTAGTGGTACCGCAGGAGAATCAAGAGCGCGCGTCCTGACGTGGACACGCGCTCCCGTCTATATGGACGCGCGGGGATTCGAACCCCGGACCTCTACAGTGCGATTGTAGCGCTCTCCCGACTGAGCTACGCGCCCGGACTGAGATGGGCCTACCAGGATTCGAACCTGGGACCGACCGGTTATGAGCCGGCTGCTCTGACCGCTGAGCTATAGGCCCTCGGCAAGCGGGCGACGGGATTCGAACCCGTGACGTCCAGCTTGGAAGGCTGGCATTCTACCACTGAATTACGCCCGCAGGCGCACTAAAAGTATACCCGCATGGGCACCGCATGGCAAACTTTTCCGGCAAAATCCCCAGACCGTATAGAGCGCGTTCCCGCCCTGCCGACGAAACCCGGCATAGAACCCATCCTGCCGCCGGACATCTCGTAGCGCAAAACGCGCCCACGCGCTACATTAAACACCGGAGCGTGTGCGATGGCCAGACCAACTTACACCGTCCCATTTGGACGCGACTCATTGGACATCTCCCTGCCTTCGGACTGGGAAGTAGAAGTGGCAGATGCCCACGTAGCCGCCCCAGACCCACCACCGGAATCCCCATCCGTGAGCTTTGGCCCGCCACTTCGTGACCTGGCCGGGCCGTCCACCAGAGCGCTGATCGCATTCACCGACGCCACACGTCTCTCGCCCGACCGGATCATGCTTCGCCTGGCCCTGCGCGAGCTGGAAGCCGCAGGCGTCCCGGATGAGAACATCACACTACTTTGCGCCGTGGGAATGCATCGGCCAAGCACCCGCCGGGAGAAGCTCGCCAAGATCGGCCCCGATGCCATCTCCAGATATAACGTGGCCGATCACCGCCCTGCAGACGTGGTAGACCTCGGAGCCGTCCCGTTAGACGCATTAGGGCCATCACCGCCCTTCCTGGATACCAGAGACGACGTACCGATCCAGCTCAACAAACTGGTCGCCGATGCCGACCTGGTGATCGCCACAGGCATAGTCGAGCCGCACCAATACGCCGGATATTCCGGCGGCGTCAAAACCGTCATCATCGGCTGTGCCGGCCCGGAAACCATAGGCATCACCCACGGCCCCAGATTTGTCGGTCACAGAGGAGTCGTGCTGGGCAAAGTGGCGGATAACCCGTTCCAGAACTTCTTGAGGGCCGCCGCGCAGATCATCGGCAAACCCGACTACATCGTGAACGCCATCGCCGATCCCGCCGGGAACCCGGTCGAACTGGCCGTTGGCGACCCGATCCGGGTACACGATCACCTGGTTGGCAAAGCCAGGGAACTATTCGAAGTCAAAGTCAACAAACGATTCGACATAGTGATAGCCGGCGTCGGCCATCCAAAAGACGTAAACCTCTACCAGGCATCCCGTGCCGCCACCTACATCGGCCTGAGCCGCGCCCCCGCCATCCGGAACGGCGGCGTCATCATACTGCCGGCGCCATGTCCGGAAGGCGCCGGCGCCGGAATTGGCGAGCGCAACTTCTTCAGAGCACTGGCCGATTCCAAAAGCCCCTCGGCACTGGTCGAAGCCATGACCGGGGGAAACTGCCTGCCGGGTCAGCAGCGGGCGCTACTCCTGGCGCGGCTGCTGGAGCGGGTGAACGTGATCGTAGTCGGCGCCAGTGACCCGGACATGATCCGCGCCGCCCACCTCATCCCGGCGGATACCGTGGATCAGGCCATCGAGATCGCCGGGGGGATGGTGGGACGAAAGCCGAGGACACTGATCGTACCGCACGCTACACAGACCATGCCGGTTTACGAACCAGACAAGGAGACGTGAGAGCATGACCGAAACGATAAAGAGCGACTACGGCCTGGAAAACCACGGCATAACCCAACCGGGCCGCGTCTACTGGAACCTGAGCGTTCCGGCGCTTTACGAAGAAGCGATCCGGCGCGGGGAGGGGATACTGGCCCAGGGTGGCCCCCTCGTCGTCCGCACCGGGATACACACCGGACGTGCCCCCAAAGACAAATTCATAGTCCGGGAACCTTCCAGCGAAGCGAACATCTGGTGGGGCGACGTGAATCGCCCGATCACCGAAGAGAACTTCGAGGCATTACACAAACTGGTGCTGGAGCACTTCCGTGGGCGCGACCTGTTCGTGCGCGATTGCTACGTCGGCGCCGACCCGCGTTACCGGCTCCCGATCAGGATAATCACCGAAAAAGCCTGGGCATCCATCTTCGCCTCCAACATGTTTCGCCGCCCGTCCGACGAGGAACTGGCCCACCACGTGCCCGAATTCGTCGTCTTGCACGCCCCGGAATGCTATGACCAGAACTACAGACGGCACAACCTCCACTCATCCACATTCGTCCTGATACATTTCGGGCGGAAACTGATCGTGATCGGCGGCACCAGCTATGCCGGCGAGATCAAAAAATCCGTCTTCACCATTATGAACTACCTGCTACCCATGCGTGGCGTACTGCCAATGCACTGCTCGGCAAACATCGGAGAGGACGGTGACGTGGCACTCTTCTTTGGCCTTTCCGGCACCGGAAAGACCACCCTTTCCGCCGACCCTCACCGCTCCCTCATCGGAGATGACGAGCACGGATGGAGCGACGATGGCGTCTTCAACTTTGAAGGCGGCTGCTATGCCAAAGTCATCCGCCTCTCGCCGACCGGCGAACCGGAGATATACGCCACCACAAGCCGATTCGGCACCATCCTGGAAAACGTCATCGTGGACGAAGCCACCCGCCAAATCGACCTGGACGACGCCACACTCACCGAAAACACACGTGCATCCTACCCCATCCACTTCATACCCAATGCCGCGCTCGACGGTCGCGGCGGCCACCCGCGTAACGTCGTCATGCTCACCGCCGACGCATTTGGCGTCATGCCGCCGATTGCCAGACTCACCCCCGAACAGGCCGTCTACCACTTCCTCTCCGGCTACACCGCCAAAGTCGCCGGAACCGAACGCGGTCTTGGCAGCGAACCCCAGGCCACATTCAGCACCTGCTTTGGCGCCCCGTTCATGGTACAAGACCCCATAGTCTACGCCGAGCTACTGCGCAAAAAAGTAGCCGAGCATAACACCCGCGTCTGGCTGCTCAACACCGGCTGGAGCGGCGGCCCATACGGAGTGGGCAAGCGCATGGAACTGGCCTATACCCGCGCGATGGTCAGGGCGGCGCTGCGTGGCGTGCTTGACGACGTGCCGACCCGTCGAGACCCGATATTTGGCCTGCACGTCCCCACCCACGTCCCGGATGTGCCCGACCACGTGCTAGACCCGCGCGGCACCTGGGCAGACCCGGAAGCCTATGATAAAAAAGCAAAAGAACTGGCGGGGCTATTCCTCGCCAACTTCGAACAATTCGCCGATCGCGTTGGGGAGGAAATATTGAGGGCCGGGCCGCAGCCGGACCGGACATGAGCGACGGAAACCCTCAACATGATCCCGGCCCGGTTCCTGAGCGATAAGAGGCCCTGAGATGCTGAAAGATCGAACAACCCTGGCCCAGGCAGCCGAGATCGTACAAAGCGGCCAAACCCTGGCCCTGGGCGGCATGACACTTTACCGGCGCCCGGTTGCCTTCGTTGGGGCGTTACTTGCCCGCCCCGATCCACCCGGTGACCTGACGTTGCTATGCTTCACCGCCGGATACGAAAGTGACCTGTTGGTCGGTGCCGGACTTGTCAGGCGGGTGCGCACATGCTACTTTGGCCTGGAGATATTCGGATTCGCCCCGATGTTCACCCAGGCGGCCAATCGCGGCCAGATCGAAATAACCGAGGAAAGCGAGGCCAGCATAGCCTTTGGGCTGAGGGCCAAACTCGCCGGAGTCGGCTTCATGCCGGGACAGGGGTGGCTTGGAACCGACATGCCCAAACTCCGGCCCGATGTCAAAACCGTGCGCGACCCATATAGCGGAGAGGAATTGATCGCATTCCCGGCCATAGACTGCGACGTGGCCGTCATCCACGCCCTGACCGCAGACCTTTATGGCAACGCCGTCCTCGGCGGCAACCTGGCCGTGGATGTGGAACTGGCGCTCGTGGCGGAAAAAGTCATCATCACCGCCGAGCGCGTCGTCGAGCGACTCGAAGGCAGGGTAGACCTATCTGCCCCTGCCGTAGCCGCCGTAGTTGAAGTGCCAAAAGGTGCCTGGCCCACATCCTGTTACCCTGAATATCCGGTAGACGGAGGCGAAATACTACGCTACATCGAAGCCTGCAACTCCGGCAAATTTGAGGAATATGTAGCCAGGCAGTGGTATACTTTGAAATAACACCAAATCCAAGTGAAGGAGCTTCGGGATATGGATTACTCAATGATCGGCAAAATAGACAAAGCCCGCCGCTACGCAGAGGAACGCGAAAAAAGAGTGCAATTTACCAGCTTCACCGTCACATTCAAAGGTGACAATAACCCCCACACCGTGCGGTTCGAAAACAACGAATGGTACTGCGATTGCGACTTCTTCAAGCGGCGGGGCGTATGCAGCCACACAATGGCCCTTGAGCGCATCCTACAGGGCATGATCCCCAGCCCTGCCGAGCTATAAAAAAACCGGAAATGGCCATTGCCGAACTCCGCCGTCTGGAAGTTGGCCCGTGGCCGATGAATACCTACCTCATCATCTGCCCGGACACGGGGAATAGTGCCCTGGTTGACCCCGGCGCCGACCCAGATGCCATCCTCAAATGGCTTAGCGACACCTCACTACAAATGATCCTCATCACCCACGGCCACCCCGATCACATCGGTGCCCTGGAAGCAGTACGTGTTGCCACAGGCGCCCCGGTCTACATCCACCCGGACGATACAAAGGAATGGGGCGTCATGGGGGACGAGGACTTGTACGACGGGGATACCCTTCGGATAGGGAAGATCGAAATATCCGTGGCCCACACACCCGGACACACGCCCGGACACGTATGCTTCCGCTTCGATCGCAGAGCGATCGTAGGCGACGTGATATTCCCCGGCGGCCCCGGTCACACCGCCACACCGGAGGATTTCGCGCAGACCATCGAAACGCTCAAGAGAGTGATATTCTCCTGGCCGGATGACATCACCTTCTACCCCGGTCACGGCAAACCCGGCACCATAGGTACCGAACGCCCGGCATTCGAGGCATTCCTGGCTCGCGGCTGGCCCCCAGACCTGCACGGGGATGTTACATGGGAGTGAAGCAGAAGGGGCGTTCCACGGAACGCCCCTTTTGAGCGCAAATCACCCCACGATCTGGCTGTATAGCTGCTTGGTTTCCTCTTCCGGCTCCCTACCCTGGGCCTCGAGAGCCTTAACCAGCTTCTGATAGTGATCCACCGCCTCGCTACGCCTGCCCAATTGGCTGTAAAGCCGCATCACATGGCGATGCAGGTCCTCGCGGTCGGGTATCTCATTGAGTGCACGGGTATATAGGCCCAGCGCATGTTCCAACTTATTCTCGGCCTCGCGCCTGCGGGCCAACTCGATCAGCGCCTCGGCGTAACCCCTGCTGAACTCCATGCGGCGTTCCTCGATCCAGCTCAGATCGTAACCTTGCAGGAACGGCCCGCGATAAATATCGATAGCCCGCTTCCAGGCCTCGATTGCCCTATCGGAACCGGGTTCGGCTGCCCGGCCTTCCACCAGGGCGCCCACGAACTCCATCACATCGTAGTGGATTGATAAGTCGGTATTGATATGGTAATATCCGCCCTCGTGCACCAGCACATCGAACCCGAGCGCCTTATGGAGCCGTCGCTTTGTCACGTGGAAGACGTTGACCGCCTGCTTAGTATCCAAATCCGACCAGAACGCCTGGCATATCTCCGCCCTGGTCACGATAGGTCGGTCGAGCGCGAAGAAAAACAACTGCTTAGGCAAATGCCCTTCCCACGTATTGATCACCTTCCCATCCAGGATCACCGTGCTGGTGCCGAGCGCGTAGACCTCCAGGTGATGGACTCCGCCTTCGGCCATATCGTAGAAATCGCTGGAAACCAGGTGATCGTCCCTCAGCACCACTGCCTGCCTCTTAGCGATCAGCGAGATCAGGGGCATTCTGGGTAGCTCCCGGCTATTGATCACCAGCTGGCAATTCCCCGGCAGCTTCTCTATCAACCTTTCCAGGAAGGCCTGCAACTCCTGCGACGTATCTGCGCGGTCATATTCATCCAGGATCAGGATATGAGGCCTATTGCTCAGCTCGGCCAGGTCTTTTGCCAGCATCTCTGCCAGCGTATCGACATCGGCGTTCTCGCGGCGTACCTGGTTAAGGTGGCGACCGAACGTGGGATATTGATGGGCCAGATCATGCGTCAGGCCGGAAAGGAACGATTCGACGCTCACATCGCTCTGGCTCATAGCGTAATAGAAGACATCGAGATCCGGATCGTTGACCAGGCGGGCCACCAGCACCGACCGGTACCGGCTCCTGGGGTGGAGTAGCACAACCCTGGCGCCTTGTGCCTGTTCGCGGAACGTCTGGTAAGACATCTCGACCAATTGTTCTAATGACATGACACGTTCCCTTTTCCCAAAAGAGTAACCGGTATCATACCCTCAATGTGTAAGTGCAGTGAGTTCACTTGGTAGAAGTATAACACATGCCGTTAAATAATGCAAAGGGTAATGCACCGGTATTTGCCGCCTGCCCGTTACTTACTGGCACGAAGGAATCGTATGACATCCACCAGGGGCAACCATCGCGCCCATCGGATTGTGAGCTTTGCATCCGGTGCGGCCTCGCCTATAATCTAACATGTGCAGAATGTTCCCTCGGAGTGAGCGGTGAAACCCGGGACCGAGATAGGCCACTACGTCATAATAGAGCATATCGGACGCGGCGGCATGGCCGACGTCTGGTCGGCGCGGGACATCGCATTGGAACGCACCGTAGCGGTCAAAACTATGGCCGGCCAGACCGAGGACGAAGAATCCGTCGCCACCTTCGAGCGTGAAGCCCGTACCATCGCCGCCCTGGAGCATCCCAACATCCTGCCGATATACGACTTCGGCAGGGTGGAGCACCAGCTATACATCGTCATGCGATACGTATCCGGCGGCTCGATCATGGACAAGATCGTCCAGGGGCCTATGTCGCTTGGCGAAGTGATCACAATGGCCACACCCATAGCCTCCGCCCTGGACTACGCCCATGATAACGGGATCGTACACCGTGACCTGAAGCCGGCCAACATACTCCTGGATGCATACGGATTCCCATACCTGGCCGACTTTGGGCTTGCAGTCTCCGTTGGGCCGGCCACAAGACCGGTTCAAGTCGCCGGAACCATTCTCTACATGTCCCCGGAGCAGATCACCGGCCAGGTGCTCGATCGCCGGTCGGATATATACAGCTTTGGCCTCATGCTCTACCAGATGTTCACCGGCGAACTCCCCTTTGGCGCCCGCGTCCCGCTATGCCTTCAGCAGCAAATGCACAACGATGAACTACCCGATCCCGCCCAGATCAACCGTGACCTGCCGCCGGACGTGGCAGACATCTTGCGCAAAGCGACCGCCAGAGAACCCGAAGACCGATTCGAGCGGGCCACCGACCTGATCGTCGAACTCAGCGCCCTGCTTGGGGCCGGTACGCCGACCGTCGCAACAGTTCCCGTTGAGGTGGCCGGGGAACGAGGAGTAGCAACCGAAGGCGTCGAAACCGTCATCCTGGACATGGCCACCACCGAACTCCCCAGAGAACCCGGACGTCGCGAGGCCGAAGCTCTTTACCATCAGGCCGTGCGGGCATGGGCACGGGGTCAAGGGCGGTTCCTGATGGGTATCACCCAGTTCATCCTGGTACACGATTACTACCACGACGCCGAAGCCAACGGCCTCGAAATAGACGACGCCGGGCGGGAGATGATGCTCCGTGGCGCCATAGAACATGACTACGAAATGGACTTCTGGTGGCTTCAACTGGCCGATGACGATGCCCGGCGGAAAGTTTGCCTGCACGCACTGCGCAGCGACTCGGCTCCCGCGCGCGCCAGAGCGGTTGAAAACCTCCTCTTCCTGCCGGATACCGATCCGCCCGTCATAATCCCAAGCGTCGCCAGGCTGCTGCATAACGAACCAGACCCGGACGTGCGCAAAGCCGTAGTGACCCTTCTGCGCTACCGTGGTCAGCCGTCGGACGTATGGCGGGAGTACGTATTCTCCCGTGAACACGACATCCTATTGGCCGAACAAGCCCTCAGCGACGAAGCGCCGGAGGCTGCCGAACTGGCAGCGCGGCTTCTGGGGCGTCTCCGTTCCATCATCGGAGTCTCCAAAATAGCGTCCCGCATCAACGATGAGCCGGAGCGAGTGCGAAAAGCCCTTGCCCTGGCCCGCGACGAAGTGCCGGAATTTCCCCCAGAAGTCCCGCCAAAGGCCAGATTGATGGCCTTTGCCACCCTGACCTGGACCCGTCTCTGGGAGCGTCCGATGGAGCTTGTCTGGCGGTTTGTCGCCGGGGCGCTGGGCGGGACATTCGGCATGGGCGGCTACATATACGCCGTCTACCGCACCGAGGCCATATTCAGCTCCCAAAGGCTATATAACGCCGTCGGCGTGGGACTGCCCTTTGGGTTATTTGTTGGCCTTGTGGCCCTACTAACGATCGAATTTGCCGGGCGTCTTGCCGGCGCCCGTGAGCGTGGCGCCACCTTATGGTCTTGGTGGGCACGCCTGCTGGTATTTGGATTTTCTGGGGCCTTCGTAGGCACCCTGGCTTATGGGAACTTCCAGGCCATGTTCTTGCACATACATCCCCCGTGGGATTCGCTGATGTGGGGTGGGATAGGCATGGCGGCAGGGCTTGTCATCGGCTCGGTATTCTACCTGCCGTTACCGATCCGTCTGGCTTGGGCATTCATGGGCACATGGTTGCCGATATACCTCCTCGCGTTCACCTACTCCCCGATCATCTACTACCGGAGCCAGGGACAGGCCATGACCCTGGGCGGCTTAACCGCCGCCGTGATAGCACTATTCTCACTTGCCCCCGATTGGCTAAAATGGGTTTGGAAATACCTCCGTACCCTATAGCCGTTTTGCGCCGGTGGCATTATAGTGCTATCATATTGGCCCCCTCACCACCACCAACCGGTCGTAAAAGGCCTGGTTCTAGTGTAGCAGGTATGCCTGCGAGGGGTCACTCGGCAGGCAGGGCCTGGCCTATTGCCTGCGTTGTAAAAGGGAGATAGAAGACCATGAAATGTCCCTACTGTGGTGCCTCCAACGCATCCAGGGTTATATCTACCACCCACGATGCCAGGGGGGGAACCAGAAGAAGGCGTGAATGCAGGCAATGTGGTCAGCGCTTCTCCACATACGAATACCCGGTTCAGACCATGCCCCTGGTCGTCAAAGTGAACGGCAGCCGCGAAGTCTTTGACCGCGACAAACTCATCAGGAGCATCCGGATGGCCTGTGCCAAGCGCCCGGTTCCGGCATCCGACATCGAGCGCCTGGTAGACGAGATCGAAGCCCGCATTCGGCAACTCAGCAACTCCGAAGTCGCCAGCCGCCTGATCGGCGACATGGTAGTGGAAGGACTTCGCGAACTGGACGAAATAGCCTACATCCGCTACGTCATCGTCTTCAGAGAACTGAATACCCTTCAAGCCGTCCACGAAGAGATAGAACGACTCCTGGCCCATTCCGCCGAGAAAAACGGCCACGGCCCGAAAAGAGAACCGGAGACACAAACCGGAGACCCCGCCGCCCAGGATCAATTGACAAAACCTGCGCCATTGCAGGCCAAAGAGACGCCTTCCCGGCCACCCCACGAGAGGGATTTGCCGGAGTAAAGCCCGAATGTGGAGGAAACCGTAAATGAGCAAGGCCAAGTCCCAGCAGAAGTCGGCTTCCGGGGATATGCCGAAACCACCTCACACGCGCCCGATACCGATTTCGGAAAACGGCCTGAAAGTACTCAGAGGCCGTTATCTGCGTAAAGGGCCGGATGGCAAACCGGTCGAGACCGTGCACGAAATGTTCTGGCGCGTGGCGTACCACATTGCCGGAGCAGAAGATCAACTCGGCGGCGACCGGATGCGCTACGCCGAGAAATTCTACGACATGTTGACCGCGTTCCTGTTTTTCCCCAACAGCCCGACTTTTACCGGCGCCGGGACACCTCTTGGGCAACTGGCCGCCTGCTTTACGGAAAGCATGAGAGTGATCACCGATAACGGCCTCAAACCCATCTCCCAACTGGCCGTTGGGGATATGGTACTGACCCACAAAAACCGCTTCCGCCCGGTGATCGAGACCATGCGCCGCAGGTACGAGGGCGACCTGCTGCACATCAAAGTTGAGCACATCGGAATAGCGCTGGAAGTCACGCCTGAGCACCCGATCCTGACTCCGGACGGGTGGGTGGATGCACGCGATCTCAGACCCGGCGACACCGTGCTCATTGGTGGGACTGACGGCGCCCACAAGGCCGGTAGAGTCGAACAGGTGGAAGCGATCCCGTTCGAGGGAATAGTATACAACTGCGAAGTTGAGGAAGACCATACCTACGTGACCGAAGGAGTCGTAGTTCACAACTGCTTTGTCCTGCCGATAGCGGACGACATGGGGCGTGAGCGTTCCGGCATCTTCCAGACCTTGCGGGACGCCGCCCTCATACAACAGACCGGGGGTGGCAATGGCTTCTCATTTTCGAGACTGAGACCGAGGGGCGCCCTGGTTCGATCCAGCAACGGCCAGGCTACCGGGCCGGTCGGCTTCCTGCGGGTATACGACCAGGCATTTGGCGAAATAGCGCAAGGCGGCTGCCTCACCCCCGATACACTGGTGTTCACCGATAGAGGCCTGCTGCGGCTGGACGAGATCGTGAACACCAACAACTACGGCTGGCACGACCACAACGTGACGGTAATGACCGATGGCGGCCCGCGTCCTTCTCCGAGCGGCTACAACAACGGAGTCAAACCCGTCTTAGAAGTCAACACCCGCGAGGGCCTGAAACTGCGCGGCACCCCAGATCACAAAGTAAAAGTGCGTTGTGGCGGCATGACCTGTTGGCGGCGCCTGGATGAGCTACAATCCGGCGACGAAATCCTGATCGGATTAGGCCACCATCGCGGCGAAATACAAGCCCTACGTCGCACACGGCTAAGCCCCGGCTACCGTGACCTGATCGCCGACTACCCCCCCATCCTGGATGAGGAATTCGCCTTCTTCCTGGGCTACTGGGCTGCCCGTGGCCTCGACGGACCCGGAATCGGAGTCAGCGTCCCACTCGATCTCTACCTGCGGGCCGAGATACCCGACCTAATGAGGCGGCTCTTTGGCAGGCACCCGCGTAAAGACTACTCCGAAGGCGGCGTACTGCTATACCGCATTGACGACACCACCCTACAGACCTTCTTTGAGGTCAACGGCCTGTATTGCCGGGACGAAGTGCCCAAAGCCGTGCGGATGAGTCCACCGGAAATGGTCGGCGCCTACCTGCGCGGCATGTTCGAAGCCGTTGGGCGGGTACGCGGTAACATCCCAACCCTTACCCTGCGTTCCGAGACACTTGCCAGACAGGTAGCCGTGCTCCTGATCGGACTTGGCAGCCCGATAGAGATCGAGTCGACAACCAACGGCTGGGAGACCAAACTGGTCACCACACAAGGCATACAGGTATGGCGGGAGCGCATCGGCTGCGACACCCGTTCCAGATTCCATTCCAAAATCCGTGGCCGCAGAGTTCCATACCGCATCCCGGTTCTCGGACACATGACCGTCAGGCGGCCTGGGATGATTGACAAGTGGTACATCACCGTCAAATCGGTAGTCACATCCGGCTACTCACTCACACTCGACCTGGAAGTCGAAGAAAACCACACCTACATCGCCAACGGCATAATCACCCATAACTCGCGTCGTGGGGCCAACATGGCCGTCCTGCGCGTTGACCACCCGGACATCGAAAGCTTCATCACCTGCAAGACCGATGAGAACCAGATAACCAACTTCAACATCTCGGTTGGCGTCACCGATAAATTCATGGAAGCCGTCGAAACCGATGGGGAAATCGAACTGATCAACCCCCAGGACGGCAAAATCTGGAGAAAAGTCAAAGCGCGGGAACTATTCAAAAAGATCGCCCGCCAGGCGCATCACAACGGAGAACCGGGCATCCTATTCCTGGATACCGCCAATCGCACCAACCCCGTCCCGCACCTATACGAACTGGAAGCGACCAACCCATGCGGTGAGCAATGGCTTGGGCCATACGAGAGCTGTTGCCTCGGCTCCATCAACCTGGCGCGTCACATGACGGATGACGACCGTGTTGATTGGGCCAAGATCGAGGCCACCGTCAGCTTAGCGGTTCGCTTCCTGGATGATGTTGTCACGGCCAATGCCTACGTCCCGGAGGTGCCGGAACTCAAAGAGGCCGCACATCGAGTCCGCCGCATCGGATTGGGCATCATGGGCCTGGCCGATATGATGTACCGCCTGGGCATCCGTTACGGCTCCGAAGAAGGCCAGGAATTCGCAAGCCAAGTAATGGAATTTGTCAGATTCCACGCGATGAAGGCCAGCGTCGAGCTGGCAAAAGAGCGAGGCCCCTTCCCGGCCATAAAAGGCAGCATATACGACCCGGAAAACCTCCGATGGGAACCGCCAAAATCCCTGGTACCCTACAAACACAATTGGGGACGCCCGGAGATCAACTGGGACGAGATAGTAGAAAATATCCGCAGGCACGGGATCCGCAACGGAGCCACCACCACCATCGCGCCCACCGGCACCATTGCCACCGTCGCCGGATGCGAGGGATACGGATGCGAACCGGTCTTTGCCCTGGCCTACATCCGTCACTTCAGCGATAACGGCAAAGACGTACAACTCCAGTACATCAGCCCCCTGTTCCAAAGGGCGCTGGAGCGTGCCGGCATCGACGAAGAGACACGGAAACGGATCGTGGAGCAGGTCAACGTCACCGGCTCCTGCCGGGACG
>JALXEW010000235.1 GCA_027069285.1 Ardenticatenia bacterium | reverse complement strand
GTCTCGCTCGACCCGCGCGACCACTACTGGCTGATGCGCCCGGTGGACTCCAACGCCAACAACGAGGGCCTGTTCTACTACCCGTACGGCTCCGACGGCCCGGAAGACTCCTATAGCGTCCATACCGGCCTCGATATGCCGAACCCCATCGGCACGCCCGTCCTGGCCGCAGCCGATGGTGAAGTCATCTGGGCAGGATGGGGGCTGCAACGCGCCGAAGAGGAGATCGCCGCCTATGGCAACGTGGTGGACATCCGCCACGACATCGGCTACCGTGGACAGCCGATCTACACCCTTTACGCCCACCTCTCCGCCATCCTGGTGCAGACCGGGGATAGAGTCAGGGCGGGACAGCCCATAGGATTGATCGGCAGCACCGGGCATTCCAGCGGGCCGCACGTCCACTTTGAAGTGCGAGTTGGCCGCAACTCATGGTACGCCGTGCGGAACCCGATCCTGTGGATGATGCCGTATACCGGCACCGGCGTGATCGCCGGGCGGGTCACCTTCCGGGACGGGAGACTCGCCTACGACGTGACCGTGACCGTAGTTGATGCCGTCACCGGTCGCACCGTGGATACCACGACCACCTATGCCAGCGACGCAGTTAACCCGGATGACGAATGGAACGAGAACTTCGCCCTGGGTGACATACCGACCGGATCATACGACGTGATGACGCGGCTGAACGGACGGCTGATCGTGCAACGGGTGCGCGTAGTAGAAGGAGCCACCGCCTTCGTGGAGCTACACGAGCCGCCGGTCACCCCTCAGCCCACCGAGGCCGGGGAAGAGTGAGACAGGCCCACTATAGGTGAGCATCCAACCAGGCGGCCATCTCGGCCAACACCTTCTCCTTCTCCACCTCGTTGAATATCTCGTGGTACATCCCGTCATATATCTTCAGGGTCTTATCGTCGGACGAGGCCTTTTGATATAGCTCGCGGCTACCGTCGGGATCGACAAGCGAATCGGCGCCGCCGTGCATGATCAACATCGGCAGGCGCAGCTCATGGGCACGCTCCAAAGCCTCACGCCCGGCCCGCATCATCTCCGCCCCGATCCTGGCCTTGA
This sequence comes from Ardenticatenia bacterium, assembly GCA_027069285.1. GTDB lineage: Bacteria > Chloroflexota > Anaerolineae > Aggregatilineales > JALXEW01 > JALXEW01. Next base: position 12,402 of record JALXEW010000235.1, on the reverse strand, counting down.
CCTTGCCGCGATAGTTGAGAGGATCAGAATCATAAGCCGCCGCCACCGAAGGATCGTGGGAGAGCGTATCCGAAGGCACAGGCTCGACCACCGGCAACTTAGGCGCGATCACGGCGATCAACCTGGAAAGGGCGATCAGCAAAGGTGAAAGATCGCCGCCGATCTTCAACCCGGCACCGCTGGTGATCAACCCGGCCAACCCGTCCTGATAGCTCAGGGCGTATCGGACGGCTATCAAGCCGCCCATACTGTGGCCGATCAGGAACGGGGCCGACTCCGGACGTACCACATCGTTGCGGAACTTGTGCAAGTCCTCAACGAAAAGTGAAAAACGCTCAACATAAGCCCGCTCGCCCTCAGACCTGCCGTGACCACGGTGATCCGGCGCGTAAACGGCATAACCGCGCCCGGCCAGATAGCGCCCGACGTGATCATAACGCCCGCTATGCTCGGCAAAGCCATGCGCCAGGATCACCACCGCCTTCTGCTCATCTTCCGGCAGCCAGGCACGGTAAAACAATCTGAGGCCGTCAACCCCCTCGAAATAGCCATCACCGGTTTTCATCTCTTCTTCCTCTTCCTCCGCTTCGGCATCCGGTAGCCCAACCGGCGCAGTGCGGCTTCATCCTTACGCCAGTTCTTGAGCACTTTGACCCACAGCTCCAGGTAAACCCGCGTGCCGACTATGGCCTCGATCTCCGCGCGTGCCGATTGGCCGATCTTGCGCAACATAGCGCCATCCCTGCCGATCACTATGCGCTTTTGCGAATCGCGCTCGACGTAAACCGTGGCGCTGATATACGTCATATCGTCGGAGCGGCGCTTGAATTCCTCGACGACGACGGCTATCGAGTGCGGCACCTCCTGGCGCAGGTGAAACAGCGCCTTCTCACGTATCACCTCGGCCACAATATCGCGCAAAGCGGTATCCGAAAGCTGATCGGGCGGGTAATAACGGGGGCCTTCCGGCAGCCGCTCGATGATCATGCTCAGCAGCTCATCGCGACCGTCGCCGCGCGTGGCCGAAATGGCGATCCAATCGGCATCCGGCAACAATTCGCGATATGCCGCCGAATTCACCGCCAGCCTATCCGGCGCGACCAGATCGACCTTGTTCATGGCGATCAGCACCGGGGTATCCGGTGCTTCGGAGCGCAATATGTCGGCGATCTGGCGGTCCTCATCGGTCGGGGCGGTCGAAACATCCACCAGCCAGAGCACCAGATCGGCATCCCTGAGCGCATCAATAGCGGTTTCGACCATGAACTCGCCCAGCTTATGAAGTGGCCTATGGATGCCGGGGGTATCCACGAATATCACCTGGGCGTCCTCACGGGTGAGGATGCCCAGCTGGCGGAGTCGTGTGGTTTGCGGCTTGGGCGAGACTATGGCCACCTTCTCGCCCAGATAGGCATTCATAAGCGTGGACTTGCCCACGTTGGGCCTGCCCACCACGGCCACGAATCCGCTCTTATGGCCGGGAGGCAACTCCTCGTCAAGGGATTCCAGGTCGAACGGTTCCTCCGTCAAATTCATCCTCCAGGGTCACAGATCGCCTCTGCGGCTCCCCGCCTCAGCAGGTAACCCGCACGCCACATCGTCGGTCACGTCGGGGTCTCACACCTCCAGCCTGAAGGGGTTGAAATCGGTATCGCGGTCATAGTAATCCTCATTTTCAACGCGCTTGAGGTACCCGACGATACGGTAAGTGATCGGGGTGAACAGCACCTCGATGCCGACTTTGAAAATATAGTTGGCCACTATGATCGAGAACATGATCTCGGCGGGAAAGGCACCCAAAAGCACCGCTATCGAGACAAAGAGGATGCTATCCACGCCCTCGCCCACCAGTGTGGAGCCGATGGTGCGCGTCCAGAGATAGCGGCCCTCCGTCCATATCTTCATCTTCGCCAGCACGTACGAGTTCGAGAATTCCCCGGCGAAGTAAGCGATCAGGCTGGCCACGCTCAGGCCGCTGACCCCACCCAGGACGGCATCATAGGCCGCCTGGCCGACCGTGGATCCCCATGTGGCTTCGCCCGGCCGCAGCCCCACGTTCCAAAGCGTGAAGGCCATCAGCGCCATTGCCCCGAACCCGGCCCAGATGACCCGTCGCGACCGGCGGTAGCCGTACACCTCGGTCAGCACATCGCCGAATATGTACGAGATGGGGAACAACAGCGTCCCGGCGTCAAAGCTCAGAGGCAACGGACCCAGGCTGACGCCCCAATCCAGTATCTTGGCAGACGACGCCACGTTGCTGGTCAGCAGCACCGTCACGAAGAGCACCATCACCAGGTCGTAGAGTTTGTACCGTCTCCCCATCGGATCACACCCATATCCTCAATCCTCAGCCGGCAGCCTGGCCGGTTCGCTCCCTCACCCGTGCCCAGAGCCTACAGAAGGCGCATTCCCCTTTGGCGCCGGTTGGCTGGCCGCACGAGGTACACTTATGCAGCACCACCTCCTCTGTCAGACCGGAGAAGGCGCCCTCCTCACGCGCCCGGAGGAATTCCAGGTAGAACCGTAGCTTAGTCCCAGGCCGATCCTCTTCCAGCTTATTCAGGATCGTCTTGTAATAAAGGGTTGTAGCCCCCTCGCTGAACGGGCATTCGTCGTAGATATAGTCGATGCCGCGAATCAGCGCGTAGGCTGCGATCTCGCGCTCGTAAAGGCGGCAGAACGGCTTGACCTTACGCACCAATCCCAACTCGGATTCGGGGAGCACGGGGCCTTGCCGGGCCAGGTATCCGGTCTGCCAGTTCAGGACGTTGCCGAAGAGTACCGCGACCTCATCATCCAGGTTATGACCAGTGGCGATCGCATCATAGCCCCCCTCGAGGGCGACTCGGTTCATAATATAGCGCTTGATCAGGCCGCAGACCGCGCACGGCTTCCTGCCGCGATGGGTCAATGCGGCAGCTTCCGGGATGGTGGCACCGTATGTGGACTTCACGTCCACCACGGTCAGGCTCAGGTGCGGACGGGCCTCCAGGAAGGCCTCGATCTTGGCAAGCGAGTTATCGGAATAGGCGATCCCCTCGTCTATGCCGAGTCCGATGTAAAGCCCGTCAACCCGGTAGCCGAGCCTATCGAGCACGTCCCAGAGCGAGAGGCTATCCTTGCCGCCGGATACCGCCACCAATACCCGCTCATCATGGGTGAACATATGGTATTTTCGGATGAATCGCCCGGTTTGCTCGACGATCCATTCCGCGAAATGATCCGCGCAAAGCGCCAGTTTATGCTGGCGCATATTGATCGCAGCCTGCTTACCGCACTTACGGCATCTCATGATTCATCCGGATAGATCAGCATCACCGGCACCCTCACCCCTTGCAGGACTTTATGGGTCACCCCGCCAAAGAGCCATCTCATAAAGCCGCTACGCCCGTGTGTGGACATGACGATCACGTCCACATCCTGATTTTCGACGAAGTTACATATCCCGCGCGCGGCGCCGGGGGCTTCCACTATATAGCTTTCGGCCTTGACCCCTTGTGCCCGCAGCCCGTTCCGAAGGCCGGCCAGGTACTGCTCGACGTTCTGGCGCAGGGCGTCCATCTGATTTTCCTGGGCTGCCAGCACCAGTTGATCGGTGAATTCCCGGAAAGGCGGCGTGTAGACATGCAGCAGTGCCAGCTCGGCATCATGGGTTCTGGCCAGGTCTGCCGCATATGGTATCGCCCGCTCCGCCCATCCAGACCCGTCCAAAGGGACGAGGATGCGCTTATATTCCATTCGTGCTGTCATAGGGTGCCCCTCCCGAACGCAGGCATATCTAAACGGCTCCAAGAATTGTGTCAGGAGCCGGCGGAATTGTCAAAACAGGAGAGGCAGGAAGCGTGCGGATGTTCAGAACATGCCCCAATCGGTCCTGGCTTCATCCTCCATCATATCCGGCGACCAGGGTTCCAGGCCCAGCTCTATAGTCGTCGGGACGCCCAGCACTTCCTCCGCAGTTTTGCGCGTGATCTCCAAAAGCTGCGGGGCATAGGGACAAAACGGCGTGGTCAGGATCATGACCAAGTGGGCGTGATCTTCCGCGATCTCGATCTTGCGCACCAGGCCCAATTCGGTCACACTCAGGCCGATCTCCGGGTCGACCACCTTGCGGAGTGCCTCGCACACCTTTTGTTTCTTCTCTTCCAGAGAGGCTTCGTCACTCATATCTCCGGCCTATTGGGGTACTTCTGCTATCGGCAGGACGAACGAGAACGTGCTGCCTTCACCTTCGCGGCTTTCCACGTTGATATGGGAACCCATTCCCTCGACGATCAACTTCACCAGGCTGAGGCCAACGCCCGCCCCGCCGAACCTGCGAGTGGTGGAACCATCTACCTGGTAGAATACCTCGAATATCCGGTCGAGCTTATCCTGGGGGATGCCGATCCCACTGTCTCGGACGGCTATCAGCACCTTATCCGGCCCATCTCGACGCGCGATTACCTCCACCGGGCCGCCATCGGGGCTGAATTTGATGGCGTTATCCAACAGGTGCTGCAATACGCGCACCAATCCCACCCGATCGGCCAGCACCGGCGGCAGGTTGTCCTCGATCTCGATTCGGATCTCCACCCCATCCACGCTCAGCTCCGCCACGGCACGTCTGGCCGCATCCCGCACCGAGACCGGTTCCAACCGGGTCTGCACCCCGGCGCTCAAGTCCATCACGTTATTGACCAGACGTTCCAACCTGCGCATGGCCTGCCTGGCGGTGGTGATGAGGGCCTGCATCTCATCCGGTGACCTGGCCCCTTCCAGCAACTCCACCGCGTTCTTGACCTGGGTCAACGGCGTGCGTAGCTCGTGCGAGACGTTATTTATGATCTCGGAACGCAATCGCTCCATCTCTGTGAGCTTATCGAGCGCCTCGCGCAGCTGGGCGGTTCGTTCGGCGACGCGCTCCTCCAGCTCGCGGTTATAGGCCTCTATCCGGTCGTACAGCGACTTGACCCGCAGCAGCGATCGGACACGGGCGGCCAGCTCGACCTCATTAACCGGCTTATTCAGATAATCATCGGCGCCAGCCTCGACCCCGGTGAGCTTATTTCTCAGGCCACGCACCATCGTGACCATGACCACCGGGATCACAGCGGTTGACGGGTCTTCCTTGATGCGGCGGCAGACCTCATAGCCATCCATACCCGGCATCCGAACGTCCAGCAGCACCAGATCCGGCCTCAGCTCGCGCACCATCGCCAGGGCCTCTTCGCCGTCGTAGGCCGGGACGGTTTTATAGCCCTCGCGTTCCAGGAGCAATGACAGCACCTCGACGACGTTTGGGTCGTCATCGGCTATGAGTATGAGGAACTCATCCGGGGAACGGCTCAAAAAGTTCGCCACCGGTTCGGCCTGAGCGTACATGGGCGCCTGTGTGAGAAGTCGCTATCGTTGGACTCATCATACCACACCTCATGTGCCGGCGCCATTTGGGTATGGTTAGAATAGCGTGCGACGGATCCGCCACCACACGCCCCTGATCTACGGGGACGGCAATGGATGGGAGATTCACCCAACGGGAAGAAAGGCTGATCGAGTGGCTGGCGACCCCGCCGCCCGAACGCGACCCGGATTCGATGGGAGAGCTGGCGCGGCAGATGGGCGTTCCGGTAGAGACGCTCAGGCGCTGGGCCGCGCGACCGGATATTGCAGCCGAGATCGGGCGTCGGGCCGGACGGGCGCTTTACATCGGGTTGGCCGAGGTTTTGGAAGCGTTGGCTGCAAAGGCCCGCGAGGGGAGCTTCCAGCACATCAAGCTATACCTGGAGCTGACCGGCGTATACCGCAAGGGCGGGTCTGACCGGGAACCCATCCCCCCGCTCCCGAACTACCTGAGCGCGTTGCCGGAGCGCGAACTGCGCATCCTCGCCAACATGGAAAGCGGGGATGATTGACCGTCGCCGCCCCCGATCATCACCCGGTGCCATTGCGACCCGTTTATAAATGCCGGTATCTCGCCGGTTACGGTACCCTCCAGGCCGCCCGTCAAAATACGTCCGCCGAGGATGCAACAAAAGCCGCCCCAAATGCCACTTTATTATGGGGATACCGCAAGCGGCGAGGACATACCGATCCAGCGATCGCCACAGGACGCGAGCCGGAGATGGTTATGAGAACGGCCAACTCATCGGCAATAAGGGAGTTGAAACGTCGGCAGCTTGCCAGGCGCAGCCTGACCGACTTCACCCGCTACGTATATCCGGCCTACCGCTACTCCGGGCACCTGCTGGCGCTCGACCGGCACCTGGAAGCTGTTGAAGCCGGCAGGATCAGGCGGCTGATGATCTTCATGCCGCCCAGACACGGTAAATCGCTCAAGGCGTCGGTGCTCTTCCCGGCCTGGTACCTGGGCCGCGATCCGACCAGGCGTGTGATCCTGACGGGGTACTCACTGGAGCTGGCGCAATCGTTCAGCCGTCGGGTACGCAACCTGATCGCATCCAGGCCCTACCAGGCGGTATTCGGGCGGCTCTCGGCCCTGGAAAGGCCGGTTCTGATTTCCGGCGATAGCCGGGCAGCGCATAGGTGGGACCTGGCCGGGTACGGCGGCGGGCTACTGGCGGCGGGTGTCCGTGGCGGGATCACCGGGCATGGGGCCGATCTGATCGTGATAGACGATCCCGTCAAAAGCAGGGCCGAGGCCGAAAGCCCAACCCTCCGGGCGCGGACGCTGGATTGGTACCGCGCCGACCTTTATACGCGGTTGGAGCCAGATGGTGCCATCGTGCTGATCATGACCAGGTGGCATCAGTTCGATCTGGCCGGGACGCTCCTGGCCGAAAGCGGTGACGAATGGACGGTGCTCAAACTGCCGGCCCTGGCAGGTGAGGATGACCCACTGGGCAGGCTGCCCGGGGAACCACTCTGGGCGGATAGGTTCGGGCGTGCGGAGCTGGAACGCATCCGCCGTGAGCTTGGGAGTTACGACTTTGCCGCGCTATATCAGCAGGAACCGCGCCCGCCGGAAGGGCAAATCTTCCGGCGCGAATGGTTTAACGTGATCGAAAAGGCGCCTGCGGGAACGCAATGGGTGCGGTTCTGGGACCTGGCGGCAAGTCGGGCCGACTACGCCGATTTCACCGTGGGGGTGAAGTTGGGTTTGACGCGAGAGGGTCGTTACCTGGTGGGCGATGTGGTACGCGGTAGATGGATGTGGCCTGATGCCAGGTCGGTCATAATCCAGACGGCGCGGAGCGATGGGCCGGGCGTGCGGATCGGGGTTGAGACGGTGGCGTGGCAGGTGACGGCTGTGCAGGAACTTATGCGCGACCCGGCCCTGACCCGCTTCAGCTTCTACGGCGCAAGGCCGGACGCGGATAAGCTGACGCGGGCGCTGCCCTTTGCCGCCCGCGCCGAGGCCGGACTGGTCGATCTGGTGGCCGGGGGGTGGAATTCGGCGTACCTGGAAGAGCTTTGCGCGTTCCCGCAGGCGCAACATGACGACCAGGTGGATGCTACATCCGGCGCCTACCGGATGCTGACCGGTGGCTTTAGATTCGAGGTGGTGGGATGAAGTGGATTGACCGTTTGGCGGCTCGTTTCGGCTACGTGCGGCGCCAGAACGCGGTGATGCGTGTGCTTTCGGAAAAGGTCGAAACCGGCTTCTGGGCGCCCTACGCCCTGGCCGAGGGTCAGGAGCGGGCGTATATACAATCGGTGTGGGTACACGTGGCAGTGAGCCTGGTGGCGCAAACTGCCGCCTCGGCCCGTTTGGGCGTCTACCGGGTCGAGGGTGACGCAGAGATCCCGGTTGACGACCATCCCGTCATGCGACTGCTGGAGCGCCCCAACCCGCTCACCAGCCGGTTTGACCTGCTGGAGGGGACATTCGGGTACCTGGAGCTGACCGGGAATGCATACTGGTACCTGGCCGGGCCGCCCGGTGGCGCCCCAACCGAGATATGGCTGCTGCGCCCAGACCGCATCCGCCCGGTAGCCGGCAGGGATCGTCCGATAGGCGGCTGGCTCTATAACGTTGAGGGCGAGGAGATTCCCCTTTCGGCGGACGAGGTGTTGCATTTCAAGCGCTGGCATCCCCAAAGTGATCTCTACGGCCTGGGCGTGATCGAGGCGATAGCGCTTGAGATCACCGGTGACCTTGAGGCCGCCAGGTGGAATCGGGAGTTCTTCGGCTCCTCGGCAGTCCCCGCAGGGATGCTGGTGCTGCCCGGATTGGTATCCGATGCCGAGTTCGAGCGGGTCAAGGCGGAGTGGGAACGCAGGCATCGTGGCGGCAGGCGCACGGCCATCGTCAAAGGCGACGGGGTACAATGGTATGAGATCGGGCTTTCACAGCGGGAGATGGATTTCCTGGCCGGACGCCAGCTGAGCAGGCAGGCGATCTTCGAGGCATTCGGCGTGCCAACCGGGCTGCTGAGTGAGCGTTCAACCGAGGCACATGCCCGCGTGGCCGAAAGGCAATTCCTGCGCGGGATATATCACCGTCACGTGCGGCACGCACAGCAGTTACAGCCGCTGCTGGACTTCTGGCCGGGTCGGTACGTATTCAGGTACGAGGATGTGCGTCAGGGGGATGCGGAGCAGTTGAAGGCCCAGATCGAGGCCGAGCGCGGCCTGGTGACGATCAACGAGATACGCACACGGCATCTGGGCCTGCCGCCGGTGCCCTGGGGCGACGTGCCCGCCGGTGCCCAGGATTCGGAGATCACCCGGTAGCCGGTCGTGCGCGGGCCGGCGCCGGGTTACCCAGGCCCTTCCGGGCTGACGGTTATGAATGCGATGGAACGTCTGCGGCACCGAGGGTGACGGGGGCCGATCCCCGGCACATGCTCGATGCGGCTCAGGATGCGTCGGGTTCCGCCGGGGGCAGGGATTACCCGCTACCGGCCACCATCCGCTTTCACCAGGGCGACCGAGGTGACCAGGTCGCCGTCGGCCAGGCTCATCAGGCGAACCCCACGCGCCCTGCGGCTTTTATAGCGCGGAACCCGCCCCACATGCATACGCAATGCTATGCCGCCTGCGGTGATCAGTATAATGTCATCGTCCGGCGCCGCGACGCGCGCCGCCACAACCTCTCCGACCGCATCGCGGCCCATCGGCAACGTGGTGACGCCTTTGGCGTTGCGGGATGTGAGGCGATATTCGCTCAGCGGCACTCTCTTGCCGTAGCCTTTGGCGGTCACGATCAGCAGATCGGCTTCCGGCCTGGGGATCACATCCAGGGCGGCCACCCGATCGCCGGCTTCCAGGCGGATGGCGGCGACCCCGGCTGCATTCCGCCCCATCGGACGTACCTGACTTTCGTGGAATCGGACGGCGTAGCCGTTTGCGCTCACCAGGATCAGCTCGGAATCGCCATCGGTGAGCGCGACAAGGCTCAGTCGGTCACCTTCATCCAGGCGAATGGCGATGATGCCGCTTGGACGGACGTAGGCGAATTCCGAAAGCGGCACCTTCTTGATCCGCCCCTGCTCCGTCACCATGACCAGATACCCGGCATCGCCGACCGAGGCAGGGATCGGCACGGCGGCGGTGATCTTCTCATCGGCTTCCAGCGTCAGGATGCCCGCGAGCATCACTCCTCTGGAGGCACGGCCCGCATCCGGTATCTGGTATGCCCGCTCGCGATAGACTTTGCCCCTATCGGAGAAGAAAAGCACGGCGTCGAGCGAACGGGCGGTGAAGATGTGTTCCACCACATCCTCATCCCTCTTCGCCATGCCAGTGACTCCACGTCCGCCGCGCCTTTGGGAGCGGTATGCCCTGGCAGAGACGCGCTTGATATAGCCCCGTCTGGTGATCGAGATCACCACGTCCTCGTCCTGGACGAGATCGGCCTCGTCGAAGTCGGATTCGGCGTCATAGGCAACAAGTGTGCGCCGTTCGTCGCCGTATTTTTCGGCCAGCTCGTTCAGATCATCGCGGATCATATTGAGCACTTTGCGCGGGTCGGCCAGCAAGGCTTCCAGTTCGGCGATCCGCTCGACGAGTTGGCGGTGCTCCTCCTCCAGTTTAACGCGCTCCAGCGCCGCCAGGCGCCTCAGTTGCATATCCAGTATGGCCTGGGCCTGCTCCTCTGTGAGGCTAAAGCGGCTTATCAACCGGTCTTTTGCGGCCTCGGCATCGGCGCTGGCGCGGATGGTGGCGATCACTTCGTCCATATTCGCCAGGGCGATGAGCAGGCCCTCCAGTATGTGAGCGCGGGCGCGGGCGTGGGCCAGCTCGAATTGCGATCGGCGCACGATCACGTCGCGGCGGTGTTCCACATAAAGTTGCAGCGCCCGTTTGAGGCTGAGCAGGCGCGGCTCGCCATCGACCAACGCCAACAGTTGCACGCCCATCGTGACTTGAAGCGGGGTGTACTTGAGCAACTGGTTGAGCACTTTACGGGGCTGTGCGCCTCGCTTAAGCTCGATGACTATTGAGAGGCCGCGCCTATCGGATTCGTCACGCAGGTCGGCGATCATGTCAAGGCGTCCGGTTCGTACCCGGTGGGCGATTCGTTCCAGGATGGTGGATTTGGTAACCTGGTAAGGTATCTCCGTTATGACGATCCGTGCCCTACCGCCGTTCATCTCCTCGATGCGGGCCTGGGCACGCACGACCAATCTACCGCGCCCGGTGGCGTAGGCGTTGCGGATTCCTTCTGCGCCGACGATTATGGCGCCTGTTGGGAAATCCGGCCCTTTGACGAACGCCATCAGCTCGTCAACCGTGATCTCTCGGAGCCGGTCGTAGTTATCTATCAGGTAGGATACCGCAGCTGCTATCTCCCGCAGGTTATGGGGTGGGAAGTTGGTGGCCATGCCGACGGCGATACCGGTGCTGCCGTTGAGCAGTAGGTTTGGGAGTTTGGCCGGGAGGGTGGCCGGTTCCTTCAATGTGGCATCGAAGTTGGGCACGAAGTCAACCGTGTCCTTATCAATATCGGCCAACATTTCCTCGGCGATTGGTGCCAGCCGGGCTTCGGTATAGCGCATGGCCGCCGGGCCATCCCCGTCAACGCTGCCGAAGTTCCCCTGCCCGTCCACCAGCGGGTAGCGCAGCGAGAAGGGTTGTGCCATGCGCACCATCGCGTCGTAAACTGCCTGGTCGCCATGTGGGTGGTATTTTCCCAGCACTTCGCCGACGATGCGGGCGCTCTTTTTATAGGGAGACGATGGGTGCAGGCCCATGTCGTACATGGCGTAGAGTATGCGCCTCTGGACGGGTTTCAGCCCGTCCCGCACGTCCGGCAGCGCACGGGATACGATCACGCTCATGGCGTAATCCAGGTAGGCGCTGCGCATTTCATCTCCGATGTCAACCGGGTGGACGGTTCCGATGGACATTTCGCTCACCTCTATAACCTGGCCGGCACGCCTGTGTGCCATACTCACAGGGGCGCCGATCTGGGGCGCCCCCGTGTATTTTCGATTTTATCCGGTTGCCGATAGCGACATATCACACGCTAGGCTGCATTTCGAGGGCGGCCTGGGGGTTCACCTTGACGCCGGGACCCATAGTGGATTTGACGACCACACGCCGGACGTAGGTGCCTTTGGCAGCGGCGGGTCTTGCCCGCTTCACGGCGTCCATTACTGCGGCCATGTTATCCAGCAGCTTTTCAACCGGGAAGCTGACCTTGCCGATAGGCACGTGGACGTTGCCGGTTTTATCGTTGCGGAATTCGATCCTGCCGGCTTTTGCCAGCTGGATGGCCTGGGGCAAGTCTTCAGGCTTGACGACGGTGCCTGCCTTCGGATTGGGCATCAGGCCACGGCGGCCCAGGATGCGGCCCAGACGGCCAACTTTGCGCATCATCTCCGGTACGGCCAGCGCCACGTCGAATTCAAGCCAGCCTTCTTTGGTGATCCTCTCGATGTATTCATCGCTGCCGACGTAATCGGCGCCGGCGTTCTCGGCGATATGGGCGGCCTCTCCTTCGGCGAATACCAGCACCCGGATCGGTTTACCCAGGCCGTGAGGCAGCACGACGGTGGTACGCACCTGCTGGTCAGAATGGCGTGGGTCGATGCCCAGGCGCAGGTGCAATTCCACAGTCTCGTCGAAATTGGCAAAGCTGATCTCTTTGACCAGCTCTATGGCCTCGCGCGGGGAATATTCGCGGGTGCGGTCCACCTTACTCAGTGCTGCGAGATATTTTTTCCCGTGTTTTGGCATTTTCCTCTCCTTGTGGTGCTATTGGGACATGCCCTCCCACTTACGTCCTCAGTCCACTATCTCGATGCCCATGCTGCGGGCGGTGCCTTCGATCTGGCGCATGGCGCCTTCGATGTCCACTGCGTTCAGGTCGGGCATCTTGAGTTGTGCGATCTCGCGCAATTGCTGGCGGGTGATCTTGCCCACTTTATCGCGGTTTGGCTCGGCGGAGCCTTTTTCGACCCCGGCGGCCTTCCGCCGGAGATGGGGGGGGCTGGGGGTTTTGATTCTGAC
>JALXEW010000234.1 GCA_027069285.1 Ardenticatenia bacterium | reverse complement strand
CCTGTAGAGCGCCTGGGCGATCTTGGTGAAAGCTCGCCAGTGCTCGCGTGGCAGTCCGATCCCGTCTGCCAGGTTACGGGCCTGGTAATCTCGCATCCCCAGGAATGGGTCTATATGCTGTTTGATGATTTTTTCCGGCGAGACCTTTGCCACTTCTTCGATCTCAACGCCGCCTTCAGAGGATGCCATCATTACCGGTCTGCGGGCGGTGCGGTCGTTGGTCACGCCCAGGTATATCTCACGCTCGATCTCGACCGCCGGGTCTACCAGCACCTTGTTGACCGTCAGGCCCTTGATAGTCATGCCGAGGATATTACGTGCGTGCTCCTCGGCCTCTTCTGGTGTTCTGGCCAGCTTGACGCCACCTGCTTTACCGCGTCCGCCGACCAGCACCTGGGCCTTGACCACCACCGGGCGGCCCAACTCCTTTGCGAACTCGTAGGCTTCAGATGAGGTGGTTACGACCTTACCCTTTGGAATCGGTATGCCGTACTCTCCGAATCTGGTTTTAGACTGATACTCATGCAGGTTCACCTGACTCGCCTCCGTAAATGTGGAGAGATCACGCCCAAAGGCGCCGGAGAGTATACCACTGCCGGTAGCGAGACTCAAAAGGGGCGTCCTCACGGACGCCCCCGCTGCCGCTAAGGCCTACCCGGTGAGAGTTATCGTCACTCCTGTGGCGGGATCAGCGCGAAGACACGGGCCGGGCCTCCGGTTCCGCCTTCGTACGGTACGGCGCCTATGAACAAGATCGCGCCGGTTGGCGGCAGCTGATCGAGATTGGTCAGGTTTTCCAGGTGGAACCCGCCGGCCTCGAAGAGGATGGTATTGGGTGCGAATTCCTCATCGTTGCCCGGGTCTACGCCGTGGGTATCGATACCCAGGCCGGCCACGCCTCGTTCGTTGACCAGGTAGTCTGCCGCCTCTGCGCTAAAGCCCGGCCAGTGGAGCACGCCGTCCTCATCCTCGCCCATATAGGCTGCCGGATCGTCCCAATAGGCCGCCCAACCGGTATAGAGCAGCGCCACACTGCCCGTTGGAACCGGTCCGTATTCCTCCTCCCAGGCCAACACGTCGTCGAGCGTCAGCCGATAGTCCGGATTCTCGGCCCCCTGTGCCGATACATCGAATACCACGGCGTATCGCACCAGCTCCCTGGGCGTGAAAGTCTCCGCCGTGCGACCGCCTTCGATGAAGTGTATTGGGGCGCCGAAGTGGGTGCCGCTATGTTCGCCGATTGAGATGCGGTTCAGGTTATAACCGTCCTCCTCGATAGTTGCCCACGGCTCCAGCTCATATTCGGGGTCGCCTGGCCAGATCGGCATATCGGGCGATACCGTATGGGTCAGATCCACGAACGTCCAGCCCTCGAACGGCATTTCCTCACCCTCCTGGGCAAGCGCGAGCGTGCCGATCCCAAGCGCGACCCCAAGCGCGAGGGCCACGAGATACGGGAAAAGCTTATAGTTCCTCATAGTGCATTCCTCCTTTGGCCTGCGTATCCACCGGGTTTCGTTTGCTAACACCGAAATAGGGGATTCGATTCGGGGTGAAGTCGCTTCACAGCCTCAAGCGTTTCTGTAGCTGTCCCCACCACTTGTGTCTGGAAGCGCGTCCACGGAGCCAGGTCCCGACGATACCGTACGGCAGTACGATAACCACGATCAGGAATGCCAGCCCCAGCACCATCTCCCAATTCTCGCCGATGTTGATCGTCAGCCCGCCGATCTCTATCCTTGCCTCTCGCAAGATCGTCTCGCCCAGATGCAGCGTCATGGCCCCTACGACCGGCCCGCTCAACGTTCCCATCCCTCCCACAAGCGTCATCAGCAGCGGGTCTACGGTATAGCCCACGCCCAGGAGGCTTGGCTGTGCCTGCTTATTATTGAGGATCACGTGCAGGAACCCGGCCACCGACGCCAGCACGCTGGCGGTCGTGATCGCCAACAGCTTGAACGCCAGGGTGTTATAGCCGATGGTTTGTGCTCGCTCCTCATTCTCGCGTATCGCCAGGAAGACCCGGCCTGCGGGCGAATTTATGATCCGCCTGACCAGTACGAAAACCAACACGAAGACCACCAGCGTCAGGTAGTAATACTCCAGCCTATGCCTGACCGGATTCAGCCACTCCGGCACCTCGAAGCGGAACCCATCCTCGGCCCCGGTGATATTCACGAGCAACCGGTTTTTGGCCAGAACGTAAAAGACGGTTGCGAACGCCAACGTGAACATAGCGAAGTACACGCCCTTGATCCTGAGCGAGACCATCCCGGTCAGCAGGCCGAGTATGGCGCTAGTGATCAGCGCGATCAGCAGCGAGATGCCGATCGGCAGCCCCAGGTGCCTGACCCCGATCCCGGTGATATAAGCGCCTATGCCAAAGAACAACGCATGTCCAAACGAGATCACCCCGATAAATCCGAACATCAGGTTATAGCTTATTGCCAGGATGGCGTAGACCATCACCTGGATCATAATGCCTTGCCAGTAGACCGAGGCCCCCACCGGGCGTCCCCGGATGCCCGTGGGACTGGAGCCGGTATACCATCCGACCAGGAACGGGAAGAGGATCAGGAACGCCAACGCGATCCAGTAACCGGCATGGGTTGCTATCTCCTTGCGGATCGCCGCCAGGGATGTCTCCGGCGTATCCACGTCACTCCTCCCTGCCGAATAAGCCGCTCGGCTGCACCAGCAACACAAGCACCATCACCATCAGAATGGACATCTCGGCCAGGATCGGCGCCTCGAAATACTCCAGCGACAGGTATTCCGCCGTGGCCCGAGTCAGGCCGACGAGCACACTGGCGACCACCGTGCCCTCGTAACTGCCCATGCCGCCTATGACTACCACAATGATGGCCGCCAGCAGGAACTCGTTACCCATGCCGAGCGTGGCGCCTCGGAACGGCACCACCACCATCCCGCCAAGCGAGGCCACCGCCGTCCCCAGCGCGAACACCCAGGTAAACACCTGACGGACGTTTATGCCCAGAGCCTCGACCATCTCGCTATCCTGCACCCCGGCCCTGATTATGAGGCCGACCCTGGTACGTTTCAGCAGCAGCATCACCGCCACCACCATCACCAGGCCCACCAGGATTATGAACAACCGGTAGACGCTGAATTGCTGGCCTAGCAGATAAAACTGCGAATCCAGCAGGCCCGGCTTCTCCATAGGTGGATGTGGTGCCGGCCCCCAGATTAACCTTACAGCCTCCTCCATAACGGTTGCGAGTCCGAATGTCATCAGGATTTGGAATATCGGGCGTTTATATAGCGGCCTTATCAACCCGATCTCGACCACCAGGCCCAGGGCCGCGCCGACGAGTGTGGCTGCCAGGGCTGCCGCCGCGAACCTCCAGCCACCGCCGATCTCGCCCGGAAGCGCCTCGTAGACCGTGAAGCCGATATAGGCCCCAAGCATGAACCAGGCGCCCTGGGCGAAATTGAGCACATCCAGCAGGCCGAACACTATGGACATCCCGGCGGCTACCAGGAAGATCAACATCCCCTGCAGCAGGCCGGAAAAGACGATCTGGATGCCGGTGCCTGGGCCGAACAGGAGCCACGCCGGTACGATCAGGACGGCAAAATACACCGCCACGAACAACCATGAGCGCTCGTGTCTGGAAAATCGCCTCATGGCAAATTTCCCCTCACGCCGCGCCCAGGTAGCGCCGGATCAGGGCCTGATCCCCGATCAGATCCGCCATGCGCCCCTTGTGTACCGACCGGCCTTCCTCGATGATAGTGTAGTAATCTGCCAGGCGGCTTGCCATCTGGAAATTCTGTTCCACCAGCAACACAGTAGTTCGCTCCGAAAGCTGCCGAATCGCCTCCATCATCTGCTCGATGAGCACGGGAGCCAGGCCCTCACTTGGCTCATCGATCAGCAGGAGACGGTTATCCGGTACCAGTGCCCTGGCTATGGCCAGCATTTGTTGCTGGCCGCCTGAGAGTTTCCCGCCGGGCAGATGGGCCAACCTCTTCAGGTCGGGGAACAGGCCGAAGATGAAATCGCCCTTACGTTCCAGGTCACCTCGCCTGCGCTCGGCGATCAGCAGATTTTCCATCACCGTCAGATCGGTGAAGACCGCGCGGTGCTCAGGCACATAACCG
>JALXEW010000233.1 GCA_027069285.1 Ardenticatenia bacterium | reverse complement strand
GCTATAAACGGGGCCACGCACCCAAAATCGAGATCGTGCGGGCCGCACGCAGCACGGAGCCGATCTGCTCTCCGGATGAGTTGATAGCCCTGGTCACCGATACCGATCTCGAAATGGATGGGGTGCCCAGGTTCGCCCTGGACGATGTGGAAGGGGTGGCCGATCTGATCGAGGGACGCTTCCTGCGGCAGGGGGTCTAAACATGGCCGGTTCGGTGAGCAGATTCCCGATCGGGCCGGTTGTAACCGATCCCGAACTCTGCCTGAACCGCATCCACATCCGCGCCGGCTGCTCGATATGCGTCGAGACCTGCCCGGTCGGCGCCATATCCCTGGACGACGGCGTTGATCTGGATCGCGACTCGTGCGTACATTGCGGCGCCTGCGTGTGGAAATGCCCGGTCGGCGTCTTCGCCCAAAGGCGGCTATACGAGGCGGAGCTGGCCAATATTGCCGAGGATGCAGAAGGGGCCATTGAGATAGGGTGCCCGCTCGCAGCGGGAGGCGCACGTGCACCGCTATACGTCAGGCTGCCAACCTGCCTGGCATCGCTGGCCCCATCGCAGTTGATCCACCTGGCGGAAACCGAGGCCGTGTTCCTCGACGACTCCGGCTGCCCGGACTGCCCATTGGATATGGGATCGGTCATCTCCGAAGCCGCCGAAACGGCAAATGCATGGCTCTCGGCATGGGGCCGCACCGGATATATCGCGCTATCCACTGCTCAGGCCGGTTCCGTGGCGCCAGATGCCGATACGGTGGTGATCGAGCTGGCAGAGCATGTTGACAGGCGCGGGTTTTTCCTGGCATTGGCATCCGGCCCTGAGCATATCCCCGAACGCGAACGGCTGATCCAGGTACTCTCGCAGTGGCCGGAGCCGGAGAATCGCCTGGTCGAGACGGATGCGCTGGGCCTGGCAGCGCTTGAGGTAAAGGCCGATCTGTGCATCGCCTGCGGCCATTGCGCAGACTTCTGCCCAACGGAAGCGCTCGATTTATCGCTAGAAGGGTCTCGTTTCACCCTGCGATTCTCCCCGTACAGATGTGTGGATTGCGGGATATGCGAGCTGGTTTGCCAGCCGACGGCGTTCACACGGCGGACAGACATCCCGGTCGCGGCCATCACCGCCCAGGTGCCCCTGCTCGAAGGTGGGTGGCACGCCTGCAAACGCTGCGGACAGGTCACCGCAGATCACACCGGGGAGCTATGCTTCTGGTGCGGGCTGGAGCAAAACCCGCCGGGTGTCGGCACACTGCTCGGCAGAACCCCCATCCGATGAGCACCATCTTGTGCGGCCCGCCGCCCCCGGCTATAATCCCGCCGGTAAGCCGGCCCCGGCAAGGGGTCGGCGTTGGTGTGCATCGCATCGCCATCTGGAGGCATTTAACGGATGAGTCACAAAGAGACGCTGCTTGAGAAAATACGTGAGCGAAAAGCCAAAGTCGGGGTAGTGGGCATAGGGTATGTGGGGCTGCCGCTGGCCGTCGAGTTCGCCCGCGCCGGGTTCCACGTGCTGGGAGTGGACGTGAACGCGGCCAAAGTGGAGAAGCTGAACTCCGGTCAAAGCTATATCCCCGATATTCCATCCAAAACGATCTCGGAGCTCGTGGGTAAAGAGCTGCTTTCGGCAACTACCGATTACGGCGCGTTGGCCGAGGTTGATGCGATTAGCATCTGCGTCCCCACACCGCTGCGCAAGACTAAAGACCCCGATATGTCCTACATCATCTACGCCGCAGATGAAATCGCCAAGATCGCCCATCCGGGGATGCTGATCGTGCTGGAAAGTACCACCTACCCCGGCACCACCGAGGAGCTGATCCTGCCGCGTATGGTACGCAACGGCTTGAATGTCGGGCAGGATGTATTCGTGGCATTTTCGCCCGAAAGGATCGATCCGGGCAATAAGGTGTACGGGGTTCGCAATACCCCAAAGGTCATCGGCGGGATCACCGAGAGCTGCCGCGAGGTGGCCTGCGCCCTCTACAGCACCGCTATAGAAAGGGTCATCCCGGTATCGTCCACGGCAACCGCCGAGATGGTCAAGTTGCTGGAAAACACGTTCCGGGCGGTCAACATCGGCCTGGTTAACGAGATGGCCATCATGTGCGATAAGCTCGGCGTGGATGTGTGGGAAGTTATAGATGCGGCATCCACCAAGCCTTTCGGCTTCATGCCGTTTTACCCCGGCCCCGGTCTTGGAGGCCACTGTATACCGATAGACCCTTTGTATCTTTCCTGGAAGCTAAAAGCCCTTAACTACAACGCCCGCTTCATCGAGCTTGCCAGTGAGATCAATACATCGATGCCGGTCTACGTGATCGGGAAGGTGGCCGATGCGCTCAATGACGATGGGAAGCCCATACGCGGTTCCAAAATCGCAGTCCTGGGAGTGGCATATAAGCGCGATATAGACGATGTGCGCGAAAGCCCTGCCCTGGACATAATCCACCTTCTCGAGCAGAAAGGCGCCGATGTGAGCTACCACGACCCGTATGTGCCATCGGTACGGCTGGAGGATGGCCGGGTGATGGAATCGGTTGAGTTGAGCGACGAGTGGCTTTCCGAGGCCGATTGCGTGGTGATCGTAACCGATCACACTTCGTACGACTGGCAGCGGATCGTGGATAAGAGCCACCTGATCGTCGATACCCGTAACGCCACCAAAGGGGTCGAAGGCGCCGCACGTGTGGTGAAGCTGTAGCCGTATGAGGCTGTTTGTCGCCACCGGCATTTTCCATCCCGAACCCGGCGGCCCGGCTACGTACCTGTACCACCTGCTGCCAGAAGTAGTCAAACGCGGTCACGATGTGCAGGTGCTGACTTTCAGCTCCGGGCCGTCGGATGTGTATCCGTACCGGGTGACCAGGATTCCGCGTAGGGCGCTACCGATTCGGTGGGCGCATTACTGGCTGGCGGCGCTACCGAAGATGCTATGGGCGGAGTTGGTTTTCGCCAACGGGCCGGATATACCGCTGCCACCGGTCTCCAGGCCCAGGGTAGTCAAAGTGGTCGGCGACCCCGCCTGGGAACGAGCTACCAATCGTGGATGGCTGCCACCGGGGGAGGATGTGGATGACTTCCAAAGGCGTCGCTACTCCCCGGCAGTGGAGTTTTTCAAGTGGCGGCGCTCTCTGGGCGTCCGCTCCGCGTGCAAGGTGATCGTCCCAAGCCGCTATCTGGCCAGGATGGTGATCGGCTGGGGCGCGAAGCCGGATCGCGTGAGTGTGATATACAACGCGCTGCCCGAAACGGAGCCACCCAAATTCTCACAGGGTGTGACCCGCGCGACGATCGACGTGGGGACGCGCCCGTTGCCCGATCCTGTATGGCTATCCGTACCACAGGAAGAGGCCAGGGCACGGCTTGGATTACCCGCCGGGCCGTTATTCCTGATGGTAGCAAGGCTCACCGCCTGGAAGGGCGGGGATTATCTGATACGGGCGATGGCTGCCCTGCCCGGAACTCATCTGGTGATCGCCGGCGACGGGCCTATGCGGGCGGAGTGGGAGCATCTGGCCGGCAATTTGGGAGTATCCGATCGGGTTGAATTCCTCGGACAGGTTCCGAGGGATGAATTGCCGCTTTACTTTCGGGCAGCCGATTACACCGTGCTATACTCCGGTTACGAGGGGTTGCCGCACGTAGCCCTGGAGTCACTCCGGGCGGGCACACCCGTCATCGCATCCGACAAGGGCGGCAACCCGGAGGTGATCCAGGACGGCGTGAACGGGCTGTTGGCACCCTGGGCCGATCAGGATGCACTCAGGGCGACGCTAAGGCGTGCAGCCTCGGATGCGGCCCTCAGAAAACGGCTATCCGAAGCTGCGCCACGCACGCTGGAAAGTTTTTCGTGGGACGCTCTGGTCAAACGCACCCTCGCCGAGTTAGAAAGTTGCCTGTCGGGCTGATGCCGGCGTCCCCGGAGGCGGCTATGAACGTCCTTATGATAAGCCTGAACACTCCGATTCTCACCCAGGAGCTGGGGGATTCCAGGCTGCGCCACATGGAATACGGCAAAAGGATCGGCCACATCACCATGATCGTGCACAGCCCACGCTCACTGGGGCTGAGGCCCGTGGAACCCTCGCCACACTTAACCGTGCTGCCGACTAATACGCGAACCAAGATCGGGTTCATCCCCGCAGCCTATCGCCTGGCACTACGTGCACACCGGGAGCGCCCGGCCAATCTGGTGACCACCCAGGATCCGTTCGCGACCGGCCTGGTCGGGGTCTTGCTCAAGCGCCGCCTGGGCGTGGCATTGGACGTGCAGAACCACAGCACTTTCATCGATAATCCCCACTGGCTCTCCGAGCGCCCGCTTCGGAACCGCCTCTTCAACGCGCTGGCAAAATACGTCATCCGGCAGGCCGAAACCAATCGCGTGGTCAATCACTTCGAGCGCCAGAAGTACATCCAAATGGGCCTGGAGCCGGATTCAGTCCGCGTGGTGCCGACCCCTGTGCGGCTAAGTCACTTCCTGACCCCGCAGCCGGGCGATAAATTGGCCTCGATGCGCCGTTCGCTGGGCCTTTCCGATGACACCCCGGTGATGCTATGGGTCGGCAGGCCGGTTCGCGCCAAAAACCTGCCGATGTTGATGGACGTGTTGGAAGCGGTCAGACGCCGGATGCCGGGTGCACGTTTACTGCTGATCGGCCAACGCGAGCCAATCGAGAACCTGGTGCGGGAGAAAGGGGTTGCCGAGGCCGTCATCATAACAGGCAAAGTCAGACACGATGAGCTACCGGCATATTATTCCATGAGCGATGTCTTCGTCCTCACATCGCTCTACGAGGGACTGCCAAAGGTATTGCTCGAGGCCGGAGCAGCCGCATTGCCGGCCATCAGCACTGCCATTCCCGGAGCAGACGAGGTGATCGTCAACGGCGAAACCGGCTACCTGGTCGCCCCAGGTGATGTTGAGGGCATGGCGGAAAGGATAACGACCTTGCTCGGCGACCGCGATCTCGCCAGCCGCATGGGGCAAAACGCCAGAAGGCACGTCCTGGAGAAATTCAACAGGGAACGCAATATCGAGGCGATAATCGAGATGTGGCGTGTGGCCGCGAGGAAAAGGGAGCAGGCGAAAGGGGGATAGATGCGTGCCCTGATGGTCACCCGCAAGCTGGATGAGATGGACTCAAGGGCCGGATTCGCCGTGCGATGGGTCAGGGAGCTGGCCAAACGGTTGGAACGCCTGGACGTTTTGTGCCAGGAATCGTGGCCGGTCAAGGACATGCCGGATAACGTCCGCGTCTTCTCGATGGGCAAGGAAAAGGGATATGGCAGGATTCGACAGCTTGCAGCTTTTTTGCGGGCTGCCCGGACCTCTATCCCAGATGTTGACGCGGTGTTTTGCCATATGATCCCGCGTTACGTCTGGCTGATAGCCCCCATAGCCCGTTCGCACGGTAAACCCGTCGTATTCTGGTATACCCATCGCCAGGTCAGTGCCGAGTTGCGCATGGCACACTCGATGGCCGATAGGATCGTGACCGCCGTGCCGGAAAGTTACCCTCTCCGCAGCGACAAAGTGGTCGCACTGGGCCACGGGATAGACCCAACCGTCTTCCGGCCCCTGGAGCCACCGGAGGAGCCACCTATGCCGATGGTGCTTATGGTGGCCCGGCTGTCGCCGATAAAGAATCAAAGCCGCCTGATCGAAGCGGCAGCTATATTGAAGAGTCAGGGGCGCCTGGCCGATGATGTGGCATTCGATTTCATCGGGGAACAGCCACCAAATGCCCCACGCGGCTACACCGATTCGCTCAGGAGCCTGGCGATGGCACGTGGCCTGGAGAAGCAGGTCAGATTCTTGGGTGCGATGCCACAGGCCGAGGTCTTGGCGCTCACCCGCAGATGTACTGTGGCCGTTAACCTATCCCCACCCGGCCTATTCGATAAGGCGGCCCTGGAGGCGATGTTCTGCGCCAGACCGGTGATCGTTGCCAACGGTGCCTTCGCGCCGCTGCTGGGAACTCACGCCGATCTGCTCCTGGTGCCACCCGGCAACGATCCGAAGCCGCTGGCCGAATCCCTCGCCACTCTGTTGGAAATGACACCGGACGAGCGCTCCGCCATCGGACACGATTTATACCGGGCCGCGCTACCGTCCCACAGCCTTCCTCACCTGATCGATGGGCTGATCGAGGTCATGGAATCTGCCGCTACCCACCGGAGCCACCCGCTGCGTTAGCACGTGGCCACGCGATCGGCGGCGGAGATGTAGGCATCCAGGGTGCGGCGGGCGGTTTCGAGCCACGAGAACCGGGCCGCGCGGTCTAATCCCCGCTCTGCGAGCCGAGCCGCCAGGTCGTCTTGGGTGAGGATCGCCAGGATGGCGCCTGCGAGGCCTTGCACGTCATCCGGGTCGACGGTCAGCCCGGCGTCGCCTACCACTTCCGGCAGTGAGGTCGCATCCGAGCATACCACAGGCGCTCCACAGGCCATCGCTTCCAACGGCTCCAGCCCAAAACCCTCGTATCTTGATGGGAACACAAAACACGCCGCGTTGCGATATAGCGCCGGTTTATCTTCCTCCTCGACCCATCCCAGCCATCTGACCGAGGTATCCAGCCCCAGGCGCTCGATTATCGGTCGCAGGGGCGGGAATCTGCGAGGGTTTCCGGATTTTTCGCGCCCGGCAAGCAGCAACGGCGTATCCGTGACGCGGGCCACGTAGACGTAGGCCTCGATCAGCGCCCGGACGTTCTTGCGTACGTCGTAGCCGCCCAGGTATAGCACATACCGTCCGGGCAGCGAGTACCTGGAACGGACGCGGGCATCGCTTTCATCCGGCTGCGGTCTCATTTCGCCACCGGGCGCCAGGTAGACCGTGCGCACGCGACCTTCCGGGATGCGCAGATGTGTGATTATGTCGCGCCTGGATGCATCCGAGTCGGTGATCACAACCGATGCGCCGGCTGCAGAGGCGCTCACAAGCGCGGTGTAGAGTCTGGCGAGCGGCCCCCCTCGATATTCCGGCAACACAAGGGGGATGATGTCGTGCACGGTGACGATTATCGGGATTCTGGCCCGCAGCGGCGAACCCCAGTACGGCACGTGCATCACGTCGGCGCCGACCTGCGCACAGGCCCTGGGAAATGCCACCTGCTCGAACCAGACCTTTGCCATGTGCCCGCCACGACCGTCAAACGGGGTCCGGGCCACGTGCGTCGCGATGCCGTCCGGCGCCGAGATACGGCCCGCGAGCGCCACGGGGACTATCAGTGTAATGCGGGGCGAGGGGTCGACTCGGAGCAGGTTCAGGAGCAGGTTACGGACGTATTGCCCGCTCCCGGTATGCGGGCGGTCGAAGAACCAGCCGTTCACGGCCACATGAAGGTCGGCGGGTGGCATTCTACGAGCCGGCCTGAGATTTTGCATCAATTTCCGAGGGGACGCATTCGGGCCTCTCGCCGCTTTCGGGGGCAGGCCTGCGGTGGAATATGATCCCGTTCTCCTCGTCTGCGTCCACGATCACGCAATCGCCGCTCTTAAACTCACCCCGCAGTAGTTTGACCGATAGCGGACTCTCGACAAAGCGTTGCAAGGCTCTCCGGAGTGGCCTGGCGCCCATTTCCGGGTCGAATCCCTGGCGGGCCAGCCATGAACGGGCCGCATCCGTCAGTTCCACCTCGATGCCGTGTTCGGCCAGTCGCTCACCTATTTCCTCCATCTGGAGGTCAACGATCTGCTCAACCTGTTCCAGGGTCAGAGGAGAGAAGATGATGATCTCGTCTATGCGATTGAGGAACTCCGGGCGGAAGGTCTCGCGGAGCTTACGCTCGATCTTCTCGTGGTCAACCACCGCACCCTCATCATCACCCGGCAGGAAGCCTAATGCCCCGCCACGACCGGCAAATTCGGTGCCGATGTTGGATGTCATAATGATCACAGTGTTGCGGAAGTCAACCACACGCCCCTGTCCATCGGTGAGCCTGCCGTCTTCCAGTATTTGCAAGAGCGCGTTCCAGACGTCCGGGTGCGCCTTTTCGATCTCGTCAAAGAGTATCACACGGTAGGGCCTGCGGCGGACTGCCTCGGTAAGCTGGCCGCCTTCCTCGTAGCCGACGTATCCGGGCGGTGCGCCGAAGAGCCGCGAGACGGTGTGCTGCTCCCGGTACTCGCTCATATCCATACGTAGCAGCGCGTCCTCATCGTCGAACAGGAACTCGGCCAACGCTTTAGCCAGCTCGGTCTTGCCCACGCCGGACGATCCGAGGAAAATGAACGACCCGATGGGACGTTTGGGGTCTTTCAGGCCGGAACGTGCCCGTCGGATAGCGTCTGCAACTGCCGCCACAGCCTCATCCTGGCCGACGATGCGCTTGTGGAGGGCATCCTCCATGCGCAGGAGTTTCTCGGCTTCAGTTTCCATCATCTGGGCGACCGGGATACCCGTCCAGCTGGCGACCACCTCGGCGATGTCGTTTTCGTCCACGATCTCGTCGAGGGTGTGCTCACGCTGCCAGGCCTCGCGCTTTTCCTGATATTCCTGCTCCAGGCGAGCACGGCGGGTGCGGAATTCCATAGCCCGCTCATAGTCACGGCTGAGGCTGGCGGCTTCCTCTTCGGCGGCCAGGCGCTCAAGCTCGGTCTTCATCGCTTTCAGCTCCGGCGGCATCGAGTAGAGCGCCACACGGAGTTTGGCAGCCGCCTCGTCTATCAGGTCGATGGCCTTATCCGGCAGTCTCCGGTCGGTGACGTACCGATGGGAAAGCCTCGCGGCGGCAACCAGCGCCTCGTCGGTGAATGTCACTTTGTGATGCGCCTCATATCGGTCTCGCAGGCCACGTAGCATCTCGATTGTCTCTTCGACGGTCGGCTCGTCCACGAATACGGGCGCAAATCTGCGATCCAGGGCGGAGTCACGTTCGATGTATTGGCGATATTCGTCTAGAGTGGTCGCGCCGATGCAGTTAAGCTCGCCACGTGCAAGCGCCGGTTTCAGCATGTTGCTGGCGTCGAGCGCCCCCTGTGCCGCCCCCGCGCCGACGACCTGGTGCAGCTCGTCTATGAACAGGATGATCTCGCCCTCAGAGCGCTGGATTTCCTCGATGGCGGCCTTCAGGCGTTCCTCGAATTCGCCACGGAACCGGCTCCCGGCGATCATAGCGCCCAGGTCGAGCGATACGACGCGCTTGCCGGTCAGGATTTCCGGCACGTCATTGTTGGCGATCTTCTGGGCCAGGCCCTCGACTATGGCGGTTTTGCCGACCCCCGCCTCGCCGATCAGAACCGGGTTGTTTTTGGTGCGGCGGCAGAGTATTTGGATGACACGCAGTATCTCTTTATCGCGCCCGATGACCGGATCCAGCTTGCCATCGCGCGCAAGGCGCGTCAGGTCACGGCTATATCGCTCGAGGGTGCGGTAGCGGCTTTCGGCCTGCGGGTCGGTGACACGTTGGCCACCCCGTATGTCCTTGATGACCTCTTTCACGCGGTCTTTGGTCACGCGGGCATCTTGTAATATGCGGGCGGATGCCGTGCCACGCTCGCTCAGGATCGCGAGGAAAAGGTGCTCGGTGGATATGTATTCGTCGCGTAGCTGGTTGGCTTCCTCATTGGCCTGGTCAATAATACGCTTGACGCGCGGGGTGATGAAGACCTGTCCCGCGCCGCCGCCGTAGATGGCGGCCTTTGGGCTGGCCTTGAGCACCTCGTCCAGGCGGCGCTTGATCATCTCGATGTCAACGCCCATCTTTTCCAATATCTGGGGTATCACGCCACCCGGCTGCTCAAGCAGTGCCAGCAGGATATGCTCGGTATCAACCTGATTGTGTCCGTACCTTTGGAGAATTTCGTAGGCGCGTGCTGCCGCATCCTGGGCACGCTCGGTGAAACGGTCGAATCGCCTCATGGCGCGTTGTCCTCAATTTACCATCGGATCGTGGATTTCCACGGGCAATTATACAACTACCGTGCCCAGGTACAACCGTTCTATCCGAGTTTCGCCCTTACCGCCTCCAATACCATCTCGGCCAGCTTCATGGCCTCTTCCGCCTCGGCAGGATCGTTGTAGTACCTCGACGGGACGCCGCCAGGGAGGCCGTTCGGGTACCTGGTGGGTATGTAATACTGATCCAGACGCGAGGCCCTCTCCAGCGTGCCCATCTCCGGCTCGATCTCGGCGGCGCGCTGTAAAAGCTCGTATATCGAGTGGGTGAAGAACACTTCCTGCGAGGCGGTGACGTTGTACAGATACGCTTTCAGCGCCTTTTCTGCCGACTGCTGAAACAGGAATAAGGCCAGGTAGTATCTGCCACGCTTACGCAACTCGTCCGCGTCCTGGAATTCGTCCTGGGCCTGGATAAGCCACCTCATGGCCCTCTCACGTGTATCTTCGGCCATATACAGCAACCTCCCATCCCGCTCCACGTGGCGCAGGAACCGACTATGCAGCAGCTCGCGCTCCCACTCCCCTCTCGAATAGGCAACTATGTCACATGCTATCATTCTATCCAGATCGGCGTAAATCTTACGTCCCCACTCGCGGCCAGATCTGACATCCGGCATGACCACCAGCAGGTCAAGATCGCTCCAGGGGCCGGTCGCACCACGCGCGAGGGAGCCGAACAGGATCACGCGAACGGCTCCCATCGCTGCCAAACGTCGTACCAGCAACCACAAGGCAGTCACTAAGGCCCGCCTGCGCCTTTCCCTATGGGCAAGTATCTCGGCCACACTCCTCATCGGTTCCCCCAAGCTCCATCACCATTATGATAGCACGGTGTATCGGAACCGAGGAAGCCCGTTGGCAAACACGGGCCGCGCCCCGGCTTTCCAGACCACTGCCTGCCGGTTTCAGACACCGGCAGCCGGTCGACATCGGTGGGTTTCGGTGTTGACAGCACCGATGCAGGTGGCTAGACTCTTTTGGAAACTCGGCTATTGGGTCATCGGCCCAGGTGATGTGACCGTGACATATACTCAAGAAATCCCGCCGCTCAAATCCGGACTTGCAGCCGTGGTACGGCGCGTGCCGCTCCTGATCGAGATCGCACAATGGTTCTATCGGCTACGCCTGGCCCACCCGACCGTGGGAGTGGTCGGGGTGATAACGGACGACGAGGGAAGGATACTGCTTGTGGAGCACATCTTCCACCCCAAGCACCCGTGGGGCCTGCCGGGCGGCTGGATGGAACGCGGGGAAGGTCCGGAGGAGACGCTGAAGCGTGAGTTGGTTGAGGAGATCGGGTTGCAAGTGACTATACGAAGGCCGTTATTGGTCCGACGAAAGAACGGATACGAACACCTGGATATGGCTTTCCTTTGCGAGCCACAGGGAGAGGTACACGAGGTGAGTGCGGAGCTGTTGCGCTTCCAATGGTTTCGGCCAGATGAGTTGCCGCCATTATCCGATTTCCACACACAGGCCGTTGAAGAGGCATTGAGAGTGTTCGAGGTGGTGAGGTGAACTACAATTATAATTATTACGCGCTGCCCAGACAGCGCGCAGGAAAAGGTATATGGCTGGAAGCCGGCTCTCTCTTGCTGCTCATAGCGGCCTTTTTCATCTTCGTCAAAGAACTGGTTGACTTCAGCCAGATACACGAGGCCATGCCCGATGTAACCGTGGCACAGATACCGCTTTACGGCATGACCAGGCCGGAAGCCGTCGCCGCACTGGAACGTGCCTATGCCGCCCCGCTGGAAGTGCTCTACCAGGATAATGTCATCGTACTCGATCCGGCCAGCATCGGATTCCGACTCAACACCGAGGCATTGATCAGCCGCGCGGAGAGTATGAGCGCAGCAAAGGGGTTCTGGCCGGCGTTCTGGGATTATTTGTGGCGTCGCCCCTCAACCGCAGTCACCCTCGACCTGGAATCGGAATATTACCAGTATATCCCATCACAGCTACATGCGTTCCTGGAGGACATCGCCGCCAGGTACGATAGCCCGCCAACGCCGGCAAGTTACGATCTGGCAACGATGTCCTTCCGAATGGGCACTCCAGGCCACACACTTGACATCGAGGCTTCAATCCCGCTCATCGAGGAGGCTCTGCAACGCCCTACAGACCGTCGAGTCGAGCTGGTAGTCAATGAGACCGATGCTCCCCGACCGGATATGGAAACCCTGGAAGCACTGATCCTGGATTACTTCGATGAGCTTGAATTCAATTATGATGGTCGCCATACAATAGCTTCGATTTTCATCATGGATTTGCAAACTGGCCAGGAACTGAATCTAAACCCGGGAATCGCCTACGCGGGCATGAGTATCATTAAAATCCCGATCCTGACGGCGATGTACAGGTACCTCAATAACGCACCCAACCTGGAACAGGCACGCCTGATCGCTCAGACGATGATATGTAGCGGCAACTTCACCGCTAACCTGCTGCTGGCCGAGGTCGGCCACGGGGATCAGCTCGCAGGAGCTAACTACGTGACCGATACAATGCGCCAGTTGGGCCTGGAAAATACCTTCCTGATCCACCCGCTGTTCGTCACCGAGGACGACCCGATCTACCCGGTGACGACCCCCACGATACCCGCCGATCAGCAACGTACTCAACCGGATCCGTTCTCCCAAACCACACCGGAAGACATCGGTACCCTCCTCGCCATGATCTACGACTGCGCGATGCACGGCGGCGGATTGATGGCTGCCCTGCCCGGCGAGATCGACCAGATCGAGTGCAGGCAAATGCTGGAAGTGATGAGCGGCAACCACATCGGGGTGCTGATCGAGGCCGGGGTGCCGGAGGGAACCCGCGTCTCACACAAGCACGGCTGGATCAGCGATACCCACGGCGACGCCGGGATAGTCTATACTCCGGGCGGCGACTATGTGATCGTGATGTTCTTCTACAACGAAGGGCACTTGAACTATCTGGAGTATTGGCCGATTATGGCGGAGATCTCGCGCGCCACCTACAACCTCTTCAACATGGACAACCCGCTGTTGTTCCCGCGCGAGGTCGAAACGGCCACCGCAGAGGAATGCGACCTGCCCGACGACCCGGCACTGATCGATCTGAACGATATAGATAGCTACCGCCGCAACGCCACGCCTACTCCGGAGACGCCGGAGTAGAGGGCACGCCCGCCGTCAGTACCCGATTTCCAAAAGATCGAACGGCGCCGCCACCACGTCCAGGCAGCCGTCAGACCATTTGCGGGCTTCGACCGGCATACCGTCTGCGAGCACAGAGAGAGGCTTGGTCTCCAGGCCGTAAACTATCACATGCACGCGCCCGTAATCCGGAGAGTGATCATCCGGACGCTCCCACCGGAGCCTTAGCCCATTGGCCACTCGCTCCACTTTGAAGCGCGACCATCCGCCGGGATTCATCGGGCCGTCACCATCGTCCTCGTACAGGCGGCTTTCGCCTTCCCCGGCGAAAACACGCAATGTGAGTACGTCCACCGGACGCTCACCGGTATACTGCATCACCGGCCACTCCGGCACGACCGCCCCGGCCCTGGCAAAAACCGGGATCACGTCGAGAGGGGAATCCACCACGACGCTTTTGCCACCTTCGTATCGTTTTCCGTCCCAATATCCGT
>JALXEW010000232.1 GCA_027069285.1 Ardenticatenia bacterium | reverse complement strand
GGATCCCCGCTGGCGTCGGTGTGCGGTCGGGGCCGCCCTCTGGCGCCGGGGGCGTGCCCTCATCGGTGGGGGGTTCCTCCGCCGCCCCCTCATCCAACATGCTCAGCCAATCCGGTTCCTCATCGAACTCGATCTCACCCGGCTCCCCACCGAAAAGCTCATCATCCTCATCCAGGATGAAGGCACCCGCTACCGGCTCAACAGCTTCCGTTTCCCCCTCCGGGTGCTCGACGGGCTTTTCACCTTTGGGGGCTTCCGGCAACTTCTCGAATTGGAACCCTTCGTCCTTCAACCAGTCCGGCAATTCCTCGAATTCGCCGGCACCTTTATCGGACATGGCGTCCTCGCCAAACCCTCAACCTAACGCCTGTACGATCTATCCTGGCCGATCAGCGCCCGGATCGCAACGGCCACCGATCCCAGTGCTATGCCCAGGAGTATGCCGCGAGCACCGGCCTCTGCCGGCACATCTCCCAGCCAGACCCCCAGACCTTTCAACGCCTCACCGCCCGGCAACGGCCATGATGACCAGCCGATCAACACGATCACGATCACCAGGACGAATAACGCGAGCCACACATCAGGCTTACGGCGCATCACCCTGAAGGCGGCGTACAGGAGTGAGAAGAACAATATGCCACCCAGTGCCGATTCCACCGTGACCTGCACCGTCTGGAATATCCACTGGCCGAGGGGCTGTTCCTCCACCGTAACCGAGAGCAATCCGGCTTCCTCGGCTGCCCCGATCCCGATGACGGCCAGGGCCGCCAGCACGGTCACCAGGCTATAAGGCCATCCCCTGGCACCATCGCCCACACGGCTCAGGTGGACGCTCAGCAGGTTCAGCACGCCGATGATGAGCGCCACGGCGGCGATCACCACCACCGAGCGGATCAGGAAATCGGTCAGAGGCCCCACCACCGGCAGGCCCGGCACCAGCAGCCCAAAAAGGGTGATCAGCCCCACACCAATGGCAACCGCAGCAGGCAAGTGATATTTCACCGGCGCCTCCTGCTCACCAGCTTATGCCCAACGTGCTGGCCGCAACCGATATGAGAATCCCAAGCACGATCAGCCAGCGCAAAAAGTCCTGGGCGATCACCCCGCCCATCTGGACGGGGGAAGCCGCGAGATAGGCACCGCCGACGAACATCTCCTCGCCTATCAGCGGCTCGTCGGATACGGCATAGGCCACGGCCTGACCTTCCACATCATCGGCGGCGGCGACCTGTGAATACCCCTTACGGGCGGCCACCTCGCCCATCAGCGCCATCTCCGGCCCAAAACGGCCCACCATCACGAGCGATGAGACCTTATCGTCTGCGATCATGCTATTGGCCCCAGCCGCAAAAGTCAGCGATCGGTCGCCGTAGGGCAGCCATCTTGCCGCCGAACCCTCATAGCGTTCCCGGACGCCCCGATCGGCATAGGCCCGGCGCAAAGTATCCTGTGCCAGACCCAGGGCGGTGGGGTCGCTAAGGCTGACCACCGGTGATCTATCGCCGATGGCCGCGCGTCTGGCCACGTGATAGAGTATCTCGGCGCCCGCCAGTGCCGTTGTAGTGGATTCGCCGCCCAGCCCTGCCGAACCCAGCGACAGGTGGACGGCGCGGTCGCTTTCCACCGCCTCACCGACCGCCAAAGGGAGCGATTCGTAGGCCCGGATCGACCTCAAGCCGGGCGTCCGGCGCAACCTGTCATAAGTCAGCGCGGCCCCGATCGTGACCACAAGTGCGATCAGGATGATCAAAATGGTCATCCGCCGTCCCCTTCCCGGTGCTCATCGGCAATGCCGCTTAGCTCACGCCGCAACACCGCCAGCGAACCGGGTTCCTCCAACCGGTCGGCCAGCGCGGCCAACTCATCTGGCGCCACCAACAGGCTCAATCCAGGCTGTAGCACGCGCAATACCTGTGCCCCCAGGGGGGCCAAAGGCTCCACAGCTTCCAGCAACAGGGCTGCCACATCCCCCCATCCGGCCCGGCGGATCCCGGCTGCCAGCCTTCTTACGGATTCATAACGATCGTCCATCGTCCGCAGTATATCACATGGGGCGCAGGCGGAAAAGGTCACAGGAGTCGCAGCCTATCTCCCGTTACGTCGCCTTTTTGCAAACATCCTCAGCCACTCCTCCACCTCCTCCGGCGAGAGGTGATCTGGGCGCAGATCATCGTCGCAATCGTCATTGCCCGTGTCCCCCGCCGTCCCACCGTCGGGGCCTAATCGTTCGGCGAATTCATCGGATGGGATCACGTGGGCGTGATTGGCAATGACACCTGATGCCAACTCCCGGTCGGACGTGACCACCCATATGTCCCCCGGATGTTTGCTTTTGCATATCCTGGCGAGTATCACCGCATCTGCAGAGGAACGCTCCGAGGCGAATACCACGGTCACCCCGCCGCCGGAAAGCCGGGATTTACCGCCCGGCAGTCCTCGGTCGAACACAACCGTGATCCTCTTACCCGTCCTGGCGCAGTAACGTCGCAATCGTTCCACCAGGGCGGCCTCATCGTCCGGCTCGTCTAAAGAAAGATCGGGCATGTGCCCGATCAAGTTGTGTCCGTCGATCAAGAGGGACATCGTATTTACGGCTTCTAACCTCCGGTAGCGTTCGAGGAGGGCCGATTATCCGGGCCGGATTCGGCAGCAGGTTGCGGGCCTGGGACGGATTGTCCTCGTTGCTCATCGATTCCAGCCTGTGCCCTGGCCCGTTCCTGGGTCACCTTATTGATGCCGTTTCTCACCACGGTGAGGGTTCGGATAAGCTGGCTTTCCAGCTCGTTGAGCACATCCAGCACGTATTCATCCGCCTCGGCGTATATACGTTCGGCCTCCTGGCGGGCCTGCTCGATGATATTGGCAGCTCTACTCTGGGCGGCCTGGGTTATGGCGTCACCGTCCACCAGTGCCTCGCTTTTTTCCCTGGCGAGCTGGACTATCCGGGCGGCTTCCTCTTTAGCCTGGGCCAGCAGACGTTCCCTTTGCATCAGGACTCGGTTGGCCTTTTCGATCTCGCCGGGGATGGAAATCCGCATCTGATCTATGATTTCCAAAGCCCGCTCCTCATCGATCAGGGTATAGCGGCTCAACGGGATGTGACGCCCTTCGTCAATCAACTCCTCCAGCCGGTCGATCAAGTGCTGGATGTCCATCCGACGCCTCCTGCAAGGTCCTGTTTACGTCGGCAAACGGCCCTCCCGACGCAGCGCATTGCTTACCATAGTCTACACCAATGGTGCGGCACCATGCAACAGGTCGTTGAACAAAGGGAGCCATCGGTGTAAAACCTGGATAAAATACAGACCGTGTGCTTTTTGGAGGGAAAATGCTCCGCAGAGACGCAAACGGGGACGAAACGCCCATAGGCGACCTTTTGGAGATGGGCGCACGCGCCGCCAAAGCCGGCAATAAAGAAGTGGCGCGTGCCATATACCTGCAGGTATTAGAGCGCGACAGGCGCAATGAACGGGCACTGCTGGCCCTGGCGATGCTGGCAGAAAACACCCGGCAGCGCAAACATTACCTTCAGGTGCTGCTCAAATACAACCCGGAACACGTCAGGGCCAGGCAATACCTGGAGCGCCTGGAAAAGGCCGAGCAAGAGCGTGCCTTCATAGAAGACAAACTGGTGAGCTATGGCCTGATCGTGGCCATAGTCGGCGCGATCATCCTGCTCCTGGTCATTGGGACGGTGCTATTGCTCCGTTGAAATCACCGGCCAACGGCGAATTCCACCGTGCGCTCCAGCTCGCCATCCACGTAGACCTCGACCGAATAAGTGCCGGGCGGCAAAGGCCCCGGAGGATCTGGGTGATAACTCAGGCACCCGGCGTACGTCGTGACCGGCCTGGAATTCTCGGCCAGGAACTCGCCATTGTGGAACCACCTGGCGGTGAACACAACCGGCACCCCTGCGTTCCCGGCCAGGCAGATTATCGCCTCGGAAGTGCCTTCGGGGTATCCGTCAACCTGATCCACCGGGAAGCCGTTACCGTCAACGGCAGTAGTCAGGTGCACGCCCGTGACGTAAAAATGCGGCGTGGGAGTCTCATAAGGCCCGCCGCCGGTGAGCCACAGATAACCCCAACTGATCACGGCGACGCAACCCATGCAGATGATCGCTGCCGTGGCCATCGCGATCAATGTGACCCGGCGGTTCACCTCGCTCACCCCTCATCCCCCGGTGCCCGGCGGTAGCCGAACGGGTGGGTTCTATGCCACTCCCACGCGCTGGCGATAATATCCTCCAGCTCCGGGTAACGCGGCTGCCAGCCCAGTTCCCGCGCGATCTTCTCCGATGATGCGACCAGGATCGGGGCATCGCCTGGGCGCCTATCGGTCTCGATCACCGGGATCGGGTGGCCGGTGACTCGCCTGGCCGTCTCGATCACCTGGCGGTTGCTATAACCGCGCCCATTGCCCAGGTTATAGACCATGGCCTCACGCTCATCCAGGGCTTCCAGGGCCAGGACGTGGGCCTGAGCCAGGTCGACGACGTGGATATAATCGCGGATGCAGGTGCCGTCCGGCGTATCGTAATCGGTGCCGAAGAGATATAACGCCTCGCGGCGCCCAAGCGGAACCTGCAATGTCAGCGGGATCAAATGGGTTTCCGGGTCGTGGGCCTCCCCGCGCAAGGCATTCCCATCGCCATCCAGCATGGCGCCTGCGGCGTTAAAATAGCGCAAAGCGCAATACCGCAGCCCGTGGACACGGTGATACCAATACAGCATCCGCTCGATCATGAGCTTGGTTTCACCGTAGACGTTGCTGGGGCCGAGGGGATCATCCTCCGTGAGAGGGGTATCCTTGCTGGCGTAGACCGCTGCGGTTGACGAGAACACGATCCGTTTCACATCGTGCGCGATCAGGGCTTCCAGCAGATTCAGGGTATTGGCGACGTTATTGGAGAAATACCTGCCCGGCCTAGTCATGCTTTCGCCCGCCTCGATGAACGCCGCGAAGTGCATGGCCGCATCGAAATGGCCCTCCGACAGCACCCGGTTGAGGGTATCACGGTCGGCCAGGTTGCCTTGCACGAATTCCGCCTCTTTGGGCACCGCCTCCCGGTAGCCGCGCACCAGGCTATCGTAGACCGTTACACTGTGGCCGGCATCCAACAGCACCGCCGTAGTGATCGAGCCGATGTATCCGGCGCCCCCGGTCACAAGCAATCGCATATACCTCTCCTAGCGGCGGAAAAAGTTGCTGGCGAAGAACCACAAGTTCGCGGGACGTTCGGCCAGGCGTCGCATGAAATACGGGTACCACTCGTCCCCGTATGGCACATATATTCGCACCTGATACCCTTCGCGGGCCAGGGATTCCTGCAAATCGGTTCGGATGCCGTGGAGCATCTGGAACTCGAACTCATCGGGTTTTATGCCCTGTTCGTGCACATGTGCCTCGATCTGGCGGATGATTTTCTCATCATGGGTGGCCACCGCCAGGCGAGCGCCCTTCTCTATCGCCTGGCGATTGAGGAATATCTTGGCCAGCTTGAGGTAGTTAGCGTCGACGTCGGCCTTTCTTGGGAAGGCGATGTCGGGCGGTTCCTTGTAGGCGCCCTTACACAGGCGGATGTGAGCACCTTCCTCGGCCAGCGCCCTCATATCATCCTCGCTGCGGTACAGATAGGCCTGGATCACGGTACGCAGGTCTTTATAGCCATACTCATCGCGCAGCGTGCGGTAGATACGCAAAGTCCGCTCGGTGTAATCCGAACTTTCCATATCTATGCAGACGAACGTGCCGCATTCCACAGCCTTTGCCAGGATACGCTTCATATTTTCCAGCGCAGGCTCATCCCCCAGGTCCAGGCCCAGCTGGGTAAGCTTGACCGAGATCGAAGAGTCTATGCCGCTGGATGCTATTCGTTCCAGCAACTCGACGTAATCATCGGCGGCGCGGGTGGCCTCCTCCAGATTGGTGACATTTTCACCCAGATGGTCTAGCGTGGCCTTGATGCCCTTTGAATTAAGGACGCGGACTGCCTCGATGCCTTCATCCAGAGTCTCGCCTGCCACGAAGCGGCGTGCGGTACGCCTGGCGAAGCCGAAATTGGTGGTCATGGACTTGGCCCACTGTGCCCGTGAGAGGTAAAGCAGAAACGCGCGTAGCATCTTCTATCCCTCGATTCTCCGGCAAACGGACGCACGCACCCCCTCACACAACCGGCAGACGAGGTGACACCCCTGTCTATTCTCCACCATTTCGGCGATTTTACAAGAATCGCGGGGGCCTTGTGGGCATTTGGCCTCCGGTTACAAAAGCCCGGCCAATGCCGACCGGTGACCTATCATGCGATGCCCGCCGACGGGATCATCCGCTCGTAGGAGAGGCCGGGACGTCCACGTCGGTCGCCGGGATGGGTCGCCAGGCCGCATTCGAAGAACAGCTGAGTTGAGCCTCCGCCATCCAGATTCACCGCCTCGATCGCACCCCCCTCGGCCAGCAGCGAGGCCAGAACCCACAAATCCAGCCCGATGCTATCCACGCCCTCTATCTCCATCCCCTCGTTGACCCCGGCTGCGGCGACCACGACCAGACCCCCATCCGCCCTCACGCCGATCCCAAGCCGTCCGGTTCTGAGCCTGGCCTTCTCGTCGGAATAATCCGTTGGCACCACACCGACGACATACTCACCCCCCACCTCTCGGCTCCACCAGAACCCCTCATCATCCAGTGAGCGTTCACCCAGGGTGACCTCCCCACCCCGGATCAACTCCGGCCCGGCCTGGACCGCCCTTAACATCCCGGCGAGATCGGCTCGCGCGAACCCGTAGGAGACTTTGCCGCCTGCCCTGAGCGATTCGACGGTCTCATCCGGAACGGCGCCGGGAGCGATCGCGAGCACGAACCCGTTCTGAGGTATGAGCAGCCCGCCGTCGTACTTCCATCCGACGATCCGGCGGTCCACCACGGTGATCTCCAGCGAGCCGGGCGATTCGGGAGTACTTCCCAGTGGGCGTCCGGCGGACTCTATGCCGTAATGTCGCGTATAAAGCGCGAACTCCGCGCCATCAGTCGGATTCAGGGCGAAGCATGGCCCATCCCCACCCGGCGGTGAGAGTCTCAGCCCGCCGGGAAGGCGTAGCCACACATCCTCCATGCCGACCCTATTGACATGCCATCGCCCGTCCCCACCCATCCAGATCGTGCCCCTGCGGTAAAGTGGGGGGCGTTCGATCACGCCATCCCTGACCAGCAGCCCATATGGGTCGCCCAGAGCGGAATGGTGACTCACGTAGTCATCCTGCTCCAGCAGGAAGTATGAGGTATTGAAGGCCACCTTTGGCGCCCTTTGCCTGACCACATCGCGCAGGAACCCGCACCTGCCGATCGGGGCGCAATTTCCCGGTTGGAATCGCTCTATCGGTATCCAGCCCGGCTCCTCACGGGTAAGGGTTTCGAGCCATATGCGGTTCCCCCTCTCCAGCCATTGGAGTACGTCCCCGGCCAGCGCCAGCCACCTGGAATTCCTGCGCGAGACGGCGATCTGCCACCTGCCATCGGAGCGGAACAGCCATCCCCTGGAGATCAATTCCCGCATGGTGTAAGTGACGAAAGACCCGACGTCGAGCAAGAACTCCCCATCATCGGTCGTGGAGTCGAGGCCTGGGAAAGCATCGGACACCGCCAGCGGCACCTCCGGACAGGCCCAGGTGACGGCCACGGGGTCATCCTCCCCTCGTTCGAGCGCCTTATAGATCAGGAAGTGGGCCTCGTCGCGCATCCTGACGAGAGGATTTTGCAAGACGATGTCCTCGAATTTGAGGGATTCCGGCGGGAAGCGGGCTATGGTGACATCCGCCCACATCCCATCAGGGTGAACGTATCGCCTTTTGGAGTAGAAGTATCCGCCCATAGTCAATCCCGCAAACCCAACATCCGGCCACCCAACCTCACCAACTCACGGGCCTTCTCCGGGGTATCGGCCTCGGCGTAGATGCGCAAGAGTGGCTCGGTGCCGGAAAAGCGCAAAAGCAGCCAGTTATCGTCTTCCAGCGAGAATCTGGTGCCGTCCATATGCGAAATCCCCAGCACCGGATACGGGCCGACAGATTCGACCGAGATGCCGTTCACCTTATCGGCCAGGCTCGCCCTCATATCCTCGGTCAACCGGAAATTCTCCCAGTATGAGAAAAGCCTGCCTATCAGGCCATGGATGTGAGCCAGCATCTCGGAGATAGACTTACCGGTTCCGGCCAGCATATCGACGATCAACATCGCCGCCAGCACCCCATCCTTGCCCGGAATATAACCGCGTATGGTCAGGCCGCCGCTGCTCTCGCCGGCGATCAGGCAATCATGTTCCCACATCGCGCCTGCCACGTGCATGAACCCGACCGGCGTCTCGTAGCATGGCTCGCCGAAGAGCCTTGCCAGGCGGTCTACCATATGGGTGGTGGACACGTTGCGGACTATTCCCCCGCGCTGACCTTTCACCTCGTGCAGGTAATAATAAACCAGCAGCAGGATCTCATTTGGATGCACGAAATCCCCATCCCCATCCACCACGGTCAGCCTATCCGCATCACCGTCCAGGGCCAGCCCCAGGTCAAAATCGCCGTCCTGGATAAGCCACAGCAGCTCGCGCAACGCATCCTTCTCAGGAGTCGGGGGCCTGCCGCCAAAGAGTGGGTCGCGCTGGGTATGTATGGCCGTGACGCGGCATCTGGCTCCCAGGAGCAACGGTTCCAGCACCAGGTGGCCCACCCCGTACATCGGGTCCATCGCGATCCGCAGTCCTGCCTTGCGGATCACATCCATATCCACGAACCCCTCAATGGCATCCAGGTAAGGATCGGTATAGTCGGTCATGCGTATAAGGCCGGATTCGAGCGCGGAATCGAAATCGAGCCGGGTTACCTCGTCCGGCTCCATGAGGGACGCCTCCTCGGCTACAGCCTCGACTTCAGCGCGGTTCAGCAGGGCGCCATCACCGTGGAACACCTTCATCCCGTTCCATTCCGGCGGGTTATGGCTGGCGGTGAACATAACGCCGAAAGCCGCCCCCTGATAAAGCGTGGCGTAATTGATCAGCGGCGTGGGAGTCTCATGTGGCGAGAGGAAAACCCTCATACCGTTGCCCGCGAAAACCTCCGCCGCCACCCGGGCGGCAATATCGGAAAGGAATCTCCGGTCGTAACCGATCACCACCCCCCGCTCCCGGCTCCCGTCACGATCCGCCACGTTTGCCAATGTCTGGCAGAGCCGCCGCACGTTATCGAAAGTGAAATCCTCGCCGATCACCGCCCGCCATCCGGCGGTGCCGAAGTGAATACGTCCCATCGCCTATCCCTTCAGACCGGTGGTAGCGATCCCCTCCACGATGAATCGCTGTGCGAAGATGTAGACGATGATCAGCGGCAGGATCGAGATAACCGACCCGGCCATCAACAGATTCCACTGGGCCTCATACGCGCCCTTAAACGAAGTCAGGCCGATGGTCAGCGTATAAAGGTCCTTGGTGGATATGTAAAGTACCGGCCTCAAAAGCTCGTTCCAGTTATTGATAAACGCGATCAGGAAGAGCGTGGTCATCGATGGCTTGGAAAGCGGCAGGAAGATACTCCAGTATATCCGGAACGTAGTAGCTCCGTCGATAACCGCCGCCTCCTCCAGCTCCTTAGGCACGGTGTAGAAAAACTCCCGCATCAGGAAAGTGCCGAAAGTGCCCACCATGAACGAGGGCACGATCAGCGGGTAGTACGTATCCAGCCAGCCGCCCAGTGGCTGCATTATCGGGTGGAATATCTTGGCGCCCATCAGGAACTCCGGGATGATCGAGACCTCTACGGGGATCATGGTTGACGCCAACAGGATGGCAAAGAGGAAATTCTTGCCCTTGAACTCCATGCGGGCGAACGCGAACCCCGCCAGAGTCGAAGTCACCAGCTGGCCCAAAGCCGCCATAAACGCCACAAAGAAACTGTTGAACGTATAGCGCACGAAATTATAACGGGTGAGCACCGTCACATAGTTATCCCACATGGCAGGGGTGAACAGGCGGTCGGGGATCAGGCGTGGTGGCAATGCGAACACCGCCCCCTGTGACTTAAATGAGGTCGAAAGCATCCAGATAAACGGGAAAATCGTGGCAATCGAGACCACGGTCAGCACCACGTACATCGCGATCCTGCTGACCGTTCTGGCCGCCCGCTCCAAACGTGCCCTTTCCAACTCGCGTGCTCTAATGGCAACCGTCGTCATCATCGGCCTCCTAGTATATATCCTGGCTCACCCATCGCCTGCGGACGCCGAAGTTAAGCGCGGTGATCAGGCCGACCAGCAACATCAAGGCATAGGCCAAAGCCGAGGCGAAACCCATCCGGTTAAACTCGAACGCATTACGGTAGATATAGTAGGCCAGGGTGGTGGAGGCATGTAACGGCCCACCCTGCGTCATGGCATAAGTCACCTCGAACGTCCTGAAGGCGTTGATAAGCGAGAAGACCAACACGAAAAACGTCACCGGGGAAAGCATCGGCAGCGTTATCTTGAAAAACACCTGGAATCGGTTGGCACCGTCTATCCTCGCCGCCTCGTAGATATGCGAGGGGATACTTTGCAGCCCGGCCAGGAAGACCATCATATAAAAGCCCGCCGTCTTCCACACCGTGACGATGACCAGCACCAGCAGCGCGTAATTCCTATCGGCCAGCCAGGCCGGTGGATGCGAAACGCCAAACATGTCCTTCAAGACGTTGTTCAGCACCCCGAACCTGGTGCTGAATATCCAGTTCCACGCCATCGCCACCGCCACCATCGAGGTGATATAGGGCATGAAGTAGAGACCACGGAAGAACGCTATCCCCTTCAACTTCTGATTGAGGATGACGGCCAGGATCAGCGAGACGACGATGACCCCCGGCACGTAGAGCGCGGTGAACACCAGTGTGTTTTTGAGCACCAACCAGAATATATCGGAATTCGCCATCTCGACATAATTGCCCAATCCGACGAACTCCGGTGCCGTCCTGACGTTCCACCTGGTGAAGCTGATGACGAACGAGGCGATGATGGGGCCGATCCTGAAGAGGGCCAACCCTCCGATCATGGGGGCGATGAAAAGATATGGGGTTATCTTCTTGTACTTCATCTCCTCTCCCCGCCGGACAATTATATGCGGTCTGCCGGGGCCTGAACCCCGACAGACCGCGAAGGTCAGTACGTGCAGAAGAGGCTACTCCTCCGGGTAGAAGCGCTCCAGGACGGAGTTGGCCTGCTCGGCTGCGGCGCTCAGGGCTTCATCCAGCTCCATATTGCCGTTGAAGACCTCGTTGAGGTATGCCTCCAGGCCGCTGCCGCCCACGTAGCCGCGCCACTCACCCCAGCCGGGCGTGAACGAGGTCGGGCCGGTGAAGCGTGCCCACTCCAGCAGGAAGCCCTTGTTAGGCGGCATCTGATCCAGCTCCAGCCAATCCTCAGACTCGGCGGTAGGCCGGTAGATCGGGATCTTGCCCGGGAACGTCAGCTCGACCGTGCGATTCGGGCCGGTCATGCACCGGATGAAGTCCCATGCCTCGTCGGCGTACTCGGTATAGGGCGAGATCGCCATCAGGTCGGCCCAGCCGTATGCCGTATCCTCCTCCCAATGCGGGCCGCGCGGGATCGGGGCCAGCGCCCAGCTGAACGGCTCCTCGGCGTCGGCGAGCTGCGAGCGGTTATTATTGATATTCCACGACCCGTCAACCCACATCGCGGCCAGACCCAGTGGGAACACATCCTGCTGGCGGATGCCCTCCATCTCTGCCGGCATCGGCGCGACGCCGTACTCGTGGATCAGCGAATTCAGGAACTCCAGCGTCTCGATAGCGTTCTCGTCCGGCTCGAACCGGGTCCGATCCGCGTTCAGCAGGCGCCCGTTATTCTGGTAAATCCAGGACTCGATGTGGGCATAGCGACCGTAGAACCAGAACCCGTACTGATCGATCTCCCCATCGCCATCGCGGTCGACCGTCAGGGCCTGGGCTGCATCCAGGAACTCATCCCACGTCCAGCCGTCCTCGCTGGGGTATTCCAGGCCGGCCTCGTCGAAAGCGTCCACATTGTAATAGAGCACGGTCTCGACGAAAGCGAACGGGAAGGCGTACATATCTCCCTCGGTCTTATCGGGGTAGCGGGCCGCGTCGAACAGGCCGACGAAATAATTCTCGGCCTCCGGCATAATATCCCGGTCGACGTACTCCTGGATGTTGAGCATCAATCCGTCGCGTGCCCACTCGTCCACATAGCCGGAACTCATATTGAAGACATCCGGCAGGTCGCCGGCGGCGGCCATCGCCTGGAGCCTGGGCCAGTACTCACTGGGTTCCATCGTCTCCAGCTCGACGTTGATACCCAGCTCCGCTGAGCAGATGTCGACCATCTGCTGCTCGGTTGGCTCGAACTCCGGGTCCCACATGAAATACCTCAGCGTGACGCCCTCCTGAGCGCGTACCGAGGCAAGTCCGCTCAGCCCGGCGACGACGGAGACCAGGACTA
Organism: Ardenticatenia bacterium; assembly: GCA_027069285.1. GTDB lineage: Bacteria > Chloroflexota > Anaerolineae > Aggregatilineales > JALXEW01 > JALXEW01. The sequence goes on along the minus strand of JALXEW010000232.1, from coordinate 1,035 downwards.
CGAACGTCAGTGTCTTACCGAACTTCATTTTCACCTCTCCTTGACAGCGTGCGTACGTAACAAAGCGCCATAAGGGGAAACGGTTGAAATTGCAACTAACCTTTTGCCTCCTTTCGCGACAACACCTGCGCTGCACATCCTGGCGAAGCGGTGCGGATAGCTTTTGAGGGGTGGTTTACTGATTACTATTTTACAGATACTTGCCAGAAGATCAAGTAGTGCTCGGCCATGATCGCATTCCGGTCACCGAGGGCGCAAAAACGGGCACTATCGCGCAAATTCAAGCACCAACGGTCGGCGCGGAAGCTGGCACACGGACGCCTATCAGATCGTGAGGGGTTGACAAGGCGTACCTGTTGCGCCACAATCCCATTGACCGCCGTCTTGGTAACCTGCGATTCCAGGAGTTAGGATCATGATCAAGGACCTGCTTAAAGATGCCGAGGCACGAATGAGCGGAGCCGTCAAAGTTCTGGAAGACGATCTGAGCAGCATCCGAACCGGGAGAGCGTCCCCGGCTTTGGTAGACCGTCTGATGGTGGATTATTATGGGAACCCGACGCCGTTGCGCCAGCTGGCCGCCATATCGGTGCCGGAGCCGCAACTGATCGTGATCCGACCGTTTGATCCCAAATCGCTGAGCGCCATAGAGCGGGCCATACAGGCATCGGAGCTGGGCCTGACACCATCCAACGACGGCAAAGTCATCCGACTGACCCTCCCGCCGCTCACCGAAGAGCGCCGTCGGGAGCTGGTGAAACTGGTGCATCGGCGAACCGAGGAGGCCAGGGTAGCCGTGCGGAACATCCGCCGCAGCGTTTTGGACGACCTGCGCGAATTCGAGAAGGAGAAAATGATCTCCGAAGACGAATTCCATCGTGCCAGGGATGACCTTCAGAAGCTGACCGGCCGCTTCATCGAAGAGGTCAACGCTGCCGGCGAGCGCAAGGAACAGGAAGTGATGGAAGGATAAGCCCATCGGGCACGAATAACCATGAAAGACGACCATCGGGGGGTGCCGGAGCGCATCCCATA